>SLAV01000005.1 GCA_007126655.1 Haloferula sp. | reverse complement strand
GTCGATCTGGCGCACCAGCTCTTCGCCGCACAGCTCGCGGATGAATTCCTCATCGATGTTGAGCGGGAGGTAGAGGCGCGGGAGTTCGAAATCCTTGGCCTTGTCTTTGTTGGCTGCTAGGAATTTGCTTTTGGCGTGAAGGCCGTTGAATGAGGCTGCTAGGAATTTGCTTTTGGCGTGAAGGCCGTTGAATGAGCCGGTGGCCGGACCGGAGGGCGGGGAAAAGGGGGTTATGAAGCTCCACGAACCCGGGCGGGTCGGCGATCAGGTCGGCTCGTCAGGATATACGGAAGATTCACGAAATCCTATGCACAATCAGCCAACATATTCCGCACGACAGGACAAGACTTTTCGACCTCTCCGGCATCCTTACGGAATCAGTGCGGATGAAATCACATTATATGCGTAGTCATACGGCAGATGTCGTCGGGATGCGGTGAGATCCATGATCATTCCATCAAGGAAGACGTGATGGAGCAGGCGAGAGATTATTCTGAGCGCAGGCTGGCCTGGTGGCGGATGTGTAGGATGATGTCGCTGATTTGATCGACCGTGGCGTAGGTGGTGCCCTCTTTGAGGGTGATGCGGATTTGCCAGCCGTTGGCGGCGACGCTGCGTTCGCGGAAGGTATCGATGTAGGCGGACTCGGGCGGAGCGATCGCCTTGGCGGGCCACACGTCGCCGGTGAGATGCACGGAAGGTGCGCTGACCAGGGTGTCGGTCGTTTCCCACCTGCCGTTGCTGAAGGTGGAGGCCCTTACCGGGATGGCGGTGAGTTCGTCGGACAGGCGGTCGAAGCGATAGCTCCCGAGCGTTTCGTCCAGCAGCTCGTTGTAGCGCCCCAGTTTGCGGGTGCGCAGGAAACTGGTGCCGCCGTAGAACAACTCGGAAACGGTTTGCGGCGGTCCGATGCCGTATTCGCCGGGCATGGTGACGGCGAGTTCGCGGATCTTGTCACGATATCTTCCGGCGGAGCCGAAACTCGGATGAAGCGCCAGCGAACCATCGGGTTGGACGACCAAACCTCGCGGGCCGCGGAAAAAGTCGGGACCGAAAAAGCTGTTGAGCGGATCACGCACGGAGCTGAACGGAATGTTGAGCGTGACGTCGCCATTCCCGGGATTGATGAACTGAAAGTCCCGCGCGAGGAGGCTGCGGAATGCCTGGGTCGCGCCGACCATTTCGCCGCTGATGGGATCGGGATAGAGGGCGGGTGATCCGTTCTCCATTTCGGCGTAGCCGAAGGCGTCCTCCTTGAGGGAAAACTGGCTTTCGTAGTTGGTGACGCCGATGTTGGTGCCATCGGCGAGGCGCATGTCATCGACGATCAACTGGAGTTCCTGTGCGTTGCGGGCGCGGTAGATGGCGGCCATCGAGGTGGTGCCGCTGCCGACGCCCTGCAGAAATGCGTCAAAAGGAACATTCCATTTATACTCCAGCGCGCGCGCCATGAAGAACGCGGTTTGTTGGGCGATGGTGAAGGTGCGCTCGGCGATGAGCAGTTCGTTGAGGTAGCGCAGCTTGTGGATGGGATCGGCGAAGTAGCGGTTGGCAAGCGTGTTGGTGTGGGAATCGATGCGGCGCTCGAGCGTCTTGCGTTCACGCAGCAGCCCGGTGAGACGCCCCACTTCCTGTTGCAGGATCACGGCGTTTTCCTGGGAGGAAAGGACGAGCGTCTTCATGTCGAGGAGCATGGTTTCGACCTTGGCGGTGCTGTCGATCCCCTCGATGTCCGCCTTTTCCTGCGCGGCGAGGCGTTCGCGCTCGGCTCCCAGCTCGCCCTTGCGCACCTCGCCGTAGATCCGCATGCCGGCGCTGATGACGCTGGTGGTGACCTCCGCCCAGTTCGCAGGATTGCACGCGTTGGCCAGGACCTCGGTGAATTTCTGCGCGGCCTCGATCCGGCCGATTTCTTGTTCGATCGCCGAGCGCTGGTTTCCGTAGTCCACCACCACATCCTGAATATCACCCGAGCGGGCGATCTCGATGCGCACGGCCTGCCGGAGGTTGGCGATTTCCTGTCCGTTTTTCAGGATCTGGATGCGTGCGCGGCGGATGTTCTGATATTGGTCCCAGAGTTCGCTGCCGACCTTGAACCCACCGTTGGGGTCGGTGTTCGCGCCGGGGATCGCGTCATACTGCTGGCGCTGGGTGAGGTAGTCCCAGCCGACGAGTCGGTCGAGGCGGTTGAGGGCGTCGGAATTGACTTCGATCAGGCTGGTCGAGAGTTCGTCGAGGCCGCCTCGGTAGTTCGAATATGCCTGGATGGCCTGAAGCCGATCGCCTTCCGCGCGGTCGAGGTAGTTGGAGTTCGACGGTTCGACATCAATGCTCAAATCGAGGACATTGTATGAGTTGAAAATCGTGTTGTTGCCGCCGTCGGTCCGTTGGAGCAGAAGCAGAAAGCCTTCGTCGTAGCCGAGCGGATTGATGCCGTTGTCGAAGAGGCCTGAGGTGGCATCCAGCCGGGCGAGACCTTCCTCCCAATTTGCCAGAGGCTCGGTGAGTTCGTCAGGAAGGTCGCCCGAGGTTTCATCCCGGAACATTTCGCGGACGATGTTGCCGTGGACGAAGCTCAGGTTGCGTGCGTCCTGCAACAGTTGCTTCGCGTCGGTCTTGGCGGTGGGATTCGAGCGGAGGCGGTAGAGTTTGGCCAGCTCGGCGGCGGATGAGGCATGGTCGCCGAGCATTCGGAAGAGCAGGATGGCGTCCTTGTAGCCGGCCACAAGAGGGGCGGTGATGTCATTTCCACTGCCGTCCTGAAGTGGGACGAGCACGCCGCCATCCAGATAGCTGGCGGGCATGAGCGGGCGGTCCGGGACATGGGTACGGAAATAATCGAAGCCCGCGGGGGCACCGCTGGCGGTGAAGGCGATGTCGGCGTCCCATGCACCGATCATCACGGCGATGGCCTCCCGGAGGGCGGTGAGATTGGTTTCGTAAAGGACGATTTCGTTGTTGATCACCGGCTGTCCGGGCGCGGCGGGCGGCTGGAGTCGGGCGATGTCGATGTCGATGAGTTTCTCGTGGGCTTGCAGATACTTGATCCGGGTCTGCTCATAGATGATGTCGAGGAAGAGTTCCGGGTATCCCGGTCCGAAAGGATCCATTTGGAGGCGCGCTTCCAACTCGGCCATCACTTCCGAAATTCTGGATTCTTCTGCCGCGCCGTAGTAGGTGTCGAGCGCTGCGGTGGTGGGTTTGACCTGGCCGTTGTCGTCCTCGTAGAGGTGGAGCTGGTAACGGAAAGCGGCGTTGCCGGGTTCGAAGAATGGGTTCGCTGCGGCGTCCTCGTGGAAGAGTTTGGAGCGCATCACGTCAGCAAAGAAAGGCGAGTTGCTGTAGTCGGTTTCGAAGGTGAAGGCCTGCTGGGTGGAGGATCTTGAGATCACCACGCGGTCGCCGCTCATATCGAGCGCGTGGCCGAATCCGTTCTGCATCGACAGAGTCGGTGGAGACAGGGGGATGGATTCATGCCAGACGCCACTCTCGGTTCGCTTCCAGGTCGCGGCCACGCCACCGTTGGTTGTGGCGATGACGGTGTTGCCGTCGTCGGAGAGCAAAAGGCCGGTCGCACCGGTCACCAGGGGATCCGTGGTCAGACTCGAAACCAGGCGAGCGCTATGGATCCAGCCGCCGGGTTGGCGGTCATACACGTAAACGGCACCGTGGAGGTCGTTGCCATTGGCTGTTTCGTATGGGGCCGCCACGACCATCCGGTCTCCCCGGATTTCGACGGAGAACCCGAACCAGCTCCCGGCATCGGGCGCGGAGATCTTGGTCTCATAGGTGAAAGTCGTGCCGTTCCACTTGTAGTGATACACCGCTCCGGCGGCGCTGTTCTCGCCGATGAACCCGATCGCCATGTAGTCGCCATCCACGGCGACCATGCGGCCGTAGTCGTGTAAAAAGGAGCCGCCAAATCCAAAGGCATCGGTGTGAGGTCGATTGATCACCTGGATGGTGGACATCGAATTGCCATCTCGCTGCAGCACGCGGACCTGGGTTCCATCGAAGGAGCCGGCGACGATGAGATCGCCGGAGATTGAAATGGACGTGCCGAATCGAGTGTTTTGACCGACTTGGCTCGATAGGGAGGCGTAGGTTCCGGTGGCCTCGTCGAGTCCGTAAAGATAGACGACGCCATTTCGATTGCTCTCAAGGGGTGCGGCACCATAGTTCCTGTCGCCGATCGCGAGCAGCCCGTCGCGCATGGCGATGCAGTCTCCCCAGCGGGTTTCGATCGATCCGATTCTTCCGGGACCGTCGATCCGTTGTTTTTGGACCCAGTTGGGTATGATGGCGCTGCCTTCATTGCGGTAGATATAGATGGCCCCGCGTTTTCCGCCGTCGGCGAACTCCGGCGCGCTGACGGCCATCATGTTGCCGTCCACGGCGATGTTGGCTCCGAAATTCCAGCCGGTGGGTCCGGCGATCGTGGCATCGCGGCGGATGAGTTCCGGGTGGAGCGGCGTGGGCGTTTGCGAGGAAACGACCAGCGTGAGGATCAAGCCGAAGCCAGGGAGCAGGAAGAGCGTTTTCATGGATGGGGAGGCAGGTGCTTCGGTGGAGAATCATTCAAGGATGAGGTCGCCATCGGGCTGGAGCGGAGGATCCTGCCTGACGACGAAATTACCTGTGATGGACGTGTCGAGGTGCGGTTTGGCGATGTTGCGCAGGGTCAGGGTGCCGGTGCCGGCGAGTTCGTCGGCGCTGACGGTTTGGCCGGGCATGGAGGAATCCGCATCCAGAACCAACTCCAGTCGCGTTCCTACGGCGACGAGGTTTTCCGCCGTGGACAGGACGTCGGTGCCGGGGAATTCGACGTGGAAGATGGTATCGCTCAGCGTGGCCGAGGTGCTGACCGACAGGCCGCCCTGGGGGAGAAGCTCGGTGCCGTCGGTGAGCGAAATGGTGAGTGATCCGGATTCTCTCTGAAGGTAGAACTCGAGGTTGAGGATGCCGCTTTCACTGACAAATCAGCCGCGCCAGAAGTTGTCGTTTTCCAGGATGGTGACCGTGCTGGCGGCGGCGGTGGGATTGACTTCGTAGTTG
>SLAV01000002.1 GCA_007126655.1 Haloferula sp. | reverse complement strand
TTAAAAAGCCGCCACGCGGCGGACCATTCATGGCCTGCGATATTCGAGCTTTCAGGAATGAGGCCCGGAGTGCCCTACAATCTCATCGCGAACAACGCCTTCAAATGAAAAGGCCGTGGCCCCCCGCCATCACCTCCGGCCCGCGTAATCCTTCACCACACCGTCCCAGAACTCCGGGAACTGCTCCACCGCCTCCCGCCGGGTGGCCCGTGCGATGTGATTGCGGTCCGTATCGCCGAGCGCGTGCACATGGAACAGCGCCAATCGCGGCGCGCGGCCGTGTTGCTGCCGGCCCATCACGCCATAGACATATCCCGTCCGCGCGTCGATGCACACCACCGTGATCTGCGTGTCCTGCTTGCGCAAACCCGCGTCCAGGATCCCCAGCGTCGCCAGCCGCACCAGGGATGGCGAGCGGTCGCGCTTCGTCTCCTGGTCGCAAACCACGATCACATCCAGCCCGAGAAAGCGCGCCTCGTGCAGCAACTTCGCGCGCTTGGAGATCACGGCATTGAGATCCCGGTAATGCCGTTGCGTGATGAACGGATCGATCTGCTGGATCGACTCGATGTTCCCGCCCGGCTCGATGCCCTGCGTCGCCGCCGAGAAATTCAGCGAATCCGTCCGGCCCGTCGTGAAAACCCCGATCCGCGATGGCGCCCGCAACGACGGTCGGCCGCTCAACGCCGGGTAGCCCGACATCTTCGCCACCTCCTGGTGGCTCGTGATTGGAGTCTTCATGTTGTAATTGCCGCAGGCGGAAACCAACAGCACGCAAAGCAACAGGCGGAGGCGGATGAAACGGCGGAGGAATGAATGGATGTTCATGGCGGCGAAAGATTGTCATTTTCCGCGTGATTCATCCAATCGATGATGCTAATGATTCCATCGGATTTCCTGATGCAATCGTTTCCCTGGCATGCCACCGAATTGTTCCTGCGCGTCTGCGAGGCGGGCGGGCTATCCGCCGCCGCCAACTCCGGCAAGGCCGGCGTCTCACAGCCCGCGCTCAGCGCCCAAATGATGGCGCTCGAGCGTCACCTCGGCAAAACCCTCTTCCAGCGCAAACCGTTCGCACTCACCGAGGCGGGCCGCCTCTTCCAGGAGGAGGCCCTGCGCATGCGCACCCGCATGCTCCGCATCCGCGACGCCCTGCACGACGAATCCGGCCGCCCGCTGCGCATCGCCGCATCCGACGTCATCATCCGCGACCACCTGCCCGCCGTGCTCAAACAAATCGACACCGCCACCCGCACCCGTCTCGTCCTCCGCGAGGCCCAATCCCAGGATCTCGCCCGCCTCGTCCGCGATGGCGACGTCGATCTCGCCATCGGCCTGCTCTCCGGCCAACCGCCCGCGAGCACCTCGCCGCTGGTCGAGAAAATCGGCGACCTGCCGCTCGTCCTGCACGTCCCCCCGTCCCATGCCGGATCGGCCGAAACCTGGCACGACGTCATCTCGCTCCTGCGCAAAGGCGACCCGCCCGGACTCATCGCCCTGCCGCAGCAAAACCTCATCATGCGCCACATCAACACCTCGCTCCGCCGCGCCGGTGTCGAATGGCCGCCCACGCTCGAAATCTCCTCCGTCGGCCACGTCTCGCCGTATGTCGATCTCGACTTCGGATTCGGATTCGGATTCGCCGTCCCCGGCAGCGACCGGGCAGCCGCCCGCAAAGCCCGCCGCATCATCCCCGTCCCGCCCGGAAAAATGCCCCCGCTCCACCTCGTCGTCTGGCACGGCGAGTCGCCCGGCCCGCACGCCATCCATCTACTCACGCTCATCCGTCGCCACGCCGGCCGGATCCTGCCCAAACCCCGATCCACCGCCTGAATACGGTAAATTCACTCCCCCCGATCCAGAATCCCCGCCTTCGCCCGCGGCAGCAGCGCGTCCAGCGTGTGTTCCTCCCGCCCGCTGCGGTTCGCCAACAGCACGCGCCTGATTCCGAACTCCGCCATCACCTGGCGGCACGCGCCGCAGGGCGACACCGGCACCCCGGTTTCCGCCACGACCACGATCACCGCGAACTCCCCCGCCCCTGCCGCGACCGCGCCGCCGATCGCCACGCGCTCGGCGCACATCGTCAGCCCGTAGGAAAGGTTCTCCACATTGCACCCCGTGAATACCCGCCCGTCGGCCGCCAGCAGCGCCGCACCCACCTTGAATCCCGAATACGGCGCGTGCGCGTTCTCCCGCGCGCTCCACGCCGCGTCCACCAACTCATCGTCGTCCATGCCGCGCAGCATGACCCGCCACCGCCGGAACGGAACGCCAAAAACCGCGATTTTTCGGCTTTGCCCCGGCGGGCCGCGGTGAGAACTTCGCCACCCGCCCGCGGATTCCACCCCCCGCGGGCCGCCACCTCACCATGTGGAAAGGCCGCTTCGCCCAGGAAACCTCGTCGCTCGTCCAGCAATACGGAGAGTCCGTCTCGTATGACTGGCGGTTGTTCCCGCACGACGTCGCCGGGTCCATCGCCCACGCCCGCGCCCAGCATCACGCCGGGCTGCTCAGCGAGGAGGAATTCACCGCCATCGAACGCGGCCTGCGCGAAATCGAAAGCGACATCCGCGACGGGAAATTCGAGTTCAAAACCTCGCTCGAGGACATCCACATGAACATCGAGGCCGAACTCACCCGCCGCATCGGCCCCGCCGGAGCCAAGCTCCACACCGCCCGCTCGCGCAACGACCAGGTCGCCACCGACACCCGCCTCTACTGCCGCGACGCCATCGACTCGCTCACCACCGCCATCGCCGCGCTCCAGGCCGCCCTGCTCGACCGCGCGGAAACCCACGCCGCCACCATCATCCCCGGCTACACCCACCTCCAGCGCGGCCAACCCGTCACCGCCGGCCACCATTTCCTCGCCTACGTCGAGATGCTCGAGCGCGACAAATCGCGCCTCGCCGACTGCCGCCGCCGCCTCAACATCTCGCCGCTCGGCTCCGGCGCGCTCGCCGGCTCCACCATCAACCTCGACCGCCCCGCCATCGCCGCCGAACTCGGCTTCGACGGCGTCTCCACCAACTCGATGGACGCCATCGCCGACCGCGACTACATCGCCGAACTGCTCTTCGCCACCGCCCTCTGCGGCGCGCACCTCTCGCGCCTCAGCGAGGATCTCATCCTCTGGTGCAGCGCCGAGTTCGGCTTCGCCACCCTCTCCGACGCCCACACCACCGGCTCCTCGCTCATGCCGCAGAAGAAAAACCCGGACGTCTGCGAAATCACCCGCGGCAAGACCGGCCGCCTCACCGGCAACCTCGTCAACCTCCTCGTCGCCCTCAAGGGCCTGCCCCTCACCTACAACCGCGACCTCCAGGAGGACAAACCCCCGCTCTTCGACTCGGTGGACACCCTCTCGCTCGTCCTCGCCGTGAACACCGAAATGATCGCCTCGCTCGAACTCAACGGGGACGCCTGCCGGAACGCCGCCTCCGACCCCATGCTGCTCGCCACCGACCTCGCCGACCACCTGGTGAAATGCGGCGTCCCCTTCCGCAGCGCACACGACCTCGTCGGCAAGGCGGTCGCCGAGTCCATCCGCACGAAGACACCGCTCGATCAACTCGACCTGCCGGAAATCGACCCCGCCTTCGACGCCGCCGCGAAGGACGTCTTCTCGCTCGATCGCGCCCTCGCCGCCCGCACCAACCCCGGCTCCCCCTCCGTGGAAAACGTCCGGTCGGAAATCCGGCGCTGGAAGGCCGCGCTCTGACGCGCGTCAACGCCCCGCGCCGCCGCGAGCCTCCTCCAGCGCGCGCGCCAGCACCTCGCCGTGCATCACCCCGATGTCGTTGTGGCGTCCGCCCTCCACCTCGATCAGGCGCACGCCCTCCTCCCTCCCCTCCGCCAGCGAGCGCCCCATCCGCGCCGGAACCACCTCGTCGTGGCTGCCGTGTACGATGATGATGTCCGCCGGGCCGCCCGCGAGGATCCCGTCCAGGCGCGCCTCATTGTCGAAACGATGCGTCACCAGGAACCCGAGCGGCACCCCGAACAACAGCCGGCTCATTTCCATCGTGCTCGTGAACGGGGACACGAGCACCCCGCTGCGGATGTCGAATTCCTCCGCCGCGATCAAACAGGCCGCCGCGCCGAGGCTATGCCCGAAAAACCGGAGCCGCGACGGATCCGGCCGCGCGCCCATCCCCACGGATTCCGCCGCCGCCGGGATCGCCTCGCGGAACGTTTCCCCGATCCTCTCCGGGTTCGGCCTGCCCTCGGATTCGCCGTAGCCCGGGAAATCCACCAGCAGCCACGCGTCCTCCCCCGGCGCGTGCTCCGCGAGCCAAGACGACCAGTCCAGCGCCAGCGTCGCATTCCCCCCGGCGACGATCCACAGGTTCCCGGGGGATTCCAGGTTTCCCTGGAGAAACGCGCGCTGCCGCCCCTGCGACGTCGTGAATTCCACCACCTCGCCGCCATACGACCGCCGCCACTCGTCCACCGTCGACGGCGGGTATGGCCGTGGCATGTAGATCAACATCGACTGGCACGCCACAAGCGGCAGGAACAGCACGCACGCCACCACCAGCAACGGTGTCAGAAGCCGCACACCAAGACACATCATGTCCAATTCATACCCCACTCAAACCCGCGCCGCAATCCGTACCGCGGACGGGCCGCCGGAATTTCTCAAAAACACACGCTACTCTCACGAGGCCGCCGCCGCAGCGTATCACCGCCACACCCCCCTCCCCCGCTGAAGGCCGGATTCGGCGTGGCGATGTGGGAATATCCGGGTATGCACGGGTGTCACGAGGGTTTGCGGAAGCGATAGTGGGAGACAATCCACTCGTTGCCGTCGCGGTATCCCCAGAGTTCGGCACACGCCATGAAGAAAACGCGCCACCATACCCACCAACGGGTTTCGTGCTCCGCACCGTAGGTTTGACGGATCAGCGGCCGGAGTTCCTCGCGAGAGGCATCCATCCGGGCCAGCCACGCCTCGGAGGTTTTCTGATAGTGGGTTCCCGAGACACGCCAGTGGTTCTCGACGCGCAAGTGGTCTTGGACATATAGCAGCGTGTCGTCGGACGGCATCTGCCCGCCGGTGAAGAAATACT
>SLAV01000015.1 GCA_007126655.1 Haloferula sp. | reverse complement strand
CTCGACTTCGCCCCCATCGGCAAAGCCATCGACGGCCTCCGCAAGGACCTCACCAAAGCCAAGGCCAAGGCTGATGAAGACAGCGCCGACTCATCACCCAAGCTTCGCAGCGTCCTCCACGAATTGGAAATGATGCACAGCACCCTGGCCACCTTGAAAGACCTCGCCGCCGCCCAACGCGACCACCTCGACGGTGCCCGCAAGTTGTTGGACGAACGCGCCCGCCAGGGCAACGTCGAAATCGAAGTCACCCAGGAACTGTTAGCCAACGAGTCGGCGTTCCTGGAACACTTCCACGAAGCCCTTGCCAAAGCCCGCGAAGGCAAAAAGTAAGGGGGAGCGCACGCGCCATCGCGTGCATCTTTCGGCGCCCTCGCCGAAAGCATGTGCCTGATACGGGTGACGTGCGGGATCGCAATGGACGTCACCCGGTCGGAATGCCAAACCTTCCGCGAGGGCGCGGAAGGGCACACGCGATGGCGCGTGTGGTCCCCAATCAAGGCGTCACAGCCGCCAATTCGCTCAATGACATTGTACCGACCAGCCATTGCTCTTCCCATCCTCAAGCTCATCTGCGGTTTATCGGGACACCATGTCGGACTTGAGGCTATCGAGTGACGTGGAACAGCCATCAATACCCCACCACCAACAACCCGGGAACACGCCCGAAATGCTCCGTGTTGTGGGTCACAAGCGGCATCGCATGAGCCAGGGCGGCGGCCGCGATCCAGTGATCATTCGCTCCGATCAGCTGGTTCTTTTTCCGTAGCCGGCTCGTGGTCACCGCGTAATGGTGTGCCGTGGATTGCTCCATTGGCAGGATGTCGAATCGCGCAAGCATCGCGGCACAAGCCGGGTGATGGATGTCGCCAAATCCTTCCGCAAATTCCCCAGCAACCGTCCATGAAACATGCGTTTTTGAGGATGCGTGTTCCTGGAGGAACCGGTGGGCCTTCCCCGGTCCGCGCCGCATCTCCCGCTCAAGATCGATGAGGAAACAAGTGTCGAAAAGGAAGCGTTTCATGACCACGGATCATCGGGTGGAGCATCCTGCCGCTGGGCGGCGTCAAGGCGATCGATCACATCATCCCCGGCAACAGGCATGTCCGCCAATGCGGAAAACAACGCCCCACAAGTCTTCGGCTCCTCGTCCCAGCGCGCACGACGGATCACTTGGGAAAACGAATCGCCAGGACCGCGCTTCGCAGCCGCGAGCTTTTCATAGGCGACGAGGTCGATCGAAATGGTCTTTGTAGCCATGCATGGACTATACACAGACACGGGAGATTGTCAATCCAAGATAATCCGAACCATCACCGCGAATTCTCACCAATGTGTCCACAACCGCCTGGTTGATCCCATCGCGAATATCCTGATCTACGCTCACGACGAAGCCTCGCCATCGCATGAGAAAGCGAGGGCTTGGTGGGAGGGCGTGCTATCCGCTGCCGAGCCGGTCGGCATCCCTTGGGTAGTGGTGCTGGCGGTCACGCGTTTGATTACGCATCCCAGCATCTGCGAAAATCCGCTCTCGCCTGCGGAAATCCGCGAGATTATCGAGCAATGGGTGAGATTTCCGCACGTCCGCCTCATTCATCCATCGGAAAACGCGTTGGCCCGCTTTTTCGACCTGCTAGAGGAAGCGGGTAGTGGCGGCAACCTGTCCACCGATGCGTTGATCGCCCTGCACGGTCTCGAACACTCCGCCACCATCGCCAGCAATGATCGTGATTTCGACCGGTTTGCGGGTGTGAAACGGATGAACCCCCTGGCTTGAATGCCGAAAAGCTACGTATTCATAGTCACTACAGGCATTCACAAGCAGGTATCTCTCCGCATCACCGCAATCCCTTCAACCCCTTCACCAGCCCCGCCACCTCCGGCCGTCTTTCCGCCACATTCCGGTTCCATCCCACCTGGAACGCCCGTCGATATCCATCCAGCCCCGGCAGCCTCTGCGCCCTGCCAGCCCACGCCTTCTCCCGCTTCCACCAATACTCCGGCACGAACACCGCCCACCCGGCGGCCTCCGCCAAGTCCACCGCCTGGGGAAAGCTCGTGCATTCCCCGCCCACCGAAATCTCCACCCCGTGCTCGCGGGCCGTCTCCGTCACAAACCGCCGCAGCCCGGCATCCCCGTCGAGCAACACCACCGGCAGATCCGCCAGCCGTTTCCATCCCCTCCGGTCGGGCTTCCCGCCCGTCGGCAGCAGCAGCTTGAATCCGTAACTCTCCAGCTCCGCGACTTCCACCGCGCCACCCGCCTCAAGCCCGGATGCGATCCCCACATCCAGCCACTCCGCCGCCAGGCCCTCCTGGATTTTTACCCGCTGCAAATTTCGCATCACCCACCGTACCTGCGCCGCTCCCTTGCGCCGCCGCCCGATCCTCGGGATGAACAAATGACGGATCACCACCTCACCCGCCCCCACCGTGATCGGTCGCTTCAGTCCGCCTGCCTCCGCCGCCACCTCCTCCACCCCCCTCACAAACCGCCCACACGCATCCGCCAAACGCCGCGCCGCATCCGTCGGCGGATACGGCTTTCTTGTCCGGTCCAGCAACGCCAACCCCAACGCCTTCTCCAACTCCGCGATCTGGCGGCTCAACAACGTCTGCACATTCGCATCCCCCCGCGCCGCATTCCGGATGCACCCCGCCCGCACCACCTTCTCCAGGGACATCAACCGCTCAAGTGACACTCCGTTCTTCGCAAAAACCCCGTGCATGACTGTGCAGTCATGTGACATGTGATTCCAACGGTTGCAAGAGCCAAATCATCCGGCATGATCCCCCCATCGTCCGCGCCGTCTCCATCAATCACGTTGCCACGCCGGAAGCCATCGGCTATTTCGGGGTTGTAGAATTCATGCAATCCAACACTGAAGCCGACGCCCGCATCAACATCGACCAGCTTCTCCGCGAAGCCGGATGGGACCCTGCGGACAAACGGCAGGTCGCCACCGAGCTGCCCATCCAGATCGATACCTTCGCCGGCGAGCTGGATTCCGCCTATTCCTCGATCATCACCGACACACCCACCACCTACATTGAAGGAAAATCCTCCCCCTGCCGAAAAGCCGACTACGTCCTCTATTCCAGCGATGGCCGCCCGCTCGCCGTCATCGAGGCCAAGCGCGACGCCATCGACCCCTACCGCGCCAAATCCCAGGCCCTCGAATACGCCCGCGCCATCGGTGCGCCCTTCGTCTTCCTCTCCAATGGAGACATCATCTACTTCTGGGATTGCGAGGAAGCCGATGCCCGCCCCGTCGCCTCCTTCTTTTCCCAGCGCGACCTCGAACGCCTCGTCCACCAGCGGAAAAACCGCAAGGATCTCGCCCTCATCCCCATCATCGAAGACTACATTCGCGGCGGCGAAGTCCGCTTCGTCCGCCCCTACCAGGGCGACTGCATGAGCGCGCTCGACTCCGCGCTGCTGCTTGGCAAAAGGCGCTTCCTCATCGAGCTGCCAACCGGCACCGGCAAAACCGACCTCATCATCCTCTACGTCCGCCGCCTCCTCCAGGCCGGGCATGCCGAGCGCATCCTGTTCCTCGTCGATCGCGATTCACTCGCCAAGCAGGCCATCGAGACCATCCAGGACCTCCTGCCCGAATACTCCAGCTACTGGCTCAAAGCCGGCACCGCCCCCCAGCACAAACAAATCACTGTCTGCCTCATCCAGACCATGATGAGCCGCTACCGTGCCTTCACCAGCGGCTACTTCGACCTCGTCGTCACCGACGAAGCCCACCGCTCCATCTACGGATCCTGGCGACCCGCCCTCGAACATTTCGACGCCTTCCACATTGGCCTCACCGCCACGCCCGCCCGCTACATCGAGCGCAACACCTACCAGTTCTACCACTGCGAAAACCACCAGCCCGACTTCTCCTACCCCATCGAAGAGGCATTCCGGCACCAATACCTCGTCCCCTACAAATTCGCCGAAGGCATCACCCAACTGCTCTCCGATCCCTTCGAAGCCGATGGCGAGGATTACAACCCCACCGAATTCGAGCGCCGCTGGACGAACCACGCCACCAACGAACTCATGATGAAGGAGTTCGACCGCCTCGCCCACGAGAACTACCGCGACCTCGCGCCCGGCCTCACGGAAAAAGACGCGCCCGGCAAAGCCATCGTCTTCGCAATCACCAAAAACCACGCCACCCGCCTGGCGAAAATCCTCAACGACCTCCACCCCGAAGCGAAAGGCCAATACGCCGAAGTCATCACCTCCGACGTTGCCGATGCCGACGGTCTCATCCGTAAATTCAAGCGCGACGCCTACCCGCGCGTTGCCGTCTCCGTCGGCATGCTCGACACCGGCTTTGACTGCCGCGAAGTCCTGCACCTCGTGATGTGCCGCCGCGTCCGCTCGCCCATCCTCTACCAGCAAATGCGTGGCCGCGGCACACGCACCGCGCCCCACATCAAGAAGAAAGGATTCGTGATCTACGACTTCTTCAAAAACCACGAATATTTTGGCGACACCGACGACCACCCGTTCACCGGATCAGGCACCGGCGGCGGCACCACCAAACCACCCGGCCCAGGCGGCGGCGAATTGATCGAACTCGAACGCGAAGACCACTGGCGCGAACGCGTCACCTACGTCGAAGTCGGTCCGCAGGACACCCGCATCGACAAAGATGAATACCGCTCCCGCTGGGAGCAAACCATCCGCGCCGCCCAGACATCTGACCCCGTCCTCGCGAAAATCAAAGTTGGCGAAGACCTCACCGACGAAGAAGAAGACGCACTATCTTGCCGCCTCAACGAAAACGAGAACTACTTCAACGAAGAAAACCTTCGCCACGCATACCGCACGCCCGAAGGCACCATCATTGACTTCATCCGCGCCGCCCTAGGACTCACCCATGTGAAAACCCGCGAGGAGCGCATTGACGACAACTTCCGCGCCTGGCTCATCGCCAACCAATTCACGCCCGAGCAGGCCACCTTCCTTTCCATGCTCAAAGCGCGTGGCCTCGCCAACGGCCACGTCGAACTCGGCGAACTCTTCGAACCACCGCTCGTCCACTCCAACGCCCCCGAAAAAGCCTCGCAACTCTTCGGCAACGACCTCCGATCCGTCGTCGAAGACCTCAACACCACCGTCTTCGACAAACCGGCCTCTGCTTGAAGCCATCTT
>SLAV01000153.1 GCA_007126655.1 Haloferula sp. | reverse complement strand
GGGTTGGCGCGGCGCGGTGCGCGACGGCCGCCGCCCGCTGCGGGTGGCGGTGACCGCGAAATCCCCGACCGACATCGAGGCGCGGTGCCCGTGCGCGGAAAACCAATCGACCGGCGCGTTCTGCTGCCACGCCGTGGCGGTGGGGCTGGCACTTGCGAAGGGGGAAGCCGCAGTGCCCGGCGATAAACGGCCTCTGTCGCCGCGCGTTGCACCACCTCCGGGCGATCCGCCGCCATTACGACCCGGACCGGCCGACGACGCATGGCGGATCGAACTCCCGCCGCCATGGCTGCGGATGCTCGCGGGCGGCAGGCTTGCTGTGAGGGTTTCCAAAGCCGGTGGTGAAGCCCCGGATGAAGCGGACGCGCGGCTGGGCGCATGGCTCGCGGAGGTTTCCGCGCCCGGCGGCGGCATGCTGCAGTTGGACGGCAACCGACTGGCGGCTTTTCTGACGTCCGCGGCCGGCCATCCGCGCGTCGTCCAGGACGGGCGGGCGGTGGAAATCCGTCTTGGCGACCGGCTCCGCGTCGCCTCGGTGGAACCCGACGATGGGGGAGGGCGCGTGGTCATCACGCCCGACGCGGGGAGGGTCGTAAGGATCGGTTCGGCATTGGCCGAGACCGGAGAAGACCGCATTTCGATTCTCTCCGCGCCGCTGCTGCCGGAACTCCGCCCGCTCGCCGCAGGGAAACCGGTTGCGATGCCGATGCGGGATTTCCTGGAGCGGGCCGGAATCCTGGGCGAGGCGCTCGAATGGCCGGTCCATGGCTGGCTGGCCGGGGTCACATTCGTTGCGGCCAGGCCGGAAGTGGAACTGACGATCCGAGCCACAAAGCGCGCGCTCGAGGTGCTGCCTCGCGTCCGGTATGGTGAGTCTCCGCCGGTTGCGCCCGGCTCGGGGGTCGTCGATGGGCTGCCATCGCTTGAAGGCGACCGTTGCCTCGTTCGCGACCACGACGCGGAGCGCGGGATCAAACGATTGCTTGAATCGCGCCGATTCACCCGCAGCGCGGACGAGGCGGCGGCGAGCTGGGAGCTCAGGGACGAAGACCGCATCGCCGATTTTCTCAACGAAACGCTGCCGGATCTCGAAGCCCGTTTCACAGTCCACCACGGTCCCGGTCTGGCGGCGCGAATCCGCGATGCCGCAGTCATCGCTCCGAAATTCGACGTCGTGGCAAGCGGAGAGGATTGGCTGGAGTTTGATTTGTCGTTTCAATCAAATGATTCAAACGAAAAGATGGATCCAACCGAGGTTTGGCGCATGCTGAAAACAGGCGGTTCGACGAAATCAAGGCGAGTCACCCGCGAAGCGACGGAAGTCATTGAGCCGTTGTTTTCGGAACTCGATTTGGCACAGGAAAACGGTCGTTTTGTGGCAAAAGGAGCGTCTGCGGAGTGCGTTAAAATACTTCGTGAAAATGATCGCAATGCAAACAATAAGAGTTTATTAAATATCAATCAATTTGAAATTCCTGGCACGTTGAATGCCGATTTGCGGCCCTACCAACGGGATGGAGCGGCGTGGGTGTCGGATCGTCTGAATCGATACGGGGGTGCGCTGTTGGCGGATGACATGGGACTGGGGAAAACGGTCCAAGCCATCGCCGTGATCGAACGCATGATTGAAACACATAACCCGGATGGATTGCCGGTGCTTGTTGTGGCAACGACCTCGTTGCTGGGCAACTGGCGGGCGGAATTCGGGAAGTTCGCGCCGGCCCGGCGGGTGCGGGTTTTGCACGGGGCGCGCCGCGAGGCGGAGAAGGAGCGGGCGGGAGGTTTGGAGGTTTGGCTCACGAGTTTCGGCACCCTCGCGCGCGATCTCGCCTGGTATCTGCGCCGGAGGTTTCTCGCCGTGGTGGTGGATGAGGCGAGCCTGATGCGGAATCCGGCAACGGACCACGCCAAGGCGCTCTTCAAGCTGGATGCCGCGCACCGGCTGGCGCTGACGGGCACGCCGGTTGAGAACGGCGTGCGGGACTTGTGGTCGATCTTCCGCTTCATCCAGCCCGGCTGGCTTGGCGGGCGGCGCGAATTCCAGGAGAGGTATGAATTGCCGGCGGGGCAGGGGGATTCGTGGACGCTGCGGCGGCTGGCGGTGAAGACCGCGCCGTTCATGCTGCGACGGACCAAGGAGGAGGTGGCGGGTGACCTGCCCGGCAAGATCCTGATCGACGAGGTGGTGGATCTCGGCCGGGACCAGCGGGCGGTTTACCGCGAGCTGCTGGAGGAGGGTCGGCGGATGGTCGGGCGACTCGAGGATGGCGGGCAGCAGGGCTCGGCGCGGATGCAGGTGCTCACCACCTTGTTGCGCATGCGGCAGGCGTGTTGCGACCTTGCCTTGCTGAAGAACGATCGATTCAAACAAATGGATTTGTCGAGGCGCTCTTCCAAGATCGAACATTTGCTCGAATTGCTTGATTCGGCAATATCTGGAAATCACAGGATATTGATATTCAGTCAATTCAAAACACAATTACGGGAAATCCGTGAATTACTGACAGCTCGTGAAATTGATTCGTTGCTGCTGGATGGAGAGACGCGGAATCGCCAGGAAGTGGTGGATCGGTTCCAGAGTGCCGATGGACCTCCGGTATTTCTGATCAGCCTAAAGGCTGGGGGATACGGATTGAACCTGACGGCGGCCGACGTGGTGATCCATTTCGATCCGTGGTGGAATCCGGCGGCGGAAGCGCAGGCCACGGACCGCGCGCACCGGATCGGGCAGACCCGGCCGGTGACGGTTTACCGATTGCTGACGCGTGGCACGGTGGAGGAGAAGGTTGTTTCGCTGCAGCGGCGCAAGCGGGCCGTGGCCGCGGCCATCGACGAGGCGGGCGGCGGGGATGCGCGGGGGTGGACCGACGGCGAGCTGGCGGGATTGTTTGGGTAGTCGGGATATCCCGGTGTTTCAATTCGGGTGTTGATGCGCCGTGGGCGTGCGGGCAATTTCCGCGCGGCGCATGAACGAGACATGGACTTACCCGGCGATGAGCCACCCGTCGGCGGACCCGGCGGTGAACGCGGTGGCGGCGCGGCTGGTCGGGTTGGCGACAGCGGATCCGTCGCGGGCGCGGGTGCTGGAGCTGGGTTGCGGCTCGGGTCACCATCTGCTGCCGCTGGCGGCGCGCTGGCCGGAGGCGGAGTTCGAGGGGGTGGACCGGGATGGGGCGGCGGTGGAGTTGGCGCGCGGGCTGGCGGCGGAGGGCGGGCTGGCGAACGCGCGGTTCCACGAGGGCGGATTCGAGGATGGCGGGCCGGCGGAGGGTGGTGAGTTCGATTTCATCATCGCGCACGGCGTGTTTTCGTGGGTGCCGGACGAGGCGAAACTCGCGCTGCTGCGGCGGATCGCGGAGCGGCTCGGGCCGCGCGGGGTGGCAGTGGTGAGCTTCAACGTCGCCGCGGGGTGGCGGCGGCGGCTGCCGTTGGTGGAGAAAGCGAGGGCGATCCAGGCCGCCGGGGGCGACGGTGTCGAGCTGATGAGGGCACTGGAAATCCTGCGCGATGTGTGTGAGTCGGACGATGAGCGATTGATCGTGGACGACATGCGGGCGAAAGGGGCCGCGGTGCTCGCGCACGACGATTTTGCACCGGTGAATGATCCGTTTTCGTTGAAGGATTTCGTCGCGCTGGCGGCACATCACGGATTGCGCTGGCTGGGCGAGGGCGTGCCGGCGGACAACCGTGCGGAGGGCGGTGCGGTGGTGGACGGGGCGGCGTTCGCGGGGGATCCGGTCGGCATGCATGAAGCGCTCGACGAGGCGGGCGATCGGACGTTTCGCTCGGCGTTGTTGTGCCGGGCGGACGCGGAGGTGGCCGGGCGGGTGCCGGCATCGGCGGTCGCGGATTGTTTTCTTTCGGCGGGTCCGGCTGCGGACGGACGTGATGCCGCGCTGGCGGGGGAGTTGGCGGCCGCCGCGCCGGGCGACGCGCACGCGGGCGAATTGATCCAGCGCCACGGCCCTGCGATGGCAACGCGGATCGTGAAGGCGCTTTATGACGGCACCGCCGCGGCGCGCACGCATGCGGCGGACGTGCGGCGCGCGGTACCCGAGGCCCCGCGCATGGACGGTTTGCGGCTGGCCTGCGCGCGGCGCGGCCTGCCGGTGGTGGACGCGCGCCACCGCCCGTGTGAATTCCCCCGCGCGCACCTGGAACTGCTGGCCATGATGGACGGTTCGCGACGGTTGGACGGGCTATCCGCCATCGCGCGAGAGCGCTGCCCGGAACTGGCCTTCGGTGCCTGGATGCGGCATCTGGCGCAGCGCGGTTTTTTTCTTTGAAACGCCGGCTCCGTTCCATGATTCAGACGTTTATGAATATCCGCACGATCCTCACCGCCGCTGCCGCCGCCCTCGGACTTGCGGCGTGCGCGACCGAACCTGAAGAAGAGGAATCCGGGTCCGTCGGCCGGGTCGAGTTGGTCGGCCGCGTTGCTTCGGTGCCGCCCGGGCGGGACTTCGTGCTGATCCAGTCGTTCGGGGAATGGCGGGTGGCCGACGGCACGATCCTGACGACGCGCGGGGCGGACGAGCGCACCGGCAGCCTGCTGGTGACCGGGGAGAAACTCGGCCAGTTCGCGGCGGCGGACATCCGCTCGGGCGAGGTGGCGGTGGGCGACGCCGTGATGCGACTGCCGGAACCCGCGCCACCGGAGCCGACGGAGCCGGTGGAACCGGATTGGCCGTCAGCGGAGGATCCCGGGTCCGGCGCAACCGATGAGCCGGTGCCGGATCTGGATGTTGATGCGGACGGCGGAGAAGAAGTGGGAAATCCGGGTTAGACGAAAATTTCTCCAATTTATTTAAGCAAAGGCGAATTCTTTTCTTCCCAAACCAGAGAGGTTTCCTTAATTTCAAATTGTCCCACTTGCATCCACCGGTTCTGATGAAAATTTTTACGAATTCGCTCCAAGTCCCAGGACGGATTCATCGGTTTTTTTGAGAATTGGCGGTGCGTCCCACCGCGTGCCACGGCGCGCGATCCTAACAACCAGCCAAAAAATGAAACTCAACACCCGCACCCACGGTGCGTCGGCGCGTGCCGACGTGGATCGATTAGCCGACTTCGTCCTGTTCACCCAGCGAAGTTGCATTCTGAATCTCTCTCCCGAATTGAACCGGGGAAAGATCTCATACCCGCAGTTTTTCCTGCTCACATACCTGTCGAGCGAGGAGTATCTGACGATGTCCGACATCGCGAAAAAAATGGGCCACTCGACGGCCGCGGCCACCGGCCTGGTGGACCGGCTTGAGAAGATCGGCTACGTCGAGCGGGTCCACGCGGCGGAGGACCGCCGCAAGATCATGGTCCGCATCACCCGCGCCGGCACGCAGTTGGTGGCGAGGATGCGCAAGGAGATCGCCAGCGATCTGGCGGACATGCTCGCGGCGATGGACGAAGAGGAATCGGAAAACGTCCAGCACGCGGAGCGCGCGCTGAACGGTCGGGTGCCGGCCTGATTCCGTCCGGCGATCCTGCTCGCCAATCACCCGTGCCTCCGTTACGCTCGTCGGCGTGGCGGAGGCATTATCGTTTCTTGATCCCCTGCGCGCGCTGCCGGGCTTGACCGTGGGCTGGCTCGGGCGCGTTCCCGGGGTGGATGTGTCGTGCGACCGTGATGAAGCGATGCGGCGGCTTCGCCCGCACCACGAGCGTTGGCTCGCGGATTCCGGCGCGGACGGATTCCATCGCGCCGAGCAGGTGCATGGAACCCGGGTGGTGGTGGTTCCCGGCGCGGAGACCGTAACCGCGGCCGACGGCCTGCCGTGCGCGGCGGGTGCCGACGGGCTGGTGACAAATACGCCGGGGGTGACGCTCGGGATATACGTGGCGGATTGTGGTCCGCTCTGGCTGTGTGATCCGGTGCGGCGCGTGGCCGGGCTTGTGCATTCCGGGAAAAAAGGCACCGAGGGCGATGTGTTTGGCGCGGGGATCGCCGTGATGCACCACCGGTTCGGCACGGTGGCGGGCGACGTGACGGCGGTGCTCGGCCCGTGCATCCGCCCGCCGGATTACGAAGTGGATTTCGCCGCCGGGATCGCGCGCCAGGCCGGTCGGCACGGGGTGGGGCGGTTCGCCGATTGCGGTATCAACACCGCCGCGGATCCCGAACGGCATTACAGCTACCGCCGCGAACTTGGCAAAACCGGCCGCATGCTGGCCATCATCCGACTGGAATCATGAATCACGGATCACAAACCGTCACCCGGAAGGCCCCCGCCAAACTCAACCTTTCGCTGCGCGTCATCGCGCGGCGCGGGGACGGATTTCACGAAATCGACACGCTGATGGTGCCGCTGCCAGGGTTGCACGACGTGCTCACCCTGGAACCCGCGGTCGGTGGCACGCGCCTCAGCTGCAACGATGCCACACTGCCGACCGACGGCGGGAACCTCGTTGTCCGCGCGGCGAACGCATTCGCGGAGGCGACGGGCATCGACGCTGGCGCGCGCATCCATTTGGAAAAGCGTATCCCCAGCGGGGCGGGCCTGGGCGGCGGCAGCAGCGATGCCGCGGCAACCCTGCTCGGACTGCGCGAATTGCACGGGACCGCGCTGGACGACGACGCGCTCCGCGAGCTGGCGGCGGACATTGGTTCGGACGTGCCGTTTTTCCTTCAATCCGGTCCCGCGCGATGCACCGGTCGCGGCGAGGTGGTGACGCCCGTTTCCGGGCCGCCGTCCACCGGGCCGTTGCCGGTGTTGTTGCTCAAGCCATCGTTTCCGGTGGCCACGGCCGACGCCTACCGCCGCGCGCTGGACCCCGGCGTCGCCGCGATCCCCGGCATCCCCATGGAGCCCTCGCGAATCGACGGGCTGACACTCGTGAACGACCTTGAACGTCCGGTTTTCGCGAAGCACCGGTTGCTCGCCGAATTGAAACTCTGGCTGGCCCTGCGCGCCGAATGCCGGGCGGCACTCATGAGCGGGTCGGGGTCCGTGGTTTTCGCCGTTCTGCATCCGGGGGTGGATGCCGAGGCCCTGACCAGGGCGGCGAGGCACGAACTCGATGCCACGCTCTGGAGCTGGCACGGAGAGGCCGGTTGAGAACCCCGCTCTGCTTCCCGCGATCCCGTCCTCACGAACCCTCCTGTGGCGCGGGTTCCATCGTTCCGCCCTCGACCAGTTCCACGTCGAACAGCGCCTGCCGCCGGTCTTCACGGCCCTCTTTGACGTTTTGTGCCCAGCGCAGGATCCGCCGCACCACCGGCCTGTGGTCCCAGCGCATGTGGGTGATCACCGGATCGCACCATTTGAAGGCCGCTTCCGTTTCATCGGCCACCAGTGACACGTCCTCGGGAATCCGCAGCCCCAGCCACGTCAGAAACTGGTAGGTCGGCAGCAGGAACAACCCGCTGTCGCAAAATATGAACGCCGTTGGCGGCGTGTGCCGGAAGAGCGAATCGAGGCAATTCCGTAAGCCGTTGGGGCTGTCCTCCCAGTCCGGCAGGTTGTACGGCCCGGTCGGCAATCCCAAAGCCTTCATTTCATTGAGGAAATTCTGTTCGAACAAGGCGGGATTCGGTTTGCGGCGTTCTTCATGGGTCAACATCACGATGCGGCGGTGTCCGAGTCGCACCAGCCTGCGCACGGCGGCCACCATGGCGGGGGACTTCCACGGGCTGACGGCGGCGATCGGCAAACCCGAGAACCTCCCGAACATGGCGATCGCCGCGAACTCCTGCCGCGAGAACCACTCCAGCACCTCGCGCGATGCCGCGGACACCACCCACGCGTCGGCAGGCTCGCCCGCAACAAACCTGGCCACCCGCTCCGCCCGCATGCCCAGATCCCTGAGCGACTTGTTCGCGAAACTCGCCGCATGTCCGGCCCCTTGCAGGCGCGCGAGCAATTCCACATTCTCAGGCAGTGTCCGGTCCACGCCTTCATAGAGCAGGATCCTCACCCGTAGCGTCTTCGCCATCCCGGAATCCTTCGGCGGCACGATCTCCCTGGGCAGCCCGGCTCCGCGGCTCACGAGAGCCTCCTCGTCCTCAAGCTGGCGCAGCGCCGCCTTGATTGTGGCGCGCCCGACGCCCAGCCGCGCCAGCAGGCGGTCCTCGCCGGGCATCACACCGGTCCATGTGCCGCGTGACAATTCGCCGCGCAAGTAGTCCGCCAATTGCTCGGATGCCGTGAGAACGCGGAAATCTCTCATTCTTCCAAGTTGTGCTACCGTTTCCGCACTGGCAAGACGTGGATGACAGTGAAGTGGCATGCCTGTCTTTTTCAGTTGTGGTTGCGATGATCAAATTGCCTTGGTCAGCGGACCGGATGTTCCAACTATGGATGGATATGACACGCACGAGCGTGGGATATGATCAAGATCATCGGCAATAAAATGAAAACCCATCAATCGAAACTGCTCATTGCACTGTGGGCCTGTGCCCTGTCTGCCGGACCGGCACTCGCCCAGTCATCTGTTTACTTCGACGCTTTCACCGGCGGCAGCGACGGGGCCTTGAACGAACAGGCGCCGCAGGTCCGCCCGGACGATGAAACCTGGGCGGCGGGATCGGCGACCAAGGATACCGAAGAAGGTATTGTCACAATCAATGGTGACATGTCGGCGAATCTTCCCATGCCGGAGTTCGATCCCGAGCGCACGTACACGCTCACGGCAAGGGTGGTGAACAATCACCCGGAGAGTGCCAATCAATGGATCGCCATCGGCTGGAACTCCCAGACCGGGAGCGCCAGATACAACAATGCGGGCGTCGGCACCTACTGGATGTTGTGGCGCGGAAACAACGAAGTGCGCGCCCTCCGGGGACCTGGTGCGACCAATTTTCTCGACGCGGGCGATACCACCGCGACCGGTGTGGACAACGTGCTCGATCTGCGGGTGGTGATCGACATGCCGGAGGACACGGCCAGCTTTCTTTACAAGGATCCGGATGCGTCGGAGTGGAGCATGTTAACCAGCACGCCACTGAGCGAAAGCATCATCAACGGCATTCAAGGCGTCGGTTTCTCCGCCTTCCAGCCCGACGGGAATGTCGCCATCAAGTCGTTCGAACTCGCGACCGACGGCGATCCTCCGGTGGAGGTGTCGCCCCCGTCGTTTTTCATCACCCGGAATACCGACACCCCCGGCACTTATGATTTCGAGTGGGAGAGCGAGTCCGGCAAGCTATACGACCTGCTGTCCAGCACCGACCTGGCCACACCCGTATCGGAGTGGCCGGTTTACGACGACGGGGAGACGGTCCACGAGGGAATCGTCCCGGCGGGCGAGGTGACCGTGCTTGAGGGTGTCCCTTCGCCGGATCCCCGCCGTTTCTTCGCTCTGAGCATTTATGACGCGCCGCCGCCGCCGCCGCTGTTTTTCACCGACTTCGAAGACGACGACGGTGGCTTCACCGTGGTGACCGCCGGGGCGGGAAGCACATGGGAATACGGCGAACCCGATGCCGAAATCGAGGATGTGATTGCCATCGTGGGCGGGAACGACGGTTCCGCCAATGCTTGGGGTGTGAATTTAACCGGTAATTATGCCACCGACACCGACACCTCGCTGCGTTCACCGCCCATTGATCTCAGCGGCCTCGACGAGGGTTCGGGCGTGCGGCTCGGGTTCGCGCTGGCCGTGGACACGGCCGACGATGCCAGCCTGGTCGTCCGGTTGATCGAGGAAGACGGCGACACGGTCGTCGGTGGGGAAGTGTGGTCGCTCACTGGTGAAGCATCCGCCGAATGGGAGGAAATCGGCCCGATCGACCTGCCGGAGGAGGCCATTGGGGAAGTCGTGCGCATCGAATGGCATTTCACCGGCCCGACCGATTCCATCGGATACCTTGGCGCATACATCGACGACGTGGTGGTCACCGTGGAATGACTTCATGCGATTTGACCACGGATTGCCTGCACAAAAACACCCTTCCGCTCGGAAGGGTGTTTTGCAAAGCCTACGCACGGAGTGTGTGCGGGGGAGTGCGTGGGAAAATCACCGGCGGCGGCGCAACAGCATCAGCACGCCGAAGCCGCCGAGCAGGGCGGTCGCGGGTTCGGGGATGTTGACCAGCATGTTTATTCTTCATGATATCAAATGGCAGGTTCGTTGACCGTTGATGAACGGTTTGGATGCGCAATGCACGCGGAGGATGAAACCTGGAAATCCTTCACGCTCCCTGATGATATTGCTGAAAACCGCCGCCTCCACCCCAACTGGAATCGACAGGCAAATGACGCCGAACCCGCTGGGATCAGCTGGAAACGTCTCAACCTCCGGGGATTCCCCGGATGCCGCCTTGCATGTCGGCATTCGGCTTCACATGCTTTCGGCAAGGGGGCCGCTTGAAATGCCGGGCCCGTGACCGACGTTTGATCCATCATTCCAACCGCCATGTTTCCGAAGTTTTCCGCCATCCTGTGCATCGCATCATCGCTGGCCGCGTCCGCCGCGGAGCAACCGATCCGGCTCTTCATCCTCGCCGGCGACGAACTCGTGCTGGAACAGGGCCTCATCGACGGCCGGACCGACGGCGAATTCGACGCATTTTTCCCCAATTCGGTCGAAACCGAAGGCGAGAAGAAGAAACACGCGAACGCCGCCGTCCATGAGGGCGCATGGTCGGCCACCGCCGATTACGATGCGATGGAACCCCTCGTCACCGGCCTGGTGGAGCTTGGCGACCAGCGCACGCGCCAGATCCGCCAGGGTCAGCGCGGTCGCGAGCCGGTTCCCTACACGCCGTTCCCCGAGGCCGCGATGCGCGACGGGCACACCACCGTGGTCCGGGGATGGGTCGAGGTTCCTTACGATGGTCACTACGAATTTTTCGCCGGGGAAGGGGAGTCCGCGTTCAACGTCACCGAGGTGGACGGTGTCGAGGCCTACCGGCGCGAACCGGGGCAGGAGGAGGCGACCGTCACTCCCGTGCGTCTGGCCCCCGGCGGGCGGCATGCGTTCCGCACGGTTTTCTTCGGCACCCCCGGCCATGCCTTCCGGATCCCGCTGCTCGACAAGCCCGGCGCGCTCGACACCGCCGTCGCAAACCGCCCGGAATTCGGTTTCCTGAAAAATGCCGACGGCACCTGGGCGTCGCGCGAGGATGTCGTTCTGTTCGACGCCCACCCGATCCACAACAATACCGAGAGCATCGGCCGTCACCTCGCGGTGGGTGATCCCGCATACGGCGGGCGCCGCGAGCGCGGCATGATCGGCGTCGAGCAAACGCTCGGCCACGCCCTGGGCGACCACTTTGACGAGCCGGTGATGCTGCTGCGTTTCGGCACCCATCATCCGATGCATTTCCGCCGCGGCTCGCGCTCTCTCGCCCACGACTACCTGCCACCGTCGAGCGGCGGCGAAGGCGTCGAGGACGCGCAATGGGACATCATCCACTTCAACTGGGGCATCTGGGACATCGCCTACCGCGATCCCAAGCCCAACGACCGCTGGCACAGTTGCGTGATCCACGGCACGCTCACCACACCGCTCGACGTCTTTGAGGAAAACCTCCGCGAACTCGTCGCCAAAATGAAAGCCACCGGGGCCACACTCGTCTGGGGAAACATCACCCCGGTGCACCCGGAAACGCCCGGTCGCAAGGCGGAGGATCCCGGCCGCTACAACGCCGTGGCCGCCGAAATCATGAAGGAAAACGGCGTGCGGATCACCGACTTCCATGCCGAATCGATCCGCCAGGGATACCCGAAGGCACCGGACGTCCACAGCACCGGCAATCTCGCGCCCAAGGCCGTCGAGGGCCTGGAGGCCGCCCTCGCATCGCTCGAAAACCCCGGCACGCCGCTGCCGCGCATCCTGCTCATCGGCGACTCGATCACCGGCAGCTACCAGAACGCCGTGACGGACCACTTCGAGGGTCGCGCCGAGGTTTACAAAAACCCCGGCAACGCGCAGCATACCGCGACCGGGCTGGAGCACATCGACGAATGGCTCGACCCCGCCACCTACCTTCTGAGCGGCCAGGAATACATGGAGCTGGTCAACGGCGTGAAAAAAACGTTCGCGGACATGGACCGGTATTTCCCCGGCTACGATGGGCAACCGGTCGAGCTCGGCGGGTTGTTCTGGTTCCACGGCATTGCCGACGCGTCGTCCGGGCGAATGGCCCCACAGTATGCCAAGCACCTGCCGAACCTCATCGCCGACCTGCGCCGCGAACTCGATGCGCCGGACCTGCCGGTCGTCGTCTCAGCGATTGGCTGGGAGGGCACACACGTCGGCCCGGTGCGCGAGGCCCAGCTCGCTGTCGGCGATTCCATTGGGCGTGCCGCCGCCGTGGATACCCGCCCGTTTTTCACCGGCCCCGAACGCTCGCCCGGCGGACACGCCGTGTTGTATCATCAGAATGCCGGCGACTTCCTTGACATCGGCGCCGCGATGGGTCGCTCGATGATCGGCCTGTTTGAAAAACCTGCTCGCGCCGCTTCCGGCGATGGAGACGAACGCTGATTCGGTCGCCACACCAACGGAGTCCCGTGGATTCGCAGGATGGCCGATAAGTCCGCATGCGCCCGGACGTATCAAATTTCATCATACCACCAACCGCAGATCGTTACCGACAGCGGCCGTTCATCATGAAACATTCCCTATACGCGCTACTCGTGCTCGGATTTGCAACCGGCACCGCATTATCCGATTCCTATTACAGCAAGCCCGCGCTGTTTTCGAAGCGGCCGGATTCAGGCCGGTCCACCCACGTCGTGGATCGCTTCGGCCCGGTGGGCATCTCCATCGAGCTGATCCAGCCCGCATTCACCATGCGCGTGCATGGCATCGAGGAGGGCTCGCCGGCGGAGGGAAGCGGGTTGAGGCCCGGGCAGATCATCGAATCGATCAATGGCGAATCCCTGCGCGACATCGATCCGCGCATCCAGCTCGGCAACATGATCACCGCGGCCGAAGCCGCTGACGGCGTGCTCAACATGCGCGTCGCCGAGGAACCCGGCGGCCCGGCCGAGGAAGTGGTCGTCCGCATTCCGGCGCTCGGCGGGTACAGCCCGACGTGGCCGCTCGATTGCGAAAAGTCCGACCGCATCGTCCGCGACTACGCGGAATATCTGAAATCCCCCGGCGCGGATCTCGGCCTCGCCGACATGGGCATGCTTTTCCTCATGTCCACTGGCGATCCGGAGGACACCGCGTTCGTCGGGGAGTGGGCGCGCGGGCTGGAGAACGTCCCGACCATCCCGTGGCACCTCGGCTACGGCGGGCTTGCCATTTGCGAATACTACCTGCGCACCGGCGACCGCGAGGTGCTGCCGATCATCCAGGCCCGCGCCGACAAGTTGGTGGAAATGGAAAACAACGGCGGATGGGGCCAGCGCACCGCGATCGCCCACCTCACCTACGGCGGCGGCGGCGGCCATCTCAATGCCGCCGGCGTGCTCTGCGCCGCCTACCTGCTCATGGCGAAGGAATGCGGGGCCGACATCCCCGAGGATACGCTGCTGCGCACGCTCGCCCATTTCTATCGCTACGCCGGGCGCGGCAACGTCTCCTACGGCAACAGCAAACCCGAAGGCGGCTTCACCGACAACGGCAAGAACGGCAAAAACGCCTTCGTCATGGCCGCCGCCGCGAACCTGACGCAGGGCGGCGACGATTGCATCTACGCCCGCGCCCGCGATGTGGCCGCGCAATTCGCGTTCTACTCGACCGGTTACATGCTCCACGGCCACACCGGCGGCGGCATCGGCGAAATCTGGCGCAGCGCGTCGATGTCGCTCATGCGCGAAAAAATGCCCGTCCACTACCGCGACTTCATGGACACCCGCCGCTGGCACTACGAACTCTCGCGCCGGTTCGACGGCTCGTTCGGCATCCTCGAAGGCGCGCGCTACGACGACCCGGAATGGGGCGTCGGCTACGCCCTCACCTACACCGTCCCGCGCGGCAATCTCCGCCTGTTCGGCGCTCCGCCAACCCCTCATTCTCAGCGTTTCGAGCTGCCCGAACGCCCTTGGGGCACCGCGGCCGACGACCACTTCGCCTCGATGATGCCCGCCCGCCTGCCCGACGGCACCCTGCCGGATCTGTCCAATGAAACCATGGCCGACTCCACCGGATTCGCGCACATCTCCAAACGTGGCAACAACCGGATGGATCGCGACATGCTGCTGTACTACCTGCACCATCCGAACTACACCATGCGCACCATCTATCGCGACCAGATCCGCCATCACGACGGCTTGGCCGACGAGTTGCTCGACCATCCCGACGCCCGCGTCCGCCGCACCGTGCTGGAATTCCTCAATAGCAACAGCGCGGGCGACAACCCGCTCAACACCGCCCGCCTCGACCGCATCCAGCAGATGCTGGCCGATCCGGCGGAATCCTGGTTCGTCAAGGACAAGGCGCTCACCCTCCTCGCCAAAGCCCCCGAGCCATGGCTCATCGACCGGCTCGACCTGTTGCTGCCGTTCCTTGAACACCCCGAGTGGTGGCTGCGCCAGTCCACGCTCGTGGCCCTCACCCCGATTGTCGCCGCGGACGATGCCTACCAGCGCGTGATCCCCGCCATCGGCAACCTCATCCGCACCAACCACATCTTCAACATCACCGGCGTGATGCGCTGGGGCCGCATGCCCGAGCTGATCCGCGATGCCCCCCCGCACGTTCACGAACTCGCCCGCGAGGAATTCAGCCAGTCCTACACCCTCTACGAGCCGATCCGCCACCAGTCCGACGTCGTCAACGAACAGGTCGATCCCACCATGCGCGAGTTCCTCGCCGAGACGCTCGCCAACGTCCCCGGCGGGCTCGACGTGCTCCACGAAGTCTCCACCGGGCGCGATCCGGATGCCGCGCTGCCCTACGCCGACCTGTATCTCGATGCCGACCCGGAAAACCTCAGCCCGTCGCTCAAGGAGCAGGTCAACCAGATCGTCAAAACCCGGCTCATCCCGCAATACATCGCACGCAGCCGCTCGCTGCTCCTCCGCGAGCAGGAATTCGAACGCGTCCCCCGCCGCTTCCGCTACACTGAACCCCGCGTGCTCGGCCTGGTCGATCTCTACCAGCGCATCGGCATCGACCGCTACGACTGGCGCGACTTCGGCCCCGCTCCGACGGAAAAAAAATGGCACTACCACAGCTTCGACCCGCCCGAGGAACTCGCGTGGGACAGCGGCCGCCCGCGCTACCGCGAGATCACCCTGCCCGAGGGCATGGAAAACTGGAACCATCCCGACTTCGATCCCGCCGCAGCCGGATGGCGCACCGGTCGCGCGCCGTTCGGTGCCACCGACGGCGAACTCGTCACCCGCGAGGGCAATTGCGATTTCGACTTCTGCCGCCACGGCAAACCCATGCGCACGCTGTGGGAAAACGAAGTCCTGCTGCTGCGCGGCAAATTCGACTTCCCCGAACTCAAGCCCGGCCACCGCTACCAGCTCATCATCGGCGGCATGTCGCACGTCGGCGCCGGCGAGGGACACCGCATCTACATCAACGGCGAGTTGTTTTACGAGCGTGAACGCAGCGTCGAGCGCCGCGCCGGCGCGCAACCGATCGGGCGCGAAATCTGCCGCGATTGGCGCCCGCACTTTGAGAATGGCGAGGTGGACATCGCCTTCCTCGGATTCATGGGCGGCCGCCACGGGCGGCAAAGCCGCCACCTCATGATCTGGATCCGGGAAATGGAATTCCCGCCGCTCGGCACCGCCGAAATCCTCGAATCCGCCACCGTCTATCCAATGCGTTCCTCCGCCTGGCAGGAACTCCAGGATCCCGATGCCAACGTAGTTGATGGCGACCACGGCAAATTCCGCTGGAACGGCGAGTTCGTCGCCAACCCGGACGTCACCGGCAAATGGCGCACCGTCGCCAGGGTCGCCGAGCCCGGCGACTTCGACCCCGAACGCCGCCGCGACGCCCACCGCGCCCCGCTCAGCGAACTCGAACTCAACCCCGGCGGCTCCACCCACTCGCCGCTCTGGATCTGGAGCGGCGACATCCTCATGGACCTCGACCGCAACGAAGCCCTCGCCATGCACACCGACCTCGTCGCCGGCACCGAATATCTCTTCATCGAAGCCGGCGGCTTCCACCCCGACCACGACAGCGACTGGACCACCCCTTGGTTCGTGCTCGAGCGGGAGTGACGGTCATTGGACCGTTGGCAGCCGTCAGCCTCGTAATCCCGGTGGCGGGCGAGAAGTCACGCTCCCGTCATCACACGGACTCCACAGGAGCTTTTCGATGGGCAAGGACGCATCCTGCGGGCCGTCCGTGGCGGGCGGGTAGAGAATCAGCTTGCGTTAAATCGCTGTTATACGTTCGGGCCAACGCGGAGTCTGCGTCTTTTTGCAAAAGCAAGGCCCTGCAACCGTCGGAAGGGCCGGACGGGGCCGAATCACGCCATATGGTATGTTCATAAGCGAAAATTTCTTACTTCAACCTTGACGTCGCGTCGCATTTTTAAACGATGCGCGGCCCGTTCAAATCCAGGGATGTGCATTCACGCGAGTCTGCCATTTGCACAGTTTTCCCATCATCATTCCTGCACATGAAACCCAAACTCTTTTCCCTCTTGGGCAGTTCGCTGCTCGCAGCCTCGTTTACCAATGCGAACGCACAGACAATCTGGACCGGTGACGTCGACAACCACTGGACGAATGGTGGAAACTGGAATCCCAGCGGTGTTCCCGGCACCGGGGCAGACGTGGTCTTCGATGGCAGTGGAGGCAACCTCAACACCGTTTTCGATGGCACGTCCTTCACGTTGGATTCCCTGACATTCACTTCAGGGCAGACGAACTCCGTATCGATCGCCACGACCAATGACCACCCTCTCTTTCTCGGGCCGGAGAGTGGACCAGGACCATTCACCGTGCTCGACGTCCAGGAAGGCAGCCATTCGTTCATCGGCAGCGCCGGTTCCCTTGAAGATCGCGATCTCATTTTCAGGGGCCAAGCGGGCACCAGGTTTGACGTGAATGTGGACGATGGAGCGGTTTTTGAAATCGCAGGTCGCATGTTCAACGCAGGAAGTGGATCGGACTTCAACAGAAATTTTGTGAAAACCGGTGGGGGGTTTTTGATTTTTTCGGCAAATAACGGCGGGAGCCAGGCTTGGCGTATCGATGACGATGGAAGCTTTGAGGTGGAAGAGGGCGTCCTTCGTTTCGCCGCGCAAAATGCGGCGGGTTTCAGCCGCAACAATTACACGGTTTCCACGGCCTTTTCATTTGAAGGCGTTGTTCGCGATGAGATTGTAGGGCACTCCGGGCCTCATTCCTGAAAGCTCGAATATCGCAGGCCATGAATGGTCCGCCGCGTGGCG
>SLAV01000167.1 GCA_007126655.1 Haloferula sp. | reverse complement strand
GCTACAGTAGCAGGATTCTCCGACTCCTGTTCCCCCGTAACCGGAGTCTCTGACTCCGAAAAACCGGGTTCTCCGGCCCCGGCTACGGCCGACCCCATCGCCCTCTACGCCCTCGGCAACCACTACTACGACCTCAAACGCCACACCGACGCCATCCGCGTCTGGCAGCAAGCGGTCGATGCCGGCACCACCCACGCCACCACCTACCGCAACCTCGCCATCGCCGTCTGGAACGCCCACCGCGACGGCGAAGCCGCCCGCGCCCACTACCAGAAAGCCATCGAACTCAACCCCGCCGACCCACGCCTCATCTCCGAATACGACCAACTCCGCGCCAAACTCAACGACCCCCTCGCCGATCGTCTTGCTGATCTCGAAAGCATCCTTGACCGGGTCCTCCAGCGTGATGACTGCACCGTCGCCCTTGCCAGCCTGTACAACCTCACCGGCAACCCCGACAAAGCCCTCCAAATCATCACCTCCCGCCGCTTCCACCCATGGGAAGGCGGCGAAGGAGCCGTCCTCCGCCAATTCACCCAAGCCCACCTCCACCTCGGCCGCGCCGCCCTCGAAAACGGCGACCCGGAAACCGCCCTGCGACACTTCACAGGAGCCATGGACGCTCCCGAATCCCTCGGCGAGGCCTACCACCTCCTGCAGGCCAAAGCCGACGTCAACTACTGGATCGGCCGCGCCCACAAAGCCCTCGGCCGCAACGAAGAGGCCGAAAAACACTTCCTCGAATCCGCCAATGAAGCCGGCGACTTCGCCGAAATGGCCGTCACCGCCCACAGCCCGCTCAGCTACTACCGCGGCCTCTCACTCCGCGAACTGGGTCGCGAGGAAAAGGCCCGCGCCGTCTTCGAGGAACTCGCCGCCTTCGCGAAACAAAAGCTCACAGAGACCGCCCGCATCGACTACTTCGCCACCTCGCTGCCCAACCTCCTCGTCTTCGACGAAGATCTCCAGGCCCGCCGCGACGCCGAGCACGACCTCCTCCTCGCCCTCGCCCGTCACGGCCTGGGCGAAACCGACGCCGCCAGGGCCGCTCTCGAAAAATCCCTTGCCTTCACCAATGCCGACCCGCACGCGGCGGATCTGGCATCCGTGCTACAGGCACCGTGAAACGGATGCCTCATGAAACATCCCGCTTCAAGCCCAGCGGGTCATAATGGGTTGCCCCGTGCAACCGGAATGGTCTTGGATCGCGCTGTGATGGATTTGAAATCATTTTTCCCCGCTTTCGCCGCGGCCTGGATCGGCTTCGGCCAGCTTGTGGTGGCGGATGCCCCGCCGCCGAACATCGTGTTCTTTTTCGTGGACGACATGGGATGGCAGGACACCTCGGTGCCGTTCCTCTACAACGATGAAGGGGAAGCGGTGGTGACTGCGCTCAACGAGCGCTACCACACCCCGGCCATGGAGATCCTTGCGGAGACCGGCATGAAGTTCACCAACGCGTATTGCATGCCGGTGTGCACACCCTCCCGCATCTGCTGGCTGACCGGGAAAAACTCGGTGCGCCACCGCGCGACAAACTGGGTGCACCCGCGCGGCATTGATACGACCCAGCGGAATGTTGACAGCCACCGGGCACCGGAAGATTGGCGGCGGGGCGGCCTGCCGGAGGATTACGTGACGCTGCCATCCCTACTGCAGGAGGCCGGATACCGCACGATCCACGCGGGCAAGGCGCACTTCGGATCGACGGAGTATGCGCGGGATCCGCGGAATTTCGGATTTGATGTGAACATCGCGGGGTCGGAGATCGGACATCCGGGAGCTTACAGCGGGGATTTCGGGCAGGGGACGAACCGGCCGGTGCCGGGACTGGAGGGCTATCACCACAGCGGGATCCATTTGACGGATGCGACCACGCTGGAGGCGATGAAGGAGATGGGGCGCGCGGTGCGCGAGGAGCAGCCGTTTTTCGCATACATTTCCCATTATGCGGTGCACGCGCCGTTCGAAATCGATCCGCGTTTCGCGGGGAATTACCCTGATCTCGACGGGCGGCTGCTGGCGTATGCGACGTTGATCGAGGGAATGGACAAGTCCCTGGGAGACGTGCTTTCGCATTTGAAGGCACTGGGCGTGGCGGAGAACACGCTGGTCTTTTTTCTATCGGACAACGGCGGGGACGCGCCGGAGGAGGATGTGGATCAATCAAACGCGCCACTCCGGAACAAAAAGGGCACGAAATACGAGGGCGGCGTGCGGGTTCCGATGCTGGCGGCGTGGGCGACGCCCGATCCGGACCATCCGAACCAACGGCGGCTGCCGATCCCGGCCGGATCACGCACGGATGACATCGTCGCAATTTTCGACATGTTTCCCACACTGGCAAACGTCACTGGAGTGGAGGCGCCGGTCACGGAAATCGACGGTCATGATCTGACGCCATATCTTATCGGCGAACCGGGCACGCACCGCCCGCAGGAGTTGCTGATCCATTTCCCGCACGACCACCGCTCTCAGTATTTCACTATCCTGCGGCAGGGGCCGTGGAAGCTGATTCACAATCACGCGCCGCGCGGGTTCGAGCTTTACCATCTCGGCAGGGATCTTTCGGAAACAGAAAACCTCGCCGAGTCGGAGCCGGAGCGGGTGCGCGAAATGGCGATGCGAATGGTGGAAATCATCGAGGCCTCCGGCGGCCAGTGGCCGAGGCTGGCCGAGGACGGCAGCGAGGATCCAATCCGGATTCCGTGATCCAAGCGGTCCCGCCGCAGACTTCAATCTCCACGCAACTCGTCGAGAGAAATCTCCGGCATGGCGGATTCGAGGCGTTCGGCCATGGATTCGATGGCGCGGCGCACGCTCTCCGGGGCGTCGCTGGCGCGGACCTGGAGAGTTTGGATGGCGGCTTCGTAGTCCGGCTGGCGGCGGGCGAGCGCCCAGGTGGTCGATTGCCATTCGGATTCCAACCGGCTGCCCGCGGCGGCCGTCCAGCGGTCGATCACGGCTGGCAGCATTTCCGCCGGCGATGCCATGGCAATTGCGGCGACGGCCGATTCCTGGTTCGGGTTATCGGAATCGTCGGCAACCCGCAACAATTCGTCACCCGCGAAACGGGCACCACGTTGCGCGGCGATTTCGATCGCCTTGGACTGCATCGCGCGGTCGTCCCCGCTCAGCCATTCCATCAGGGCGCCGCGGATCGCCGGTTCCGGTGCGGCGACAAGTGCGTCCCGCGCGGCAGTGTGGAGCGATGGGTCGTCGCTTCGCAGCCATTTCGCAAAGCGCGGGATATCCTGCGCGCCGGCATGTGTGCCAAGGGCGAGGATGGCGGCACGGCGGACTTCAGGATCGTCCGATGATTCGAGAGTGGCAGCCGCTTCGACGCCGACGGATTCATCGGCGCGCAGCAATGCGTTCAAGGCGGTGACGCGGCGATGCGGCGGTATGTTTTCCAAATTTTCCAGCAGCCAGGCTTGGGAGTCCCTGTTCGCAAAGCCTTCGGCAATCGCCTCGATCGCCATGCGGGCGGCGCGTTCGTCCTCGCTCAGGATGGCGTCGGTGTCGGGCGGTGTGGTCTCGGTGTCACCTGACGACATGAATGGCCGCCGCCCCTGGACTTCGGCAAGCGCGATGGCGGCGACGTCCTTGAAATCCTCATCCTCGGCGAGGGTTTCGAGCACGGGCACGCTCGCGGTGGTGCCGAGGTTGGCGAGCCACAGCATGGCCTCGCGGCGTGCATCCACGGTGGCGTCGGATTGGAGGAATTCGAGGACCAGTTGTTCCTGCCGAAGGCGGACTTCGGGTTCATCCGCACCCCGGAACGTGGCGAGTCGGGCTTTGTGGAGATGCTCCTTTGAGTCGCCGAACTGATAGATGGAAAAGGCCTCAAGAGATTCGGCGAGCTCCGCCGCCGGGCTGGAAAAGGTGATGGCAAGTGCGATACAGGAAGAGGTGATGGCGCGTTTCATGGCGTGGACTGTGGAAGAGGAGATTTTTCAACTGATGCACCAGGGCGCGCGCATCACGCGGCCGAGCATGCGGTTGGCCTGTCCGTCGTTGCGGATTTGCTCGTTGGCACCGTCCCATTCGATCGGTCGCTGGATTTCGATGCCGATCTGGGTGAGATGGCAGAGCGCGGTGGACAGGTGGCCGGGTTCCATCGGGCTGGTCAATGGCACACCGTCGCGGATGGCATCGATGAAGTTGCGGAAGTGCTCGGCCTGGCTGCCGCGTTCGAGCTGCGGCAGCGTCGGGTCCTTCGGCCAGGCGCGCTCGAGCAGCGACGGCGGGTTCGACCACGACCTGCCGCGGTTCGCTGCAACCCACCCTTCGTCGCCAACCACGACAATGTTGGCCCGTTCCAGCTGCGGACATTCGGGGCGGTCGTCGGTGAGGTAGATGATTTTTTTGCCGTCGGCATAAGTCATCTCGGCATACCATGAATCGCAGGTATCGAAGACGCCGGTGGTTGGAAAGCGTCCGGTGGCTTCGACGCGCACCGGGGCCTCATGGTCCTTGCCAATCGCCATCTGTGCGGAGTCCACATGATGGCTGCCCCAGGCCGTGATCCAGCCGCCGCCGAACGGCGAGGTGAAATACCAGCCGGACGTGGTGTTCGGGCGCAGGATGAGTTCGCGGTAAAACGGCGTCTCCGGCGCCGGGCCGGTGAATTGATCGTAATCGAAACCATCCGGCATCTCCGTGTCGGATGCGTCGCCGCCGGTGATCCCCACCGGCGAGATCGCATAAACCTTCTCGACGTTGCCGAGATACCCGTGGCGCGCCAGCCAGGTGGCACGCTGGAAATGGCTGGTGGACCGTTGCTGGGTGCCGTGTTGGACGAGCACGCCGTGGCTGTGGACCGCCTCGATGATCGCACGGCCCTCCTCGATCGAATATGCGAACGGCTTTTCCAGATAAATGTGTTTGCCGCGCCTGGCGGCCTCGATCGCCATCAGCGAATGCCAGTGGTCGGGCGCTGCGACACCCACGATGTCCACCTCGGGGTCGGCGATCAGCTCGCGATGGTCGGCATACATTTTGCAATGCGTGTCGTCATTGTGCTCGTCCACGAATCCCTTGGCATATTCCCGCCGCTCGGGCCAGAGGTCGCAGATGGCGACGACACGCACTCCGGAGATGCGGGTGAAATCCGCGGTCATCGCTCGAAAACGGTCTCCACAGCCGATGATGCCCACGTGCAAGGTGCGCGACGGGGCGTTCTCACCAAAGAGCCGCGAGGGCAAAACCATCGGCAGTCCGGCCATGGCCCCCATTTGCAAAAAACGTCTGCGCGGAAGATTCGGGGAAGTATTCATTATTTTCAGCATACCCGGCATCGGATACGTTCCAATGCCAGTTTATCTTGCCGGATTTTCAAGATGGCCCGCCGTGTTTCATCCCGGACGACCCGCCACAGTGGAGCCGCCACCCGCCTCTCTCTTGGAATTCCCGCCTTCCGCCTTGCATTCGCCGCTGTTTCATCATAACGACATGCCTTGATGCTTTGTCACCCGCTCACCCGGATGCTGTTCAGCCGGTTCATCCGCATGGTAGTTGTGCTCGCGACGCTCCCGCTCGCGGCGCTGCATGCCCAGCAGCCGCCCAACCCCGCCGCCTTCGATCCCTCGGACGTTTATTTCCAGGGATTTCTCGCCGTGCGTGCCGCGGAAAATCTGGAGGAAGAAGGCGATTACCTGGCCGCATGGGAGAAATTCCGCGAGGCCGACGAAATGTTTTCAGCCGTTCAACGCTTCTACCCGGAATGGCGCCCCGACATGGTCGCGGGCCGCTCGGAACGGACCCGCGAGGCCATCAACGAAATCCGTGGCAAAGCCGAGAAACAACAAGAGGAAAAACAGCGCGCCATCGCCGAACTCGAAGGCGGCCAGCGCGCGGGCGGCGAATGGACGGAACCCACGCTCGAAACCCCGGGCATCCTCGAAATCGACCCCGTCGCCAGCCGCAGGCTCAGGGAAGCCGAGGCCGAAGTCGGACGCCTGCGCGGCATTCTCGAAGAGGCCGGGGGCTCGGAGCAGGAAGCCGCTCGCAACGCGTCGCGCGTCCAAGACCTGCGGCGCCAACGCGACGACACTCAGGCGCAACTCCGCGCCGCCGAAACCGAGGTCGCCGCGCTCCGCGCACGCCTCGCCGCCTCACCCGTCGAAAACCAATTGGGCCGCCTCAACCAACGCATCGAGGAACTCGAGCAGGAACGCGCCGCGATGGGCCTTGCCCTCACCCAGAGCCGCCGCAGCCACACCGAGGCCATGGCGAAAATCGCCACCTTGGAAGCCGACGTCGAGGTCATGCGCCGTGAGACTGCAAAACTCCGCCAGCGCGAGGCCGACCTCGAACGCGATCTTACCGCCGAGCGGAAGGTCGCCAACGATGTGGTGGCCGGCATGCGCCGCCAGATGCAGGCGCTCAACGAGCGCCTCGACAACAAAAACTCCGAACTCACCACAGCAAACCGCACCATCGCCACCCTAACCCGCGAACTCCAGCAGTCCCGCGCCTCGTTCTCCGAAATCCGCGACGAGCGTGATTCGCTGCTCCGCGAGCGCGACCAACTGGCCGCCCTTCTGAAACTTAACGAAGAAAGCCGCATCAGTGAGCTGATCAACCAGAACATGGGCCTCGCGCGCGAACTCCGCGAGGCGAACGATCGCGTCGAGCGCCTCAATCGCGACAGCAACGCCACCAAAGACGCCTTCACCGAGGCCCTGCGCGACCTCGCCCTCGCCAAAACCCAGATCAATCGCCTCCAGCAGGAGCATCGCGAACAGGAACAGCGCCTTGCAGGACTCCGCGAGCAGCTCCGCAACGAAGAAGCCCTGCTCGCCCGAAATCCGGGAGCCGACCCCGCCGAGGCGGAGATGCTGCGCGAAATCATCCGCCGCCAGCTCCGCACCCAGGAACATCGCCGCCAGGCACGGGAATTCCTGCTCGAGACCGCGCGCGACCTCGGCCGCGAGGACGAGCGCATCGCCGAAGCTATCGACATCCTCGACGGCGTGGAACTCGAACTCACACCCGACGAACAAAAACTCATCGCCGACCGCCAGGTGGACGGCGAATTCATTTCCCCCTTCGCCCGCGACCGCGCCGATGTGGATCGCGCCATGCAAGGTCTCAACCTCGAACTCGAGGGATTTGATCGCGCCGCCACCCGCGCGTTCGCCGCAGGGCGCTACCTGCCCACCCGCGAACTCTACGAGCAGATGATCGAACTCAATCCCGGCCACACCGCCGCACACTGCAAGCTCGGCGTGGTCCACCTCCGCCTCGACGACCCCGGGGCCGCCGCCGAGGCCTTCCAGCGAGCCGTTGAACTCGAGAGCCGCAACGCCTACGCGCACCGCATGCTGGCCTACTCGCTCATGGCTGCCGGCGACATCTCCGCCGCCCACCAATCCGCCAGCCGCTCGGTCGAAATCGCCCCGCACGACCCTCTGGCCCAGATCATCCTCGCCACCGTCAGCTTCCGTCTCGGCGAGAAATCCGATGCCGAAGCCCATTTCAAGGCCGCCATCAATGCCGACCCGATGCTCAGCGAACCCTACTTCAACCTCGCCGTCATCCACGCCCGTGCCGAACGCTTTGACGACGCACGCGAATACTACAACCTCGCCCTTGAACGCGGTGCCGTTCCCGACCCTTCGCTCGAGGAAACCCTGTTCCAATGAAACCACTCCGGATCCGACTTCTCACCGCCCTCGGCTCGTGCGTCCTGCTCGCGGCATGTGGTGCCGGCTCGGATGGGGAGGGCCGCAACCTCGCCGCCTCCGAATCGGGCAACGGACTCGCCCCGCTCAGCCAGCGCCTCAACCAGGAGCAGGGATACGTCCGCGACTCCAGCGGCCAGTGGGTGCCGCGGAACAACCGCCGCAGCCAGTTCGAGAACCGCACCGCCTCCGGCATCGACCGCCACAACAACCCGTTCTCCGACCAACGGTTCGGTACCCGCGAATACCGCGCCGCCGAATGGACCCGCTCCGCCTCCGACACCCCGCGCGAATACGACGGCGATACCGACGGCTCGCGCTTCCAGACGACCGCCGCCGCCCAAGGACGCGCCCACCGCGACGCATCGGCAAGAGCCCGCACGCCGGGCGAATACCGCACCTCCGGCTTTCGCACCGGAGCCTCTCGCGAGGATGGTGCCCGCCGCCACGACCGGCCCGAACATGCCCACACCCAATACCGCCGCGAGTCCTTCGTCGAACCGGAGATCATCGACTGGCGGCAGCAGCGCGACCTTGGGATCGACCAGACCCGCTCCATGCTCGCCCGCTGAGCAGGGCATCACGCCGCCCCTAACCACCACAAGTGCTCTTTCACCACCGGCGGTTCTTAAGCTCCTGATACGAGAGCCAGGCGAAATACCCCATGAAAATCGGCAGCAGGATGGTCTGGAAGACCATCCATCCCAACAGCCCGATCGTCACCGCCGTCGCGATCGAAATCGTCAGCGTCAGACGCACCCGCGACGGCCCGAGCGCCGCCTCCACCAGCCGCCCGCCGTCCAGCGGCAGCACCGGCAGTAGGTTCAGGATCGCCCAGAAAAAGCTGATCACCGCGATCAGCGTGAAAAACGTCACCGCGTTGTCCGGCATGGCCGGCACCACGTTCAACAGCCACACGCACACCCCGCCGAGAATCATCTGCAAGAGCGGCCCCGCCCCCGTGATGATCGCGCTCTGCTTGCGCGTCATCCGCACCCCGGAATACGCCGCATAGCCGCCGAACGCCTGCAGCACGATCTCGGTCCGCGCGCCGAACTTCACCGCCATCAGCGCGTGACCCAGCTCATGGACGAGGATCGAAACAAAGCCCGCCGCCAGGAAAAACAGGATGAAGATCATCCCGTCGCGCGTGTCCACCCCCATCCCGCCGATCAACACCAGGGTGAGCCAGAAAAAAGGATGCACCGTCACCGGGATGCCGAAAATGTGAAATCGAATCATGCGCCCTCCCCTACCCGCCCCCGGCGTTCCATGCAAGGGCCGCGGACAATTCCGGGATTATCGCCCGGCTGGAGTTGCAAGGACCGCGGATTCCATTATGGGTGTGGCGCGGACGGGAAGTCCGCCCCATGCAAGCCATGTCATCCACCACCACCTCACACGCCCGCCAGGATTTCCGCAGCCGCCACATTGGTCCCGCCTCGCCGGAAATCGACGCCATGCTCGGCGAAATCGGATACGAATCGATTCGTTCCCTCATCGACACCGCCGTCCCCGCCGGCATCCGTCTCGGCGCCGCCCTCCAACTGCCCGAGGCCCTCGGCGAAAACGAGGCGCTCGACCGCCTGATGTCCGTCATGGGCGAAAACCGGGTGCTCAAAAGCTTCATCGGCATGGGATACCATGGCACCCATACCCCCGGCGTGATCCAGCGCAACATCCTCGAAAACCCCGGCTGGTACACCGCCTACACCCCATACCAGGCCGAAATCGCCCAGGGCCGCCTCGAGGCGCTGCTCAATTTCCAGACCATGGTCACCGACCTCACCGGGCTCGACGTCGCCAACGCCTCGCTGCTCGACGAGGGCACCGCCGCCGCCGAGGCCATGAGCCTCGCCCTCGCCGGCAAACCCAAGGGCAGAACCCTCTTCGTCTCCGACCGCTGCCACCCGCAGACCATCGACGTCGTCCTCACCCGCGCCGAACCCCTCGGCATCGAGGTCGTCGTCGGAGATTGGGAATCGTTCGATTTCGCCGCCCACGAAGCGGTCTTCGCCGTCCTCGTCCAATACCCCGACACCCGCGGCCGCATCGACGATTTCTCCGGCTTCCTCGCCAACGCGAAATCCGCCGGAGCCACCGCCATCGTCGCCGCCGACCTGCTCGCCCTCACCCTGCTCACCCCGCCCGGCGAATTCGGGGCCGACATCTGCGTCGGCTCGTCCCAGCGCTTTGGCGTGCCCCTCGGCTTCGGCGGCCCGCACGCCGCCTTCATGGCCTGCACCGACGCGCTCAAGCGCAAGCTCCCCGGCCGCCTCATCGGCGTCTCCGTCGATCCCAACGGCAAGCCCGGATACCGCCTCGCCCTCCAGACCCGCGAGCAGCACATCCGCCGCGACAAGGCCACCTCCAACATCTGCACCGCCCAGGTGCTCCTCGCCGTGATGGCCTCCATGTATGCCGTCTATCACGGTCCGGAGGGCCTCAAACAAATCGCCCTGCGCGTCCACAACCACACCCGCGACCTCGCCGCCACCCTCGCCGCCGGTGGCATCGAAACCGAACCCGGCCCGTTCTTCGACACCCTCGTCGCCAAGGTTCACGGCCGCGCCGAAGACATCTGCAAAAACGCCGCCGCAAATGGCATCAACCTCCGCCTCATCGACGGCGACCACATCGGCATCGCGCTCGACGAAACCACCACCGCCGACGACCTTGATTGCATCCTCAGCGCTTTCGGCCTCGACACCCTCACCCCCGCGACCGGCGACCCCCACGTCACCCGCACCTCCCCCTTCCTCACCCAGAAGGCGTTCAACAGCTACCATTCGGAGACCGAGATGCTGCGCTACCTCAAGCGCCTCGAATCGAAGGACCTCGCCCTCAACGAGTCGATGATCGCCCTCGGCTCGTGCACCATGAAGCTCAACGCCACCTCGGAAATGATCCCCCTGAGCTGGCCCGAGGTCGCCCACATCCATCCGTTCGCCCCCGCCGACCAGAGCCGGGGCTACCGCGAAATGCTCACCCAGCTCGAATCCTGGCTCGCCGAAATCACCGGCTTCGCCGCCGTTTCCCTCCAGCCGAACGCCGGCTCCCAGGGCGAATACGCCGGCCTGCTCGCCATCCGCCGCTACCACCAGTCGCGCGGCGAGGGAGAGCGCAACATCTGCCTCATCCCCGTCTCCGCCCACGGCACCAACCCCGCCTCCGCCGTCATGTGCGGCATGAAGGTCGTCGGCGTCAAATGCGACGAATCCGGCAACATCGACGTCGCCGACCTCGAGCGCCTCGCCGCCGAGCACTCGGAGAAACTCTCCGCCCTCATGGTCACCTACCCGTCCACCCACGGCGTCTTCGAGGAAACCATCCGCCACATCTGCGAAACCATCCACAACCACGGCGGCCAGGTCTATATGGACGGCGCGAACATGAACGCCCAGGTCGGCCTCACCAGCCCCGGCCTCATCGGGGCCGACGTCTGCCACCTCAACCTCCACAAAACCTTCTGCATCCCGCACGGCGGAGGCGGACCCGGCGTCGGCCCCATCGGCGTCGCCCCGCAGCTCGTCCCCTTCCTCCCCGGCCACCGCGAGCTGGAGGACAAGTCCGGCACCGTCTGCTCCGCACCGTGGGGCAGCGCCTCGATCAACACCATCTCCTGGATGTACATCGCCATGATGGGCCCCGACGGCCTCACCGAAGCCACCGAGGCCGCCATCCTCAACGCCAACTACGTCGCGAAACGCCTCGCCCCGTTCTTCCCCATCCTCTACACCGGCAACCAGGGCCTCATCGCCCACGAGTGCATCATCGACTTCCGCCCGATCTCCAAAGAAAGCGGCGTCACCGTCGAGGATCTCGCCAAACGCCTCATGGACTACGGATTCCACGCCCCCACCATGAGCTGGCCCGTCGGCGGCACCCTCATGATCGAGCCCACCGAATCCGAATCCAAGGCCGAACTCGACCGCTTCTGCGACGCCATGATCGCCATCCACGGCGAAATCACCGCCATCACCCGCGGCGAGAGCGACCCCGCCGACAACCCGCTCAAAAACGCACCCCACCCCGCCGAATCCGTCTGCACCGACGACTGGCCGCACCCCTACACCCGCGACCAGGCCGCCTACCCGCTGCCCTACCTCCGCCACCACAAATTCTGGCCCGCCATCGGCCGCATCGACAACGTCCACGGCGACCGAAATCTGGTTTGCACTTGTGATTCGGTGGAGGCGTATGCGTCATGAGGTGGTGGATGACGCGTCTTGGAAACTGCGGGTGCGGGGTATGGCGGTTTCAAGCCGCCACCCCGGGCTGGCCCTGACGTTTAATGAAATTTCGCTCCGATGGTCAGACCATCATGTCATCCAGGAACTCCGACGCGGGGCCTGCGCTGGTGATGAGGAGGTGGTCGCGGGCGCGGGTGCTGGCGACGTAGAGGAGGTGGCGTTCGGTGTCGTAGACTTCCTGGAGGTCGGCGTCGTCGCCGACGGTTTCGATGCGTTCTTGCAGCGGGAGGATTTCGTCGTCACAGGCCATGACGGCTACGGCGCGGAATTCCAAGCCTTTGGCGAGGTGCATGGTGCTGATGGATGCGTGGCCGCTGAGGGTTTCGACATGCTCGTCGAGGATTTTGTAGGGAATACCGGCCTCGTTGATGGCGGCCTCGGCACGCGGGAGCTGGGCTTCGGATCTGACAAAGACGCCGATTTCATGTGGCAAGATGCCTTCCTCGATCTGTTCCTTGAGCCATTCGGCGACGCCGCTTTGTTCCTCTTGTTCATCCGCATAGGAGACGATCGTGGGTGCCGGGCCGTTGAATACGGAAATGGTGTCGCTGCGGTCCTCGCGGTTGCCATCCACATCGGTGATTTCGGGGCCGAGCAGTCGGTCGGCTTGTTGGCGGATTTGATGGGAGGTACGATAATTGATGCGGAGGCTGCGGGAGCGTCCGCGAATGTCCACGCCGTGGGACTTCCAGGAAAAAGGTTGCTGGAAAATCCGTTGGCCGAAGTCACCGGCAAAGAACAGGGCGTTGGGACTTTCGCCACCCAGCGCGGCGAAGAACCTCAATTGTGCGACACTGAGGTCCTGGCATTCATCGACAACGGCGAAGTCGTATGGGGATTTCTTCGCGGCGAGCTTCGCGGCCAGTGCGGTGAAGATTGCGGATGGCGTTTTCAGCCCCCGTCCTTCCAGATCGGCAATGACCTCTTCGAAGATGGACCAAAGGAGGAGCCGTTGCGCTTCGGGAAGCCGCGTCTTGCGGCCAAGCCGTGCCACATCGCGGTAGCTTTCCCATGTGCGGAGTTGCCAAGCATCGACCACCTGCTCCCATTCGGCGAGGAGAAATTGCAGGGTGAATCGATGATCGCTGATGGCTTGTGCTGCCGATTTTACCGCACCTTTCACATCCTGCCGGGTTGCGAGGCGGACCGGGCCGAAGTTGGCCTTGTAGAGTCGTAGCCCCACGGATTCGAGTGAATGGACGTCGATGCGCTCTCCGAGACGGGGTTCACTACTCAGGAGACGCTTGAGTTTGGTATGCAGAGCATGAGCAAGAGCATCGGAAAAGGTGGCGAGCAGGACTCGGGATTCGGGATGGTTGCGCGCGAGATGGGCGGCGCGGTGCAGGGCCACGATGGTCTTGCCAGTGCCAGCGGAGCCGGAGACGCGGGCCGGGCCGTTGTAATCCCGATCCACCCACAGGCGTTGTTCGGGATGCAGGAAAACCGTCCATTTCTCCCAAGGGAAATCGAGAGCCTGTTGGAGTTCCTCTACGTTGGTCAGCACGCGGAATCGGCGCTGCGCGTCGGGATGCTGGAACGGATCGGTGGTTTGGATCTCGGGTATGGCCGCCCGGGGCTTGCCTCCCGTAGCGAGTTCGAGCAGGGCTTCGGCAGCTTCGCCGGGCAGTCGGTCGGCCAGCACCAGGAGGCTGTCCTCATTGGCCTGTTTGACGTCCGCCAGCCATTCCTGCGGAACGCCGTAGCCAAGCAGTTCCTCGTCGGAACGGTGGGCGAACAAGGGTGGTTTGGATGGCGCGGGCAATTCCGCCTGCACATAGACGGGCACCACGATCTCCGTCACGGTCTCGCGGACTTCGACCAACTGTGCAGCTCCGGTGGTTGGGTGGGTTTCCAGCTTGCGGCGTTCCGCCCAGTGGTAGGCTTTGTCGTGGTGATCCACGTAGCACAGGAGCAGGCTGCCAGGCGTTTTGTGAACGATGAGCCGGATGTCACTGCTCACCCGCACCGACCAGAAATTCTTGTCCTTGGCTTTATCCAGCTTGTGGAAACTCAACCCCTTGCCAGCAGGATTCATCTGGAGGTCGAACGCGGTGGTCTTCACTGCCTTTTGCTCGTCGCCGGTGAGGCGGGCAAGGCTGTCGGTGAAGGTGTCGGAGATGAGGAAGTTCATATTGCATCATTACCGCCGGTCGGGTTCGTATTGACACCCTCTGACATTCGCAAAAACTTTCAAACGCTTGGCAATCTTTCTACACGCTTTTTCTGACATGGATCCGAAATCAATTTTGGCATGTGCGGGGAAACCGGGAAGCGGGTCAGGGGCGCCTTCCACACCTTCGTCATCTGCTTCGGATTTTGTGACGGCCCATACCCCGCGAGACTGGTTGCCGAGGGTTTGTGTATAATGTTTGTGAGCATCCGCAGCACCAATTTGGTCTCCATCGTAAACGGATAGTTTGCCATCGTCCCGTGGAAAGGGCATGAATGCTTGACTGGTGACAACCGCACCATCCATGAAATTGGGATGCACCTGTCGAAGTAAAAGAGTCTCTGGCGTCATGCAATCAGGTGTTGGATATTCTTCGTGAGAGCGGCAAACAAGCGCTTCCATTCGTCGGGCATGGCCAGCGAGAAGCTCTCTTCAACATCCTCCCCATCACTGAATGCATGAAATTCCGCTGTCATCTCAGATAGGGAAATATCCAAGGATGGCTCACCCTCCATGCTCCATTCAAAGAGCAAATTGCCTTCCGGAGTAGGTATGATGGCCGGGTAAGGCAGAATTTCGGGGAAATGTCCGACCAACCGATCTGCAATACGATCCAAGGCGTCCTTGTCGGGAGCAATTCCAGCACCATCAAACCAACCATCCTCAAGTGCCCGGAGCTCATCGAAGCGCGCTGCAAGATGGAAATCCCTCTGGATTTCCAAGGAATCCACAGAGACAACTTTTTGCAATTTGTCTCTTGGATCATAACAAGCGGTGCCTCTGACCGTGACATGATCGCGAAGGCGTCCACCGTGGCTGCGCGCCTGGGGGTGGAAAACCTCCGGCATGGGGACTGTGACCAAAGTGCCATCTGACAAGCGCAACTGGAATGTGGATTTTTCCCAATTCGCCTCAACAATGGGACCATTCAGTTCGATGGGCCGCTCGTAAACCGTGGCAGCCTCAAGGACTAAATTTTTGCGCCGTTCGGGGCTCAGGATGGCCGCCTGTCCTCCTTCTCTCGGGAATTCCATGCACTCGTCTGAGCGCAGCGAGCTGCCAATCTGATTGAAGTGGATCAGGAGGTCGCTTGGGAAATCCTCCGGCAAATGTCCACTCGCAGCGCCAATGCATTCCGTGATCAAGTCCCGTGCTTTTTCGAGGTATCCGTCGGAACCATCACCAAGTGCAAGAGAACCGGCAGCTACCAACGCCAGCAAGGGGCGGGCACTGCCGTCGTCGATGCGTTCCAAGTGCAGATGGAAATCAGCACCGAACCCCTTGGGCACCCTTTGTCTCTCCGGATGATCCTTCAGGAAAAGGCGTTTCGCCAGGTCCAGGACAAGTCTCTCGTAGGCGAGAAGATCCCTGGCAAGCTCGAGAGGTAGCGTGTGCTCGGAGAATCTTGTTCCGTCGAACCGAGGTTGAAGAAATTCTGACTTCATGGGTTGTGGCGGCTGGAAATTAAGCGAAGGGAAACATCTGGTCTAGGACGGATTTAAACCCGGAACACCTTCATCACCTCATCCCCAAGGTGGTTGATGACTTTCACTGCGATCCTCCCGCTTTTCGGTTTGTCGAAGGGGCGGGAGGTGTCGCTGTGGAGGGTGGACCAGGCTTCGGGGTCGATTTCGGCTTTGAGGGTGGTTTTGAGGGAGGTGTAGGGGTCGTTGGCTCCGAGGAAGTAGGCGTGGCGGACGAAGAAGGATTCCTCGTTGTAGTCGGTGTCGATGAACCAGCAGGCGATGCCGTCGGCTCCGTCGCTGATGATTTCGCCGGTTTGGGGTTTGAAGACGTCCACGCCATGGACAGTGATTTGTGCGAGGTGGCTTGTGAATAGTGAAAGAGGGAAGTCCGCATGGCTCAGCGTCTTGATTGCAGCGAGCGTTTTAGTCCGCCAAGCATGCGACTGATTTCGTCCGCCTGTTCCAGTAACGCTTCCGTCTCCGCCAGAGACAGCATCTCCAAACGATTCGCGATGATGATCTGAGTCTCCACCTCCGCCAGCGACCCGCTGGCCACGCTCAGACCCTGAAGATACTCGCCCGTCCCCGTCCGGGCCGCTCCCTCCGCGATGTTCGATGGCACCGACACCGATGCCCTCCGCACCTGGCTGGTCAGTCCGAAGCGCTCGTCCGGCGCAAAGTTGTTTGAGGCCCGGTAGATCTGTTCCACCAAATCGATTGATTTCTTCCAAACTTCCAAGTCCCGATAGCTGTTGAGTGTGTTCATAATGGGCCACCAGTCTTCCCCCTCTAGTCACCAACCACAAGCCACTTACCACTTCAATATCAGGCTCGCCGAAGATGACGAAGAGGTTGCCTTTGCCGGTGTTTTTGAGGTCGGCGGCCATGTGGAGGTCGGCGTTCATGCGGGCCTTGAGGACGGGGATGCGACCGAGTTTGTTGAAGTCGGTGGTGTGGGCCTCGTAGTTGAAGGCGCAGGCGATGAGGACATCGAACCCGGCATCGCCGCATTCGCGGGCGGCTTCCACGAGATCGGCGCGCTGGACGGTGCCGAACTCGGGACCGATGAAGATGCCGGCACGCTTTTCGGTATCGCCTTCCAAGTAGCGGCCCTCGGCGCAGACGCTGCCTTCTCCGGGCCAGGGGGTGAGGCTGGTGAAGGTGATGCGGTCTTCCTTGTGGGCTTGCTGGACACCGGCGGTCTTGAGGTTCTCCAGAATCATCTGGGGAAAAGTCTGCTTGGCTCCGTATTCGGCCCCGGATTCCTGGAGGGTGTCGATGAGGTCGTCGTTTTCATCCACGCCGAGCATGCGGTGGGGGCTGAGGCTTTCGACGGTGAAGGGACCAGCGACGCGGACGGCTTTCTTGTTCTCGTAGGGTTTGTCGTAGAGGGTTTCGAAGTCGGCCTTGGCGGCGATGGAGGCGTCGATTTCTTTTTGGCGGGCGATGCGGGCTTCCCACCAATCGGCGTGGAGCTTCTTGGCGGTGTCCGGCCACTTGGTGTCTGCTTCGCGAGGAATTTCCCACTCCTGCCATGTTTTCTTGAGTTCCCCGTTCAGTTTCTGGCGCAACGGCTCCAGATCGGCCTGCCATTTGTCCCAGATGACGTCGATCTCGGCGTTGTTGGCGATGGCCTTCAGCGTGATATGCGGCACGCGCTCGTAGACGAAGCCTTGGCGGATGTTGCCGTGCGTTGGGGCGGTGCTCGTTTCGG
>SLAV01000238.1 GCA_007126655.1 Haloferula sp. | reverse complement strand
TCCCCGAAACTCCGCGTCCATGGCGTGGAGTGAAGCCCGCCGCCCGCGCCCGTGATTTTCCCTTTCCCCGCATCCGCCGCCTTCGCCGCGCTCGCATGCGCTACAGTCCTCACGGGCCATGCCGGCGCGGAACCGCAGGTGGTCACGTATGAGGACTTCGGCGCCGTCGGCGACGGCGTGACGGACGACCTGCCCGCAATCCGCAGGGCCCACGAACACGCCAACAAGCACGGCCTGCCCGTGCGTTCGGATCCCGAGGCGGTCCACCACCTCGGGCGGCGCGCCATCACCGCGGATATCGCCACCGACACCGATTGGAGCACCACCCGCTTCATCATCGACGACAGCGAGGGCGTGGAGGACAACAAGCGGCCGCTGTTCCGCGTCCGCTCACTGCTCGAACCAATCCCGCTGGAAATCGACCGCCTCGGGCGCGGCCAGCGCCAGCTCGACGCCCGCCCGCCCATGGACTGCCTCGTGCTGGTGGAAAACCGCAACCGCAGGATCTTCATCCGCCGCGGCGGCAACCAAAACGACGGCACGCCGCAGCGCGAGGTCTTCATTCTCCGCCGCGACGGCACCATCGACGGCGGCATCGACTGGGAATACGACGCGATCACGCGCGTCGAAGCCCGTCCCATCGACCCCGACCTGCTCATCCTCCGCGGCGGCAGGTTCACCCACATCGCCAACCGCATGGTGCACGAATGCGAGAAAGGGCGTTCCAATTACTGGGCGCGCAACATCCGCGTCGAACGCTCCAACACCACCGTCGAGGGCCTCACCCACCGCGTCACCGGCGAGACCGATGTCGGCCAGCCTCATGTCGGGTTCCTCATGGCCAGCCAGGCGGCCGGCGTCACCTTCCGGGACTGCGAGGTGGACGCGCGCAAGACGTATTACAAAACCGGCACCGGCGGCACCACCGTGCCCATGGGCACCTACGGCTACCAGGCAAACATGGTCGTCAACTTCCACATGAAAAACTGCCGGACCGGCAACGGCATCCACGACCGCACGCGGTGGGGCGTGGCCGCCACCAATTTCATGAAAAACATCCTCATCGAGGATTCCGAACTCTCGCGCATGGACGTGCACCAGGGGGTGTCGGGCGACTATGTCATCCGCAACAGCACGCTCGGCCACGCAGGGCTCAACGCCATCGGGCGCGGGCGCCTGGTCGTCGAGGATTCCACCATCCACTCGAACCGCCTCATCTCGTTCCGCCGGGACTACGGATCGACCTGGGAAGGCGAGGTGATCATCCGCGACAGCCGCTGGATTCCCCCCAATGCCGGGCGGGTCCCGATGTTCCTGATGCACAACGACGGCGCCCACGACTTCGGCTACCCGTGCCACATGCCGCGCGTGATCGATATCGACGGACTCTTCGTCGATGATTCCGGGACCCCGCGTCCGCTTGCATTCTTTGGCGACGCGCTCGGACCACCGGACGGCGAGCGCCCGTTTCCATACCGGCCCGGCGAAATTCTCGAAATCGGCAACATCGAAACCGCCAGCGGACGCGACATCGAATTCGGCGGTAGCGACGAACTCGCCGATGCCATCGAGGTGGTGGATCACCGCGCCGATGGCTGACCGTGCGGAAAATCCCGCCCCACGGGCACGGATCATGTGATCCGCTGTCGGGAAAGCGGATGAATCCAATGAACGAAAGCACGGTGATGGCGGCAACCGCAACAACCATGACCCGCTTCTCAATCCATGTGAAACCCGCGTTTGACCGGGACGAGTTGCATGAATGACCCTTTTACGGTCAGGATGTTGCGGAAGTTTCTGTTGACCTTCGTCGGAGAAAGCAGGGAACATCATTCCGTAACCATACGGGATATCCAACACCATCCCGGTCTGACATCCAGACATCCGGCGTATGGAATCATCACATCAACCGGTGCCTTCTTTTCATCGCACCACATCGCAAAACCTGACCATGAAATCGAAACTAAAAAAAATCATCGCGCTGGCGGTCCTGCTGTCCGGCGGATCCGTTGGCGCCCAGGAATTGTTCAGTGTGAACCTATGGAGTCCGGGAAGGAACTTCGCGGATGAATGGCAGCAGGAATCCTGGCGCGACACCGTCCGGGTGAACGGCAAGGAAGCCGGCGTGTGGCCAACCACCGTCTGGGACGACCTCAACGTGGGCGGCATCGGTGTCGGCAGCTCCGCGACCATCAATGGTTCGGATTCATCGACCGCCACATTCACCATCATCGAGAAACGCAACCAAAGCCCTTACAACTGGACCACGCTGCGCGACGGATCGACGGATCCGGACGACGACCCGGCCTACATGGCCGACGGCAACGCCTCCCTGCTGGATGCCAAGTTGATTGGAACTGAATTCGACGGCGCAAGCGGGCCGGTTGACCCCAGCTTCAATTCGATCATCGAAGTCAGCGGGCTGGAGATGCCGGTTTACGACGTGGTCATCTACCTGAGCATGAATTCCGGCCAGTTCGGCGGCGGCGGCAACGCGGGTCTCGGATACATCGATTTCAACGACACCGGGCTGACCTCCTGGCGGGTGCCGGCCGGCCAGCCGCCGACCACGCTCACCGAGATCGAGGAAGACGGCGGCACCGGAAATTACATCCGCTACAACAACGTCACCGGCCCGTCATTCACCGCACATGTTTACGGTCACGGCTTCAACCACGGCGGCATCGCCGGATTCCAAATCCTTGAAGTGGAAACGGATGTCGGTGATATGGATCCCGATGTTTCCACGGTGACCGCATCTCCGGCTTTCGTCCCGGCGGATGATGCGACGGAAGCCACGGTCACGGTGACACTCAGGGATTCAAACCAGATCCCGTTGGCCGGGAGGGAGGTCACTCTGGAGGGGGATGGAGATGCCGCGATCAATCCGGCGGATCCGGTGGAGACGGATGCCAATGGCCAGGCCATCTTCACCGTGAGATCCGCCACACCCGGCACCGAGGCGTTCACGGCGACGGATGTCACGGATGATTCCGACGTGGTCATCACGCAAACCGCCAGTGTGAATTTCGTGGGGCCGGTAAATGCGGCTGAATCCGCGACTTCCGCATCACCCTCAATGATTGTCGCGGACGGGGTGGTGGAGTCTGCCATCACCGTCACTGCCAAAGATGCCAACGGATTCCCGGTGGCCGGCCGCACGGCGACACTGGCGGCGGTTTCCGGCCCGGGGACTCCCGCCATCGAGCCTGCCGAGATGCTTACGGATGCCGATGGCGAAGCCGTCTTTACCGTCAGTTCGGACACCATCGGAATCGAATCATTCCAGGCGACGGTGGATGGAGTGGAGATCGATGAGCCGGCCACCGTTGAGTTTGTCGATCCGGGCACTCCGTTTTCATTCAACGTGAATTTCGTCAGGTTCACCGCCGGGTTCGGTCCGTTTCCCGAAGAAAGCGAACTGACCGGGCCCGCCGGTGGCCTGGGTGAGCGTTGGAATCAATTCGCCGCAAACAGTTCGTCGGGCACCATCATGGACCGCAACGGGGTGCTCACGGGAGCCAGCTTCACCACGGACTTCACGGAAGGGCGTCCCGGTGGAGAGGACAGCATGCCGATCTTCGAGGGCTCATTGACCGATTTCGGTCGTGGGACCAGCCGCACACTGACGGTTTCCGGGCTGGAACCCGGCAGTTTGCATGACGTTTGGCTCGCTGCATTCCGGAATTCCAATCCCGGCGTTCGCGAACGTCCGTATGGCCGGTGGGAATCCGCAAACCCAACAAGCTCGCCCGTTATCCAATTCATGGACGGTCGCGAATCCATAGGCAGCGAGTTCATTGAAGGTGAGAACTACATCGTCTTCCGAACCGTCCAGACCGACAGCAACGGCGAAATCGTGATCAATGGCACGGGCATGACAGAGGCCGACGGCGCGGATGATGATTACCGGTTGGCATTGAGCGGCTTTCAAATCATCCCCGTCGGCGAAGCGCTCATCACCAGCTTCGGCATCCCCGGCTCGGCGGGCGTGATCGATCAGGAAAACAACACGATTTCGCTCACCGTGCCGTTCGACACCGATCTTGCGACGCTCGCGCCGGAATTCACACTCAGCTCCGGTGAGGCGAACCATACCAGCGGCGAGCCACCGTCCCCCACCTTCGCGGTGCAGAATCCCGCCACCTACACAGTCACCGACGACACCACCGACCCGGTCACCGTCAATGAATACACCGTCATCGTCATCGTCGAGGATCCGCCGACCCCCACCGAGACGCTGGTGATCGACCTTGGCGCCGGCACACAGATCAATGGCGACTCGTTCATTGGCGAAGGACCGGCGAACCTGCCCATCCCCGCGCTGCCCGCCGGATCGATCCTGCGCGGGATCGAGGCGGACCTCGTGCTGGAAGGTTCCACCCAGTTCAACTTCGCCTCCGACATCGCGGTGCTGTTCGATCCCACGCCGGAAACACCGGGCGAGGGGTTCTCGCTCATCATTTCCGGAGAAGAGGCCATCATCGACTTCGGAGCCGCCCACAAGCTCAATTGGCCGGAGGAGGCAGACGACGAGGTCATCGGCACGCCGCTCGTCGATACCAAGACCGAAGAGGACTGGATCCCGTTGGTCGGCGACATCGACCTTGCCACCCATGCCATCTTCCTCGGCAATGCCTTCGGCAGTGAGACGGAATCCGGCACCTGGTCGGGCACCATTACGCTGACCTACGACGTCGCCGACGACACCGGCCCGGGCGACACCGACTACGACACCTGGGCCTCCGGCGCGCCATTCGACGGAGACGCCAGCGGCGACAACATCGCCAACGGAATGGCCTTCCTGCTTGGTGCGGTCTCCCCGGCCGACAACGCGCTCGGCCTGCTGCCCGCGCCTGAAACCACGGTCGAGGGCCTGGTGCTCACGTTCAGCATGCGGAATGCGGCAAACCGGGGCGATGCCGCCCTGGCCGTCGAGTGGAGCAACGACCTCGGCATGGAGGACGCCTGGGAAATCAACACCGCCGCCGTGCCGGAATCCTCCGGCACCGTCAACGGAGTGGAATTCGTCATCACGCCGAACGGCATACTCAACAACGTGGTCGCCACCATTCCTTTCGCCGCCGCCGGTGACGGCAGGTTGTTTGCCCGCCTGGCGGGTTCCGAGGACTGATTGATTCCCGCCCATACGCGAAAAACCGGCCCGGAGCAACCGCTCCGGG
>SLAV01000390.1 GCA_007126655.1 Haloferula sp. | reverse complement strand
CGGACGATCTCGGATTTCCGGCGGCTTTCGTAGCTGGCGTCGATGACGGCGCGGGCGGGATATAAGTCGAGGAAGGCGATGGCGAGGATGATGGCGAAGCCGACGGCCACGGCGGCGACCATGCCGCGCGAGGCGGATTTTCCCTTGAGTTTGGAGGAGAAGTATCTGGTGCGCGACAGGGTGTGGAGGATGACGAGCAGGATGGTGAGGCCGCCGAAGATGATGTGGACGCGGGCGGTGACGATGGAGAACGGCAGGGCATACGCCATGACACCCGTGACGGTGAGGGCGGCGAAGCTGAAGACGAGCCCGAAGTTGACCCAGTGGCGCATCATGCCACGTAGCCGATGAGGGTGCGGAGTTCGCCGATGTGTTTTTCGCCGACTTCGCGGGGCAGGGCGCCGTGTTTTTTGCAGACGGCGGCGGCGTATCCGGTGGCGACGCCCATCTGCGCGCAGGTGCGCATGACGCGCGGGCCGGAGAGACCGACGTGGGAGCAACTGAAGCAGCGCCCGGCCATCATGAGGTTCGGGATGTTGCGCGAGTAGAAGCAGCGGAAGGGGATGTAGTATGGCTCGTCGAGCCGCAGGAACATGGCACGGGAGAGGAAGTCGAGCGGCGAGCCGGTGTCGGCGCGCTGGTAGTGGCCGTCGAGCGCGCGGGTCTCCTCGACGACGGTGTCGGGGAACCCGGTGTGGGAGGTGGCGTCGCCCATGGTGTAGATGTGGTCGCCCATGAGGCGGCGGGATTCGCGTTTGCCGCCGTTGAAGGCGACCCATTTGAGCTGGACGGTGGCGTGTTTCGGGTGGCGTTTGGCGTTGGCGAAGGAACCGAAAATGGCGCGGAGGAGGTGGTCGCGGATTTCCTCGGCGTCGTCGATCTGGTGGAGGTGGTCGGCGGAGTATTCCCAATACCAGTTGCCGTTGATGGCCTCGTGGTTTTTGGCGACGGGGAGCGCCCATGGGACTTCGGGGAATCGGGACGGGGTGTGGGTTTGTTCGGAGTTCCAGATGACGCTGGTGCCGAGGATCTTGTTGTCCGGCTCGGCGGGGCTCCAGCGTTCGCCGTAGCGGTCCCAGCCTTCGTTGAATTCTTCGCGGGATTCGCGGCCATAGCGGAAGTCGGCACCGGCCCAGTAGCCGAGCCAAGCGTCGCCGGTGGCGTCGATGAAGACGGGGGCGGTGAAGCGGCGGATGATGCCGGTGCGGATGTCGCGGGCTTCGACGCTGGTGATCTTGTCGCCGTCCTTGCCGAGGCCGACGGCCATGTGGCTGCGGAAAAGATCGGCTCCGGATTCGTCCATGGAGCGCTCGCGCTTCACCTGGTCCTCCTTGGCCATTTCGTCGCCATTCGGGTAGTGGACGGTGGTGTCGATTTTGGAGATGATGTCCTCGCTTTTGCCGCTGATGCCGAGGGTGTGGACGCGGATTTCCTCGCTGGTGTTGCCGCCGAAGAGGTGGCGGTCCTGGACGAGGGCGACGCTGAGGCCTTCGCGGCGGGCGGCGAGGGCGGCGGCGCAGCCGGAGAGTCCGCCGCCGATGATGACGACGTCGTAGGATTTTTCCTCGATTTCGAAGTCGGCGCGGCCGGTGACGCGGTCTTTCCAGGCGGCGAGTTGTGGGAGGTCGTCGTTGGGGAGGGTGGGGTTTTCGTCCCGGGTGAAGAACACGGCGTCGCAGCGTCCGTCGAAGCCGGTGAGGTCTTCGAGTTCGAGGGTGTGTTCGCCGGCGGTGAGTTCGACTTCGCCGCCGGATTGCCACGCCCATCCGGGTTCGGTGCCGAAGACGGGGGCGAGTTCGTCGCCATCGACCTTGATTTTGAAGCGGCCGGGGGCTTCCCAATCGCCGGGGCACCAGTCGCGCGTGCGGACCCAGGTGCGCCATTTGCCGGCGGCGGGGATGGTGAATTTGGTTTTGGCGTTTTCGACCGGTTCGCCCATGCCGTGGGCGAGGAGGACGTTGCCGCCCATTTGCTGGTAGAACTGGGTGTCGAGCTTCCAACCGCCCATGTCGGCGAACGAGCTGGCCTCGACGAGCACGCCGGACGGGCCGTTGCCCTGGGAGGCGAAGAGGTAGTTGGGGGCGACGGCGGATGTGAAGGCGGTGCCTCCGATGATCCGGATGAAGTGGCGGCGGTTCATTGGGTTGTGCTGATGTGGGATTGGGTGAGAAGGGATACCAATTTCGCGGGTGACGTCTTTCAGCAGCGCGGCGGGAGCAGGAATCCCGGGTTTTTCACGTGCCATCCTGAAGCGCGGCGGCGAGGAACGGGGCGGTGCGGGAGCGCTTGGATTTGGCGACCTTTTCGGGCGTGCCCCGGGCGATGATTCTGCCGCCGTTTTGGCCGGCCTCGGGGCCGAGATCGACGATCCAGTCGGCCTCGGCGGCGACGGCCATGTGGTGCTCGATGACGACGACGGTGTGACCTTCGTCGGCGAGGCGGTGGAGGATGTCGATGAGGCGGCGGATGTCCTCGTGGTGGAGGCCGACGGTGGGTTCCTCGATGAGGTAGAGATTTGAGATTCGGGATTTGAGATTTGAGATGCGGGCTTTCGCGCCGCGGCCTTTGATCAGTTCGGAGACGAGTTTGATGCGCTGGGCTTCGCCGCCGGAGAGGGTGGGGGAGGGCTGGCCGAGCTGGAGGTAGCCGAGGCCGGTGTCGGCCATGAGCTGGAGGGGGGCGGCGATGCGGGGGTGGGGGGCGAAGAAACCGGCGGCTTCGTCGATCGTCATGGCGAGGACGTGGCCGATGTGTTTGTCGCGGAGGGTGACGTCGAGGGTGCCGGGGTTGTAGCGGAGGCCGTCGCAGGATTCACAGTGGACCCAGGTGGAGGGGAGGAAGTCCATTTCGAGTTTGACGCGGCCGTTGCCTTTGCAGTCCGGGCAGCGCCCGCCCTCGGTGTTGAAGGAGAAACGGGAGGCGTCGAAGCCGCGCATGCGGGCTTCGGGGAGCTGGGCGAAGAGAGCGCGGATGTGATCGAAGACTTTGACGTAGGTGGCGGGGCAGGAGCGGGAGGTTTTGCCGATGGGGGATTGATCGACTTCGTAGGTGGATTTGATTTTTTTGAAGCCGGAGGCGGATTTGAATGGCAGGTTTGTCTTGCGGGAAGAGCCTGAGCCGGAGGCACCGGTCACGTTGCGTTTTGAACCGGAGCCGGAGGCTGCGGCCACGGCGAAGCACTGGTGCATGAGGGTGGATTTGCCGGAGCCGGAGATGCCGGTAAGGACGGTGAGGCGGCCGAGGGGGATGGAGACGTCGATGTTCTTGAGGTTGTTGGCGTGGCAGCCGGTGAGGGTGAGGTGCGGGTGGGTCTTTTTGACGGGGCGGCGGGTGCCGCGGGTGGGGTGGGTGATTGGGGTGGCGAGGGCGTGGAGGGGGGGGGAAGAAGTGATCAGTGAGCAGTGATGAGTGATCAGTGGGTGCTTCGCGCTTTTCTTTGTCTTTCCACTGATCACTCGGCACTGATCACTGATCACTTGCGGCGGTTTTCCTTGATAGACGATTTCACCGCCCAGGCGGCCCGCACCTGGTCCGAGGTCGATCAAGTGGTCGGCCGCCGCAATCGTGTCTTCGTCGTGTTCGACGATGATGAGGGAGTTGCCGTGGTTGCGGAGGGCGGTGAGGGTTTTCAAGAGGGCGGCGTTGTCGCGGGGGTGGAGGCCGATGGTGGGTTCGTCGAGGACGTAGAGGACGCCGCGGAGATTGGAGCCGAGCTGGGCGGCGAGGCGGATGCGCTGGGATTCGCCGCCGGAGAGGGTGTTGCCGGAACGGTCGAGCTGGAGGTAGCCGAGGCCGACTTCCTGAAGAAAGGCGAGGCGCTGGTGGATCTCTGGGAGGATGTCGCGGGCGATGAGTTTCTGGCGGGGGTCGGTGAATTTGAGTTTTGAGAAGTGGGCGGCGGCCTGGTTGATGGTGAGGGTGGAGACTTCCGAGATGGATGAGTGGGGACAGGATGTCCCCACGACGGACTGGGACTTCAAGTCCCAGCCACGGCTGCCTGCGGCAGCAGGCTTGGATGATGCGTGCAGGCGGACGTTGGAGGCGACGGGGTTGAGGCGGGAGCCGGTGCAGGTGGGGCACTGGACGAGTTCTTCTTCGTCCATGCGGGCAAGGGTGCGGTCGGCGTCGAGTTCGGCTTCGAGGACCGAGTCGAAGCGGGAGGTGTCGAGGTGGCGGCGGCGCTTGGGGACGCGTCCGTGGCCGCGGCATTCGGGGCACCAGCCGTGGGGGGAGTTGAAGGAGAAGAGGCGGGGGTCGAGGTCGTCGTAGGAGGTGTTGCAGGACGGGCAGGCGGCGTTGGTGGAGAGGAGGAGGAATTTTTTGTCAGCGGTGAAAAGTTTGACGAGACCTTTGCCGATTTCGAGGGCGCGGGTAAGGGAAGTGATCAGTGATCGGTGATCAGTGATCAGTGGGTGCTTCGCGCCTTTCTTCTTCTTTTCACTGATCACTCGGCACTGATCACTGATCACTTCGATGACGACGTCGATGTCGTGTTCCTTGAAGCGTTCGAGGCGGGTGAAGGATTCGGCGTCCTTGAACTGGCGGTCCACGAAGAGGTGGGTGAAGCCTTGTTTGAGCGCCCATTGGGCGACTTCGGTGTGGTAGCCTTTTTTGCCGCGGATGACGGGGGCTAACAAGGTGACGGGGCCGCGTTTGAGGTGGATGAGGATGGTTTGCTCGATGGCGGCGATGGATTGTTTTTCGACGGGGATCTGGCAGTCGGGGCAGTGGATGGTGCCGAGCTTGGAGTAGAGGAGGCGGATGAAGTTCCAGAGTTCGGTGACGGTGGCGACGGTGGACTTGACGCCGCCCTGGGAGACGCGTTGTTCGATGGCGACGGTGGGTGGGAGGCCCTGAAGTTGGTCGATTTCGGGTTTTTCGAGCTGCTCGGCGAATTGGCGGGCGTAGGCGGACATGGAGTCGAGGAAGCGGCGCTGGCCTTCGGCGAAGAGGATGTCAAAGGCGAGGGTGGATTTGCCGGAGCCGGAGAGCCCGGAGATGACGACGAGCTGGTCGCGGGGGATGTCGAGGGAGATGTTCTTGAGGTTGTGGTGGCGGGCGCCACGGAGGGTGATCAGTGCCGGGTGATCCGTGATCGGTGGAAGAGTGGCTTTGGATGGCCTTGTTGTGGTTTTTTTTGATGAGGGTGGCTCACCGGGCGAGCGCGCCGAGCTGGGGCTCGGCGTTCCCAGGGCGGGTTT
>SLAV01000152.1 GCA_007126655.1 Haloferula sp. | reverse complement strand
TTGGCTGTGGGCAATGGGCCAGCTTTCCTTGATGATGATTTTATTGGGCCTGGAGGTTTGAGCATTTGATTGGTGCTCCTGAGGTTGGGCTGGCGGAGGGGTTATAGGGTTGTTGATCTGATTTTGTACGGCGATCTGGAGTGCTGGTTTTTGGTGGGCGGGTGAGTGGGGGTTTGATGGCGCGGCAGGAATGCCGCGCTTGCGGGGTATGGCGGCTGCAAGCCGCCACTCCGGGTGGTTTGTGGATATTTCGTCACATGGGATCGTGGGATTGTGGGTTGATCTCGGGACGGGATGGGGAAAGATGGGGTGAGGAGGATTTTATTATGAGTGACTACGAACATGACTATCCGGACCACACGCAGACGCCTGGTTTTGAGGCGGGGGATGAGAAGCCATGCAATGGCTCTGGGAATCCGACGTTTTATGATGTGATCGATGCGGCGCGGGCGAGCAGGCGGGATTTTATTTTTGGTGGTCTTGCGGCGGCGGTGGCGGGGGTGTGGGGGATCGGCGTTGGTTCGCGTGGTGCGATGGCGGCGGAGGCGGGTGGGACGCCGTTGTTGGGATTTGCGGCGGTGCCGGTGAATGCGGCGGATAAGGTGGTGGTGCCGGAGGGGTACCGGGTGCAGGTGATGGGAGCTTGGGGGGAGCCGATCTTGGGGGAGATGCCGGCGTGGAAGCCGGGGGCAAACAGTGGGGCGGAGCAGGGGATGCAGATCGGGATGCACCACGATGGGATGCATTTTTTTCCGATCGAGGGGTCATCGGTGGATGGGTTGTTGGTGGTGAACCACGAGTATATCGAGCCGAGGTTTTTGCATGCGGCGTATGCGGGGCATGAGCTGGATGCCGACTCGGTGCGGGTGGAGGCGGATGGCACACGGCCGGTGGATGATGTGTTGAAGGAAATGAATGCGCATGGGGTGTCGGTGTATCGGGTTCGCAAGGAGGGTGAGGAGTGGAAGATTGTGGAGGATGTGCGGAATCGACGGATCACGGCGCGGACGGGGGTGGAGATCGGCGGGCCGGCGCGAGGGAGTGGCCACATGGTGACGAAGCACAGCCCGGAGGGGACTGGCGCGCGGGGGACGTTTTCGAATTGCGCGCACGGGGTGACGCCGTGGAATACGTATCTGGCGGCGGAGGAAAATTGGGCGGGGTATTTTGTGAATCGGGCGACGGAGGATGGCGAGCCGTCGTTGCCGCGCGAGCATTCGCGCTATGGGGTGAGGACGGAGGAGCGATCGTATTATGGATGGGAGCGGGCGGCGGATGGGGCGGATGAGACGGCGCGTTTTGATGCGACGCCGCAGGGTGGTGATGCGGCGGAGGATTATCGGAATGAGCCGAATACGTTTGGCTGGTTGGTGGAGATTGATCCGTTTGACCCAAAGAGCACGCCGGTGAAGCGGACGGGGTTGGGGCGGTTCGCGCATGAGGGGGTGGTTTTCGCACCGGCGACGGCGGGGCGGCCGGTGGTGTGTTACTCGGGGGATGACGCCCGGTTTGAATACATTTATAAATTTGTATCGCGGGATGGGTATGTGCCGGGGGAGTCGGATGGGGCGATGTTGGACGACGGGACGTTGTATGTGGCGAGGTTCAACCCGGATGGTTCGGGTGAGTGGCTGGCGCTGGCACCGGGGGAGAACGGGCTGACGCCGGAGAATGGATTCGCGGACTTGGCGGACATTTTGGTGAATGCGAGGGCGGCGGCGGATTTGGCCGGGGCGACGAAGATGGATCGGCCGGAATGGGGGGCGGTCGATCCGGTGACGGGGGAGGTGTATTTCACGCTGACGAACAACAACCGGCGGACTGAGGAGCAGGTTGATCCGGTGAACCCGCGGGCGGCGAATCAGTTCGGGCAGATTGTGCGATGGAAGGAGGCGGGGGGAGATCATGCGGCGCGTGCGTTTTCCTGGGAGTTGTTTGTGTTGGCGGGGGATGAGGATTCTTCGTGGGATTTGCAGGGCGAGCCGTTGACGGCGGATTCGATGTTCGCGTGTCCGGATGGGCTGTGGTTTGACCCGAACGGGCGGCTGTGGATTCAGACGGATATTGGTGAGTCGCAGATGAACCGCGGGGCGCTGGAGCCGATGGGAAACAATGCGATGCTGTGCGCGGATCCGCGCAGCGGGGAGATCCGGAGGTTTCTAACGGGGCCGAATGGACAGGAGATCACCGGGGTGGTGATGACGCCGGACGCCCGCACGATGTTTGTGGGGGTGCAGCATCCGGGGGCGAGCACGATGCCGGAGGATTTCGCGGCAGGGCGGATCAACTCCGGGTTTCCGGATTATGACGGGAGTGTGCCTCGCTCGGCGACGTTGGTGATCACGCGGGAGGACGGCGGGGTGATCGGGGGGTGAATGGTGCGGACCGGGTGAAGATGTTCACATCCTTTTGGAGGATGCCGGGCTTGGCGGTTGTAACGCCCCGCCACGGGGCGGGTTATGAGTTGAGCCATTGGGTGATGGTCTCGGCGGCTTTGAGGGAGATGCCGGGGATGGCGGCGATGGCTTCGGGGGTGGCGCGGCGGAGGCTGGCGACGCTGCCGAAGGTTTCGAGGAGGATTTTTTTCCGCCGGGGCGACATGCCGGGGCAGTCGTCGAGGACGCTTTCCTGCATGCGGCGGCGGTAGAGCAGGGCGTTGTATTAATCCGGCAATTAAATGCCCGTCACTATTCATCTACAATATTCCAGTTTCGATGAAAGAAAGTTTAAGGTGGACGGACAAGTGTATGACCATAAAGCGACCTATTTAGTCACGTGGCGCAAGCCGGAGGAAGGAATCTGGCAGGGTCAACACTTGGCCAATGAATCACCTGCCGAAGAAGCCGGCACCGGGCAGCCCGCTACCCGCCCAGAGCCGAAGCCTGAGGGTGGCGACAAACCTCAACCTGAAGCGCAGGGGCGCTGACGGTAGCGGGAGCGAGGCCTCATCGTCCGTCCAAATCTTGAAAACAAACCATCTCAAACCTATTGCCTTCGTTACGATTTGCCTGTGTATCCACGCCACAAACATGATGCCATACCATTCGCACTCCCAGCGTGAATCATACGGAGCACTCAACGGAACAGGCTTGGCTTGTTCTACTGAACATTCTTGATGTTCTGAAAAACAGGAAAATGTCACGTTTTTACTTGCAATGCGTGGGAATGTTGACTTTCGTTGTCCTCGACATCCCTAGGGACATCCTCCCACAAGACCATGTGGATGAAACCTGTTCGGCAACATGATCAAAAAATATTGGATTTTCGCCATTTGCCTGATGATTGCAGGCGGTGCAACCAGCCTTTTCTCGGAATCGCTTCGTGATCGCTCGTCAATGGCTCATTTCCACTTTTTCGACGGCACGAGGATACAGATCAACCTCCTGAAGCATTGGACTCCGGAGAATCCGGCTGATTTTGAAGGGGCATATCAAGATAACGGATTTGACGGGGGCATGATAATCATCGCCCACAAATTGAATCCAGAGGACACCGAATCACAAATTGTTTATTCCGGGAGCTTTGTTCACCGGCCGGACCGTAATTCCAAGCCATTGACTCATAATTTCAGCAACCTGTCTGTTATTGATGGAAAGATTGAGGACGAGGTGATGAAGGGAAGATTTTACAGATATCCGGATTATGAAACCCAGAGAGAATATTATTGCGTCCGTTTGAATGATCGGATTTATGTGAAAGCCGATTCGAAGAGACGCAGGATTGATGTTGATGAACTCGAAAACCCATGATAAAACCGCGCGCTTCCCCGGACAGCCCGATGCGATGATTCCGCACGCCGGAATCCGCGGATGCGGACCCCCTGCGAGCGACGAATCCACACCAATGCCACGGAAGTCATGAAATCATTCCGTCACACTTTCTTCAAGAGCATGCTGCCGGCATTTGTTGGTGGAGTGGGCGGAGCGCTGATCGTCACCCAGTTTCGGGATGATCGTGTCATCATTGGCGATTATCCGGGGATGAATGAGATGAGGATCACGCACGTTGATGGCGTGCCCTCCGGACAGCGCTCGACCCGATTTTTCATTCCGGCGAGATCCCACACGCAGATCGCTCCCGGGAAGAGGACGCTGACCATCTCGGATGCGCGCCCGGATCAAACAAGCGGGCGCGCCGAAGAGCATACCATTGAAGTCGATATCCTCAAGGGGTTGGAGTATCGCCTGGGCAGGGATCGGGACAAGATGCCGATTCTCATTGTCACCAAAATTTAAAAATGAAAAAACAACCACTGTGTGTCGCAGTTGCAATAATTTCCTTTGCCTCCATTGGATGCTCTGATCCGACTCCCGAGGCGGCCGTCGAGAGCTTTTTCGAAGCGACGAAAGCTGGAAACGAGGACAAGGCAAAGAAGCACGTTACGGAAAACATGCTGGCGTCGTGGGACCAGGATTACGAAAGCAACCAGCAACTGCACGAAAACCACGAAGTGACGATGAAGGTGATTGATACGGCGGAAATTTCGGATGACACTGCCAGGGTGAAGGTCGAGTGGGCATATTCCGATGAAGGCGGTTCGGGGACATCAATCATCACCTTCAGGGTGAGGAAAACGGACGGGAACTGGCTGGTTGACGAGGCCGGCGTAAGTTTCCTGGATGAGTTTCCTGAGGCCGAGAAGGACAGCCAGGGCAAGACGCCGTATGATTATGCGGAGAGATACTACACCGCGATCAATGAGGAGGATTTTCCGACACTCAGGAAACTGCACGCCGACAGCTACGCTGAGCATGTCATTCGAAACGCCCCCGGGGGTGAAAAAGACAAGTCGGATGATGAGCGGTTCGCCTACGGAATGAATCAAAGAATGCACAAATCAAAGGATTTGATACCCAGGCCGGATGCTTCGGGATTTCTCCGGAACAATGCGGAAGGAGTGTTTTCAGTCGCATACAAGCTGATTCCGACCGATGAGTATGCCCGGAAGAGAGAGCGGGAGATCCTTGAGCGACACGGAGTCAAGACGCCGTTTGATGAAATCAATACAGCGCTTTCCTTCAAAATGGTTGACGGGGTTTGGAAGATCACAAACAAGTTTGGAATGTGACACAGGTATGTGTCACGTAATCACAAACAGACCTCCGGGGGAGACGATCACAATCAAACGTGACCAGTCTCCGGTGTTAAGGGGAAAAATTCATTGCACAAGCATGAAAAGAACGATTTTTCTTGTAATGCTGGATAATCGACACAAGCTCAATGCGGGCGTCGTCGCAGGATACCCCCTCAACACACCATATCGTTCAATAAATGAAAAAGACACTCACCACACTCCTCTGCGCCACACTCATCACTTCCGCCAATGCGGAAGACGGTTCCCGCATTTCACTTCATGCCAACGGGCTGAGGCTTGTAGCCCCCAGCTACAGTGGAGAAGACCGCATGAGGGCTTACAATCATACCCCGGGACTGAACCTCGTTTTCCTTGGTCGTATCAAAAGATGCGATCAAGGATGTGGATTTCAGCAAAAGCAAAGTCATCAGCGCTACTGATGATACCGGGAGGGATCTTCTTGGGTTCGGGGCGGAAAACGAGAAGGAAAAGGCGGACCGGGCCAGGTTCTGGTCGGCCAAGCCAGATATCTCGGAAGATGGATTGGCGTGCTTGATCCAAACGAGCATTTTCAACCCCTTGGCCCCTCCGGCACCGGAAGCGAAGAGCGTCAGGCTGAAAGCCGAAGTGTACATCAAGACAGACCGGGGAGGCACGCTCGTTCCAGTGGAACTCACATTTTCACTTGGGATGGGCAATTGAAAATGGTCGAGTTTGTTTTCGCCGAACCCATTGAATTGGAGACAGGAACCGAAGAGGGTTGGAGCATGGTCGTGGGCGAACACGGCGGCAAGCTCCACCTCATGGGCAACGAAAAGCAGGACGATCCGGAGTGAGAACACGGCATTCCGGCTTCGTGTTCATTGCATTCTCATTCACATCATCAGTCAAGAAATGAAAACATCAAGATTCCTGATAATCATCCCATTGGTACTTGCGGGATGCGGCCCCGATGATGAAGCCGACCCTGTGGATGCGTCCGCCGCAAATGAGTCATCAGTCGAGGCACGCACAGGGTTCAATGGTGCGGATACCATTGAGGCGCTGAGTGAGGCATTTGAAAAGGCGATCACCAACCGTGACCGCGAGGCATTGCTCGCGCTTTACCACACGGAAAACCTGGACCCCGCTTCACTCGATCATTTGAAATCACGCTGTGAATCCGAGCTGGAGATAAAGGAAACGAGTGAATCATTCACCGTTACTCATGTTGAAACCCTCAATTACAGCCGATACGGGTCCTCGACGGATGGCGTGAAGCTGGCTTATTATCCAACAAAACATCTCAGCGGAGGCCTCCATCTCAGTCACACCCACAAGGAGAGGCCGGGGCGTGGGCTCGGAACCTACCCGGTCATGAATGTTGACGGATCATACTACCTGGCAGCACCGAAGATCCAGGACCTGCCACAGGATATCGAGCGGAAATTCTACAACATCTCAATGAAAGACGACCAACATGAGGTTTTTGCCCCCTTGTTTGTCACGTATTCCGTCGGAGATCATGTCCAGATTAGGGAACTGCCGGCCAGGCGGGGAATGCTCGGGCTGACGGAGCTGTTGTCGATCAGTTGTCCGCCCATTCCCACCGCCGGGGAAGCGACTCTGGTTGTCGTGAACGCCCGGGACGAGGAGGACATCTTGCTGGAAATCGACTTCGACCCACGATCCGGGTTCCACTGGCAAAACCCGCGAAGATAACGAGGCGGCGCGAGACAACGGCATGACAGCGGGTGCAGGACAAAATATCAAGGAGAGGCGATTCATCATCGCCAATGGGCGATGATGAATCGCCTTCGGATGGAAAGTGAATGAAAAAGCAAAGGGTCCGCCACCGACTACCTCCCGGGTCCGCTTTTCCCGAAGGAAACCGACACCCCTGTCGAGGGATCCGGGCATGCGACTTTGGCAGCCAAGCATGGCACCTTGGCGAATGAGCATGGCACTTTAGGCTATCAGCATGGCACCTTGAGCACTTCGCATGGCACCTTCGGCATCGATTTGCCACCAGACCTCCAAATGCGGATCAGCCAGCTCGGCATCCGCCCTGGCGAGAAAATCCGCCCATTGATCCTTGAACTCTGCGCCATCCGGCCCCTGCCAGCCTCCCACCTGGGGGCCATGCCCGGAAATCGAAACCCGCGCGCATTGAAACGGGAACATCTGGAACCCATGCGGACTTCAGGCCAACTCGCTTACCTCTACCCGGACATGGAGCGCCATCCTCAGCGGGCATGAATCACTGTCAATAATCCCTAAAGTCAGTGAGGGTTCAATAATGAATCTGCATGGGAAGATCCGCATTGTCGCGCGGGGCCGGGCGGGGCACGGCGGTTTGAAGATCGCCGTTGGTGAGGGCGACGGCGATTGCAGCGGCGTCGAGGATGTCGTCGCGCGCGACGAGTTTGCGCGGGTATGCGTCAATGGCCTCGTCGCACGCGCGGGCGACGGCTGGGGAGTGCGCGCGGATCAGCGCCATGCGTTGATCGAATCCATCGCGTAGCTTCTTCGACGAACGCACGGGTGTTCCGTCGTTCAGGCGGAGGAAGACCAGCTCCGGATGGAACTCGCGCACGCGGTCCCCGACGGCGGGGTGTTGGCGCAGCCAGGCATCCACCTCGCGGATCTTTTCCATGATGTGATAACTCTGCAGCGAGATGGCCTTGCCGGTCTCCGCGCGATTGATGGCGCAGGCACCGGCGTGGTTTTCGGCGGCAAGCGTGCGCCGCGCCGGCGGGCTGAAGACCCGCGAGGTCAGCCCGGGTCCGAGCAAACGGCGCGCCGCGTGGTCGCAATCGCGAAAAGGGCAATGCCGCGAGGGCAGTCCGATGGGGATGTCAATGCCGATCCGCGCGCCCGCGGGAAACGCCGCGGCCAGTTCGGCGATGCCCTCGAACCGGGCGCAGCCGACGCGGCCGGACGCTTCGATGGACACAGCGAACCACCCGCCCCGGCACCCGTCCACTCCGACCCATGGCCCGCGTTTCATTGCGGTAGAGGACCACGACGGCAATCCAAAGGCAAGCGGTTGGCGGTCGTGTGTCGGTTGCCGGACAAAGCTTTCCCCTGCGGGACATCTGCGGTGAATGGGCGGGAGCGGACGCGCTTTTAGCATTCTCCGCACACGCGCGCGGACCGCGCGGAGGATCGCCGTTTCGCATGGGGATCGCACGCGCCACCGCGTGCATCCTCCGGTGCCCACGCCGGAGGAATGCGCCGGATACGGGTGACTCCCAAGATCGGCACGGACGTCACCCGGACGGAATGCCAACCTTCGCGCGAGGGCGCGCGAAGGGACACGCGGGGGCGCGTGTGGTCCCCCTTGCTCCGCACACGCGCGCGGTCCGCCCGGAGGATCTGTCCCTGCCGTCCGTTCCGCATGGGCGGGTATCAATCAGAACTCGCTGCGCATGCCGACCATCACGCCGCGTCCGGCGAGCGGGGCGCTGTCCTTGATGAACGAGGTGCTCTGCCGCACTTCGGCGTCCGTGAGGTTCGTTCCCTTGACGAAGGCGGTGTTGCGGGTCCGGCCGACGTCGAATTGATAGGTCAACGCGAGGCTGAGGAGGAAATGGCTGTCGGTGGCCAGTTCCTCGCGCCCGGTGCGGTTCTGGCGCGCGGCCCAGCGGCCCTTGAGGCGGGCACCGAAGTTGTCCCGCTGGTAGTCGAGCGCGGTGGTGGCTCGGAACGGCGGGATGCGCGGCATCGGCATGCGGTCGTCGCGGTTCTGCGCGCGGACGTAGTCGATGGCCAGGGAGAGATCGAGGCTTTCGTCGCGCGGCACGTCCTCGCCGGCCATGGGTTCGAGGATGTGCAGCACGGCCTCGAGTTCGCCGCCGATGAAGTCCGCGCGGGTCGGGCGGAAGAAGTGCTCCGGATAGGCCTGGCCGTTTTCGATGATGTCGTTGCCGGTGGGCTGTAGGTTGATGAAGTTGCTGAACCGGTAGTAGAAGGCGCTGGCGCTGCCGGTGACGCGGCCCGCCTTCCGGCGCAGCGAAAGATCGAGCGAAAAGGAATCCTCGGTGCCCAGATCGGGATCGCCGAATTCCGCCAGCCCGGTGCCGATGTGGACGCCGTCGGCATACAACTCGAGGTAGGTCGGCGGGCGCTGGCTGTAGGCCGCCGAGAGCGAGATCGCGTGGTTTTCGACCGGAGTGAAAATGACACCTGCGGAGCCGCTGAAGGCGTTGAAGTTGCGGTTGAAGTCATCGGTTTCGTGGGACTGGTAGTCGTAGCGCGCGCCGAATTGGAGGCGGTATGGATCGAGATCGGCCTCCTCGAAGAAGAAGAGGGCGGCGGATTCGCTGTCGGTGGGCGGGACGAACGCCTCGTCGCCCACGGCGGAGAAGTCCGTCCTGGAAAGCTCCATGCCGAAGGCCCCCTCGAAGACGCCGACGGATTGGTGCCGGAATTCGGTCCGCGCGTTGACGCCACTGACGGCGAACTCCGTGTCCACCTCGCCCTCATCGACCTCGTCGTGCTCGTAGTCGGTGTAGCCCACCTTGTAGTTGATTTCCTTGAGCCAGCTTGCGGGATCGTAAAACGCGCCGCGCAGATCCCAGCGCTGCTGGCGCAGGTCGATCACGACATCATCCTCCACGACCACGCCGTAAACGCTGTTCATGGCGGAAAAGGAAAGCCCGACGTAGCCCGAATCCCAGAGATAGGAGCCGCCGATGGCTCCGCCCTCGGTCTCGGTGGAGCTGTTGGGGAGCCGGTTGCGCGGCTCGTCGGCCAGCGGATCCTCCGCGCGCAGGCGCGCCGAGCGGGCGAAGCCGGGAATGCGCAGGTCGTTGGACCGGCGGGCGAAGCCGTCGAGGTGGAACACAAACGGCCCGGCATCGAAGGTGACGGCGCCGGAGAGCGACCTGAGTCCATCCGCCGAGCCGAGGCGGCCGTCGATCGCGCCCTCCAGGCCGTTGGCCGGGCGGCTGTCCGGGACGCGGTTGTCGATGACGTTGACGACGCCGCCGATGGCGTTCGGTCCGTACATGAGGGTCGCCGGGCCGCGGACGATTTCCACCGAGGTGACCGACAGCGGATCGACGCCCACGGCGTGATCCTGGCCGACGTTGGCGGCGTCCAGCACCGAGGTGCCGTTCTGCAGCACGCGCAGGCGGTCGTCGCCGAGGCCGCGGATGATCGGGCGGCTGGCTCCGGGGCCGAACGAGGTCGAGCTGACGCCGGGCTGCCCGTCCAGGGTTTCGCCCAGGGAGGGTTGGAGATCGAGCTGCAGGTCGCGGCCGGTGACCACCGTGGCCGGCTGCGCCAGCTCGAAAAGCGTGCGCTCGAGCGGGCTGGCCGTGAGCACCAGCTCCGCGAGGCGCTGCTGGGGAATCGCGATTTCCTCCGCCTCCGGGGCGACCGGCGTTTCGGCGGGCGCGGTGGATGCCAGCGGGGCGGTTCCCGCGGCCAGCAACAGGTTGCGGACGAATTTCGACAAGGACGTGGGATTCATCTGTGAGGACATGGCCGGGAATTTAGAACGTGTGAATCAGAGCGCAAGAATAATATTACATAGTACTAATTTTATCTTGCGTTACTAATAAGATTGGCCGGCAAGTCCCAGGTCTCCGGCGGCCTTGGCGGTGAACCATGGCCTAATGGTATGGATAAATGCGACGAAAAACCTTCCGGTTTGACCACCATGGAAATCGGAGTCGGTTGGGGTTTGACCGGCCACCGGAACACAATGACAATGAATTCATGCAATTACCCAGCAACCTGGCTTTCCCGACAGCGGCAGGATTCCGGGTCATTCCGGTGGTGGTTTGCGGATGGTTTGCGGCGGCTGCCGCGAGCCAGGCCGCGAATGACGCGGAGGGGGATGGAACGGCGGTTCTGCATGTAGCCGGGTATTTTGATGATGACGACGTGTTCCTGTTTTTCCGGTTCCCGACGGAGAATCCGTCCTGGTATCACCAATACTGGGTATTCCGGGATGGCGGGTGGACGCGATACGGCTCGGGCACCTCGGGGCCGGACGAGCACGGATTCTACGAGGACCGCATCTCCGTGATGTGGGACGACGGTTCGGTCGAAGGGTTCGCCGAAACCGGCGGCTACGCGACGGTGCATCCGGGCATGCGCCACACCCGCAGCGAGGCCGCGGCAGAAGAAGTGCGCGATCACCCGTATCTCGGAGGTGAACTGGGCCGGTCCGACGTGCGCAAGTTCATCCGTGAATCGCGCGACGGGGATGCGGAGGGCCCGCTGTGGGCGAATGTGAGATCCGCCGGCGAATTGCGGGAATTGCGCGCGGCGGGAACATTGCTCGACCTCTGGCAATGGCGCGCCCACCGGTCGAACCCGGTGGGATTCGCGGACAATGGATACGTGCTGGACTATCGGCACAGCTCGGAGGGCCGCTCGATGTACACCACGAATGAACATCCGGACGAGGGCGGCCCGCGCATGATGTTCGACCCGGAGCACGCGGGCTTCCGCGCGTTGCGATTCGAGAAGCTGGTGGCCCGGGAATACGGGCAGGACGATCTGTATTATCTGGAGGAGACCTCGGCCATCCCTTACGATCCGGATTACGAATGGCGCGATGGCGACGCACTGCCACACCGCATGCTGCGCGAGCCGGATGGCAGCCGGGGGGCGATCCGGGCCGAGGGAAGACATTCGGACGGAGCGTGGCGCGTGCGCTTGCAGCGCTCTCTGGAATCACCCGAGCCCATGGACAGCATCGGTTTCACCCCGGGCGAAACTTACCACGCGGCATTCGCCGTGCACAGCGGCGGGGTGGGCGCTTCGGATCACCTGGTCTCGGTGCCGGTGGAAGTTGGATTCGGCACCGACGCGGCAATCCGCCTGGATCATCATCCGGCCGGTGTGCCGGAGGAGGACGAACTGGAGTGGCACGAGCTGCACTTGTTCCACCCCGGCGATCCGACGCCTCCCTGAGGTGGCCTGGCAAATATGCCGGGAAATCGGATGGTGGAGGTGAATTGTGCGGGGATACGGCGGCTTCGGCGTTGTGCGGGCATGTGCGGGGATCGTTCACGGAGGGCGCAGAAGGATCGTCCGGGGTTGCTGCGGAAGGCGGGCAGGTGATGGTTTCGGCAGGCATGGCGCTTGGAAAGCGCCGCCAGTGGGCGGGCTATCTTTTGAGCCATTGGATAATGGACTCGGCGGCTTTGAGAGAGATGCCGGGGATGGCGGCAATGGCTTCGGGGGTGGCGCGGCGGAGGCGGGCGACGCTGCCGAAAGCTTCGAGGAGCTTTTGTTTCCGCCGGGGCGACATGCCGGGGCAGTCATCGAGGATGCTTTCGCGCATGCGGCGGCGGTAGAGCAGTTCGTTGTAGCGGTTGGCGAAGCGGTGGGCTTCATCGCGAATGCGCTGGAGGAGTTTGAGGGCTCCGCGGTCGTGGGGGATGAGGACGGGGTCGCTTTTCCCGGGAAGGAAGACTTCCTCGCGCTGCTTGGCGAGGCCGATGACGGGGAGGTCCGGCATGCCGAGGGCGCGGAGTTCTTTGACGGCGGATGAGAGCTGCCCTTTGCCGCCATCGACGATGACGAGGTCGGGCAGGATGATGCGGGCGCGGCCTTCGCGGGCGAGGCGGCGCTGGGCATCGACGGCGGATTCCTGGGTGGCCTCGGCGACTTCGGGGGCAGCGGCGTGGTTTTCTGCAAGGATGCGCGAGTAGCGGCGGCGGATGACTTCGGCCATGGAGGCGAAATCGTCCTGGCCGGCGACGGTGCGGATGCGGTAGCGGCGGTAATTCCGGTTGTCGGGCGCGCCATCGGTGAAGCGCACCATGGAGGCGACGATGTGGTTGGAGGAGACGTTGGAGATGTCGAAGCATTCCATGACGCGCGGCGGAGTGCCGAGGTCGAGCCATTCGGCGAGTTCGGTGATGTCGTCGAGCGGGCGCACGGTGGTGGGCACGCCGCGACCGCGGGCGAACCGGCGGGTGGGGCTGAGGGTTTTCTCAAGGTTGCGGAGGACGTCGCGGAGCAGCGCGGCTTTCTCGAAATCGAGGTTGGCGGCGGCTTGTTCCATTTCGGCGCGGACGCCGTCTAACACCTCGCGTTTGCCGCGGCCTTCGAGCACGGTGCATGCTTCCCGGACGCGGGCGAGGTAGGAGGCGCGGTCGATGCGGCCGACGCATGGGGCGGCGCAGTTGCGGATGACGTCTGCATGGCAGTGGCGGTATTCGGCTTCGCCGGGTTCGCGCGGGCGGCAGACGCGCAGGCCGAAGCTGCGGTTGAGCCAGGAGAGGGTCTCGCGGAGCGCGCCGGAATGGGGGAACGGGCCGAAGTAGCGCGCGCCGTCGTCTTTCCGCGTGCGGGTGGCGACGAAGCGCGGCCACGGTTCTTCGAGGTGGATGCGGACGAGGAGGAAGCGTTTGTCGTCGCGGAAGGCGACGTTGTAGCGCGGGCGGTAGTCCTTGATGAGCCTGCCTTCGAGGAGGAGGGATTCCTGCTCGTTGCGGACGGTGTGGAACTCGAAATCCTCGATGGAATCGATGAGCGCGCGGGTCTTGAGATCGGCGCGGGTTTTGCGCGAGGCGATGAAATACGAGGCCATCCTTTTGCGCAGGTCGCGTGCCTTGCCGACGTAAATGATGGTCCCGAGGCGGTCCTTCATGAGATAGACGCCGGGTTTGTGCGGGACGTCGCGGAGCTTGGCGCGGAGATTGGTGGCTGACATCGGGCGGGATCCAAGGAAACCGCGTGCCACGGGGGTTTTCAAATGCGAATGCCCTCAGTTGGGATGATTCACGTGCCGCAAAAAGTGACACATTTCGGCGTGCCGGGCGGCGGTGGCAGCGCCAGCGGGTTGTTGTCGCCCGGATCATCATATGGAGATGACAGCGCTTCGAGCAGCTCGTGGAAGGCGGTGGTGTCGCCGGCCTCCGCATCGGCCAGGGCCGCTTCAACCCTGTGGTTGCGCGGGATCACGGCGGGATTCGCGGCGCACATCGCGTGCCGCGCCTCTTCGAGGGAGTGGGGTTGCCGGGAGAGGCGCTCGACCCGGCGCGGATGCCAATCGCGCAGCGGTCCGTCATCGAACGGCGGCTCGTCCGCCGCATCGGTGGTGGCCAGAATGCGGAAGGTGCGGGTGAAGTCGGCACCGGCGGCCCGCATGCCATCGAGAAATTCCTGTATGAGTGCGGCATCGCCGTCCTCCTCGTTCAACAGGCCGGTTTTTGTGCGCATCATGGCGAGCCATTGTTTTTGGAATGCCGCCTCATAGTTGCCGAGGTTTTCATTCGCGAAATCGGCGGCGGAGGCCCGGTCTTCGTCGAAGAGCGGCAGCAGCGCCTCGGCCAGGCGGGCGAGGTTCCAGCGGGCGATGGACGGCTGGTTCGCGTAGGCATAGCGGCCGCCATGGTCGATCGAGCTGAAGACGGTGTCGGGATCGTAAGCATCCATGAACGCGCATGGGCCGTAATCGATGGTCTCTCCGGAGAGGGCCATGTTGTCGGTATTCATGACACCGTGGATGAAGCCGACGCGCATCCAGTCGACCACCAGTTCAATCTGGCGATTCATCGCGGCGATGAAGAACGCGCGGGCGTCCTCAGGGTCGATTTCCGGGAAATGCCGTTTCGCCGTGTATTCCATTAGTGCTCGCAGCGCCGCCGTGTCCTGGTGGGCGGCGGCCCATTGGAACGTGCCGACGCGGATATGGCTCGCCGCCACCCGCGTGAGTACGGCTCCGGGTTTGGGTTCGTCGCGCATGACATGCTCGCCGGTGGCCGCGACGGCGAGCGAGCGCGACGTCGGGATGCCGAGGGCGGCCATTGCCTCGCTGATGAGGTATTCGCGCAACATGGGGCCAAGGGCGGCGCGGCCGTCACCACCGCGGGAAAAGCGTGTGCGTCCCGAACCTTTGAGCTGGATGTCCCACAGGCGGCAATCGGGCGCTGTGTGTTCCCCGAGCAGGACGGCCCGCCCGTCGCCAAGCCCGGTGAAATGGCCGAACTGGTGCCCGGCATATGCCTGGGCGAGCGGCTGTGTTCCCTCAGGGACTTGGTTCCCGGCGAAAACCGCGGTTTGCTCCGGAGTCTCCAGAGCAGCGGGGTCCAAGCCGAGCGATGTTGCCAGCTTGCCGTTGAATACGACCTGCTCCGGACGCGCGACCGGGCGCGGCGGGGTGGATTCGTGAAAAATGGATGGCAGGTCGGCATAAGTGTTTTTCCATATCCATCCCGCCTGGCGCGTCGGCTCTGTCGTTCCGCTCATGCCGAACGATAGCCCGGGCGAAGGCAATGCAAGTCGGGATCCAGGCACCCGGGCTGAAGAAACCAAGAACGAAACAGGGGATGTGATCTCAATTTCGCCTCGCCACACGGGTCGGTGGCCAATAGGCTGTCGCCATGCGTATCGGCATTCTGAATTGCGGGGGCGACTGCCCGGGTCTCAATGCGGTGATTCACGGCGTCGTCGGCGCGGCGGACCAGCTCGGCTGGGAAGTCATCGGTTTCCGGGACGGCTTCGAGGGCCTGCTGCCGCCGGGTGATTTCACCATGCTGCGGCCCCAGGACACGATCGGCATCGTCAAACAGGGCGGCACCATCCTCGGCACCACCAACAAGGGCCACTTCGCCGCGAAAGTCGGCGAGGGGGACATCGCCGAAGTCCCGCCGGAAACGGTCGCCAGGGCGAAGCGCACCATGGACCAGCTTGAAATCAGCGCGCTGATCATCGTCGGTGGCGACGGCTCGCTGACAACCGGCCTGCAACTTTACCGCGAGGGCTGGCCGATCATCGGCGTTCCGAAAACCATCGACAACGATCTGAGTGCCACCGCCATGACTTTCGGATTCGACAGCGCCATCACCACCGTGGTGGACGGCCTGGACCGCCTGCACACCACCGGCGCATCCCACAAGCGCGTGATGGTCCTCGAAGTGATGGGTCGTCACGCGGGATGGATCGCACTGTGGGGCGGCATGGCGGGTGCGGCCGACGTCGTGCTCCTGCCGGAAATTCCGTTCGACCTGCAAAAAGTTGCCGATTTCATCAAGAAGCGCGACGCCCTGAGCTACCACAGCACGCTCGTGGTGGTGGCCGAGGGAGCCAAGATGCCGGAGGGCGGCCTGGTGACGGTCGATGACAACCATGGCGGCGAGGTCCGCCTCGGCGGCATCGGCGAACAGGTCGCGCGCCGGCTGAGCGAACTCACCGGCAAGGACACCCGCGCCACGATCCTCGGCCACCTGCAGCGGGGAGGCGCACCCACCAGCCTCGACCGCATCCTCGGCCAGCGCTTCGGGGTGATGGCGGTGAGTCTCGCGCGCGATGGCATGTTCGGGCGCATGGTCAGCTACCAGGCCTACCATGTGGATTCGGTGCCCATCGAGGAGGCCGTGAGCCAGTTGCGCCTTGTCACGCCGGAAAGCGAGATGGTCAAAGCGGCGCGTGCGGTGGGCATCTGCCTCGGCGACTGAACTCGAAAATCAGTTTGCGTCCGGAGCGTTCGTGCTCCAATTCATCCCCAGACACCCCCGTTAAATAATATTATGGCCGACCGCGAAGACAAAAACGCTGAAAACATCGCAGGACAATTCTACGTCGATAGTCAATGCATCGACTGCGACCTCTGCCGGGAAACCGCACCCGCCAACTTCATGCGCTCCGACGATGAGGGCTATTCATACGTATTCAAGCAGCCCGAGAACGACGAGGAGCTTGAACAGTGCCGGGAAGCCATGGAAGGCTGCCCGGTCGAAGCGATCGGCGACGACGGCGAGGATTGACCGCCCGCGCGGCGTCCCCCGGTCGCCATATCCCGCCATGGCCCGCATTACCCGCCAGGAACGCATCCGCCGGCAGGTGCTGCGCGAATGGCGGGGCGTGGATGAGCCGGCGGGACTCAACGATGGGATCCACCTTCCCCGTGAAAGCCTGGACGGGATTCTCCGGCGCTGCGGGATTCAGGACGGTCTTGACGAAGAGGAGGTGAAACGCGCGTGGAAGGACCTTGCGGGTGAATTCATCGCCACCCACAGCGCGCCCGACACGGTGAAGGGCGGCTGTCTTGCGCTGCGCGTCACCCAGCCGGCCATGCGTTTTCACCTCGAACAAATGAAGCCGATGCTGCTGAAGCGACTGCAAAGCCGCCTCGGGGCCGGAAAGATCCGCACGATCCGCTTCGTGCTCGGGTGACTGCCGGCCGCGCCTGCGTCCGCTGTGGGAAACATCCGCGCGTCACTCGATGCGCATGCCGTTGCTGGTCCAGATCCATTTCTCGACCTTGCCATCGCGAATCAATGCCTTGGCCTCTCGCCTGCGCTCGCCGAAAATGGTGTCCTCCTTGTAGTCGATCAGCCCGTATTGGTAAGTGTGACCGTCGATTTGCTCTTCGCCGGATTCCTTCCAGTCGGTGACCTGTCCGATCGTGAACCGGTGGATATCCGCCTGCTGGATGCTGTGATACATGATCTGCCGGATCTCTTCGTCGGTTGCAGCCTCGGACGCCGGCTCGTCCCCATCGGCGGGTTCGGTTTCCGGTTCCGGTTCCGGTTCCGGTTCCGG
>SLAV01000096.1 GCA_007126655.1 Haloferula sp. | reverse complement strand
GATCGATATACGCCGCCACCGTCCGCGCCGGCACCCCGTGTTCCACAATCACGCTCTTGAACCGCTCCTCCCACAGCGTCCCCGTCCGCTCGTGACGCCGGTTGAACCACCGCGTGAACCGCTTCAACACCCCGTTCATGAACCAGCTCAGATCGATTCAAGATAATTTTACCTGGAAATTAATTTTTTAGTGATTTCCATTCGCCTTTCCGGTCGGGCCAACTTAACAAGCGCGCCCGTGGCGCGTCTTTTGAAATCCGAAGCCGGGGCCGTGGTCCTCTGGGTGCTGGCAACGATCCTGCTTGCCGCCACCCTCGCGCCAGGGCTTTACGGCTGGGGAAAGGAATTCGGAGCCGCGCACTCGGACAGCGACGGGCTGGCCGGCTGGCTGGCCGGCTCCTGCGAACGGGCCAGGTTCGGCCGCTACTTCAACCGCTCAATGCTGATTGCGGGACTGGTACTGCTCTGGCCGCTCCTGTTGCGCGTCCGAATACTTAGTCGCGCACGCGGAACCCGTCCTGCAAACACATGGTCCGGCATCGGCTGGCAGACCGGCGTCACCCACGGCCTTGCCGGCTTCGCCGCCGCCGCGGGCCTGCTCTGGCTCCTCGGCATCGCGGTGGAATCCGGCGGTGCGTTCATCCCTTCGGAAAACCATCCATCCACCCGCGAGTTCCTCTCGGGTGCCCTGATCCCGGCGCTGGGTGCTTCGATCATTGAGGAATGGATTTTCCGTGCGGTTCTTATCGGCCTCTGGCTGCGCATCGGCAGTCCCCTGAGCGCATGCGTCGGCACATCGCTGGTGTTCGCGTTCGTGCATTTCCTCGATCCGCCGCACGGCGCGGAAATCCCGGACCCCCACGCATGGAGCGCCGGATTCGGCCTGCTCGGGATGATCCTGCGCAACTATTTTGAACCCCAGTTCATCGCGGCTGAATTCCTCACCCTCTTCGTCGTCGGCTTGTCGCTCGCCTGGGCCCGCCTGCGCACCGGCTCGCTGTGGCTGCCGGTCGGCATGCACGCCGGGTGGATCTTCTCCTTCAAGGGTTTCAACATGTTCCACCAACCCGCGCCCTCCAACGGCATGGCACCCCTGCTGGTGGGCGACACGCTCCGGGCAGGACTGTTGCCGCTCGCCACCCTCGCCATCACCTGGCTGCTGCTCTTCTGGCTGCTGCCACGTCTGCCGCACGGGCGTTCCGGGCCGGTCCGCCCGTGAGGCTTCTTCGCTCTTGTCATCCGCCGGGGGGGTCGTTTGACTTGCCGTCCGTTTCCGGCACACCACCCCGACACTCCGTGAAATCACACGAAATCTACACCCACCTCGACCCGTCGATCATCCACAACATGCTCGACTGGTTCCGCGACAACGACCGCAACGTCTATAAATCCATCATCGCCTCGATCGCCAAGGAGCGGAAGCTCCGCCCGGTTTTCGTCCAGAAAAAACCGCTCGCCGAGCAATATGCGTGGATTACCAAAAACCTGAAGGTCAAGATGTTCGACGCCGTCGGCGAGCACGTCATGCAGGCCTATCTGATGAGCGCACAGCAATCGATGCTCTCGATGTTCTGCGACGGGCTCGGGATCCCGCACGACGGCAAGGGTTCCGTGGTCGGCGACCTTCCAAAAGAACTCGACGCCGAAAAACTCGACGCCACCATCGAGCGCCTGATCGATATTTTCGACCCGAAGACACTCACCATGTATCTCCGCTGCTTTAACATCCAGGTGCCTGGCGGCTGGCCCGAGCTCACTGAAAAACTCGAATCCGACGAGCGCCTCGTCCTCGCCTGAGCGACCTTCCCCCACACCGCCGAATGCCCAAGCTCTACATCAGGACTTACGGCTGTCAGATGAACGAGCGCGACTCCGAGCAGGTCGCGCGCATGTTCGTCGAGGGCGGCTACACGGTCACCGGGAACGAGCGCGATGCCGACGCAGTCCTCGTCAACACCTGCTCGGTGCGCGACCAGGCCGAGCAGAAAGCCCTCGGAAAAATGGGCTCCATGATCGCCGCCGGACGCGATCGCCGCCACGTCGTCTATGGCTTCATGGGATGCATGGCCCAGTCGCGCGGCGAGGAACTCTTCAAAACCACCCCCGGCCTCGACGTCGTCGTCGGCACCCAGAAATATCACAAGGTTTTCGAATACGTTGATGGAATCCTCCGCCAACGCCTCGAAACCCGCATGGACGACGCCGGCCACGCGATGCGCGGCCACAGCACCTCCGTCTGCGACATCGCCGAGGAAGAAGGCTCGCAAAACACCATCCGCGACCACCTCCCCAAGGACCACGCCGCCACCGCCTTCGTCTCCATCATGCAGGGCTGCAACATGCGCTGTTCGTTCTGCATCGTCCCCGACACCCGCGGCAGGGAACGCGGCCGGCCCATCTCCGAAATCGTCGCCGAATGCAGCCAACTCGCCGCCCGCGGCGTCCGCGAAGTCACCCTGCTCGGCCAGATCGTCAACCTCTACGGCCGCAACGAATTCCCGAAAATCGACGGCAAATCCCCCTTCGTCCAGCTGCTCGAAGCCGTCCACGAAGTCGATGGTATCGACCGCATCCGCTTCACTTCACCCCACCCGATCGGCTACCGCGACGACCTCGTCGCCGCCTTCACCTACCTCCCGAAACTCTGCCCCCACATCCACTTTCCCATGCAGAGCGGGTCCGACCGTATCCTCAAGGCGATGCGCCGCCCCTACAAGAACGCGAAATTCGTCGAAATCTGCGAAAAAATGAAGGCAGCCCGCCCCGGCCTCGCCATCACCACCGACATCATCGTCGGCTTCCCCGGCGAAACCGAAGAGGATTTCCAGGCCACCATCGACACCGTCGAGCGCCTCCAATTCGACAACGCCTTCGTCTTCCGCTACTCCAAACGCCGCAACACCCCCGCCGCGGAAATGGACGGCCAGCTCCCCGAACCCGTCAAGGAAGAGCGCAACCAACGCCTCCTCGAAACCGTCAACCGCATCGCCATCGCCAAAAACACCGCCCTCGTCGGCACCCGCCAGCAGGTCCTCTGCGAAGGCCCGTCGAAAACCAACGCCGCCCGCCTCACCGGCCGCACGCCGCACCATAAAATCGTCATCTTCGACGGCGAGGCCGGCCGGCTCACGGGCCAGCTCCTCGAGATCCAAATCGAGGAGACCACCGGCTTCACCCTCTACGGCACAGCCGCACTCCACTAGCCCCGCCCCTGCCCCGAAATGACCACCCCACCATCCACGGAATCCCCGGACACCCCCGCCACCGGAGTCAACCCGTCCAAGGCGCAACTCACCCTGCGCGCCATCCTCACCGGCATGGTCTTCGGGTCCATCCTTTCACTCTGCAACCTCTACGTCGGCCTCAAAATCGGCTGGGGCATCGGCATGTCGCTCACCGCCGCCCTGCTCGCCTTCGGCCTCTGGCAGATCCTCCAGCAGACGGGCCGCTGCCGCGGTCTCTCGATCTACGAGACCAACATCAGCCAGACCACCGCCTCCGCCGCCGCCTCCATCGCCGCCGCCGGCCTCATCGCGCCCATCCCCGCCCTCACCATCCTCACCGGGCAGTCGCTCACCTGGCCCCTGCTCGTCCTCTGGACATTCTCCGTCTGCCTCGTCGGCATCGTCGTTTCCGTCGGTTTGCGCAAACAACTCATTGAAACCGAAAACCTCCCCTTCCCCAGCGGTTTCGCCACCGGCAAGACACTCCAGGAACTCTACAGCCACGGACGCGACGCCATCGTCCGCCTGCAACTCCTCGGCGGCATGGCCGCCGTCTCAGCCGCAGTGAAATTCGGCGAACACTTCGATCTCATCAAACGCATCCCCATCACCGGGTGGTTCAACGCACGCTCCGGCGGCGGACTCGAAAAGGCCGGCGTCGCCGGCATCACCCCCACCAACCTCGGCTTCTCCATCGAGCCAACCCTGATGATGTATGGCGTCGGCGCCATCGTCGGTCCGCGCGTCGGTCTCTCCGTGCTCCTCGGCGTCATCACTTCATGGGCCATCCTCGCCCCCATCGCCTTCGAGGCCGGCTGGATCAAACCCGGCCAACCCGGCGCTTCCTGGTATGAAGAAGGCGTCGCGTGGCTGATCTGGCCCGGCGTCGCCATCATGGTCACCGCCTCGCTCACCTCCTTCGCCTTTTCGTGGAAATCCATCCTCAACACCTTCCGTCCGGCCAGCACCGGCAGCGCCACACTCCAAACGGAAACAGGCATCATCCCGAAAAAATGGTATATCGGCGCGCTGGTCGCCGTCACCGCCCTCTCCGTCATCCTCCAAACCGTCCTCTTCGGTATCACCCCGTGGCTCGCCACCCTCGGCGTCCTCCTCACGTTCATGCTCGCCTTGGTTGCCGCGCGCGTCTCCGGGGAAGTCAACGTCACGCCCGTCACCGCCATGGGCAAGGTCACCCAGCTCACCTTCGCCATCATTTCACCCGCCAATCCCGCGTCGAACCTGATGGTCGCCAACGTCACCGGCGGCTCCGCCGCCCTCTGCGCCGACATGATGCACGATCTCAAAACCGGCAAAATGATCGGGGCCGACCCACGCCCACAATACATCGGCCAGATCTGCGGCGTCTTCGCCGGTGCCCTCGTCGGCTGCGCCGGATACCTCATCCTCATCCCCAACCCCGCCGAACAACTCCTCACCGAGCAATGGCCCGCTCCCAGCGTCAACGTTTGGATGTCCGTCGCCCGGCTCTTCATGGAAGGCCTCGACGCACTCCCGCCATACGCCGTCGAGGGCATGACCATCGGCGCCTGCGTCGGCATCCTCCTCGCCATAGGAGATAAACTGCTCCCCGCCAAGGCCGCCCGTTTCGTCCCCAGCGGCCCCAGCCTCGGCCTCGCCTTCCTCATCTCCCCCGCCATCTCCCTCGCCCTGTTCCTCGGCTCCATGGCCAGCGTCGTCGCCCACAAGGTCGCCCCCAACTGGAGCGCCAAGCTCCTCATCATCGCCGCCTCCGGCATCATCGCCGGCGAAAGCCTCTCCGGCATGTTCCTTGCCCTCATCGAAATCCTGTCCGGCTCCGGCGGTTGACGACCGGCTTGCTCCGCTAAACACACCCCTCCCCCGCGCCGCAACGGGCCGCCGCCGCGGTCGCCGCCAAATGCGCCGTCGTCCAGGCCGCCTGGAAATTGAATCCGCCCGTTACCCCGTCCAAATCAATTACCTCACCTGCGAAGTAAAGCCCGGGAACCACGCGCGATTCCATCGTCCGGAAGTCGATCATCCCCCGGTCCACGCCACCACAGGTCACAAACTCGTCCTTGTTCGTCGTTTTCCCCGTCGCCTCAAAGCGCGAGCGCTTCAACGCCTCCGTCAGCGTGCGGACACCGGCTTTTCCGAGCCTGGCCCAAGTGGTCTCCATGTCGATCCCGCACCACGCCACCAGCGATTCCCACAACCGCCTCGGCAACGGCGCGGGACGGCGGTTCCGCACCCGCATTCCCCCGTGGCACGCCCGGTTGTCCGCCAGCCAGCCGCGGATGTCGTCCTCCGACATTTCCGGAAGCCAGTCGATCACGAACGCGAAATGATGATCCATCGCCGCCAGCTCCCGTGCCTCCCACGCCGATAGCCGCAGGATCGCCGGACCGCTGAACCCGCGGTGCGTGATCAACAGCGGCCCGCGCCGCGGACGCCCGCCGTCCGCCCGACGGACCACCACATCCGGATGCGACACGCCCGCCAGCCCCTCGATCCGTGCGTCCCGCATATTGAACGCGAAAAGCGACGGCACGGGCGGCACCACCTCGAACCCCATCCCGCGCAGCATGTCCGCAAGCCCGCCTCCCTTCAACGAACCCGCCGCCACGCACACAGTCCGTGCCCTCACCCGCGGTGCCTCCGCGCCGAAATCCAGCTCGAACACCCCCTCGCCGTCCCGTGCCAGGCCACGCAGTGCCCGGCCCTTGTGAAGCGCGATGCCCGCCTCAACCGCACCATCGATAAAGCAGCGGATCACCGTCTCCGACGAATCCGTCACCGGAAACATGCGCCCGTCCGCCTCCGTCTTCAGCGCGACTCCGCGCCGCGAAAACCAGTCCACCGTGTCGCGCGGCTGCCAGCGGTGGAACGCCCCGCGCAACTCGCGCCCGCCGCGCGGATAATTCCCCGCCAGCTCCGCCGCGTCGAAACACGCGTGCGTCACATTGCAACGCCCGCCTCCGGAGATCGCCACCTTGCGCAAAAAATCCGATCCCTTCTCGAAAACCACCACCCGCCCGCCCGGACGCAACTCCGCGAAACGCAGCGCCGCGAAAAAACCCGCCGCCCCTCCTCCAATCACCGCAAAATCCAACAACCTGTGCCCAATGCCTTCGTCATTTGCCCACGGCCCACCGCCGGCATCCACCCCATTTCCAGCCAGATTCCGCATCCGCCTTTCATGCAATCTCATGCACCATCACACAAGCGTCACCAACCCCGGTTCAAAAACATTGTTCTCTGCGATTACCTCGACACCCTCGCCACCCAGGCGGCGGATTTCGAGAACCGGCACACGCCGCCGTTGCCGACCCTCGCCCCTCACGAAATCCTTGCAGCACATCTCGAAAACAACGGGATGAGCGCGAGCGCATGGGGCGAATTGATCGGGGTGCACCGCGCGACCGCCTCGCGCCTGTTGCGGGGCGGGCGGAGCTTGAACGCCAACCACATCCGCAACACCGCCAAGGCTCTTTCCATCGCGCCGGAGCTGTTGCTCTGACGAGAGCGGAATGGATACACCGATCACTCTCGTTGGGATTCCACACGAAGCGTGATTCTTCCCTCGTCCACTCCGACCAACAAGAAGGAGCCGCTCGTCACATTCCCCGCGACCGCACCCCCTCATCCGCAGTCAACCGCCCCACCGGAATCCCACACCGCGCAGCCATTACCGACGCGATGTGGCCACCCCCACAGTGTGTGGCTGCAACTTCCAGTTTCAGTCCGTCGAAGGGACATCCTGTCCCTTCCATCCCCTGCGGAGCCAACGTCGCGAGCCATGCCACGGCACACGCCTGATCCACCAAATCCTGCGCCTTGCCGGGCAACAGGAAAGCCGGCAGATAGCGCACCGACAGATCAGGAGATGCTGGCATCAGTTGAATGCCACCGATAATCCTGTTATTTCCATGGTGTTGCCAAGCGTTCACTGACATCCCGTCGAGACAATACTTGGGCACAATACTCCCACTTGCGCGCGTCGGGATCGACACTGGAACGGTATTTCACCGAAAAGGCGTTTTGTGCTTTGACGCGCTCGTGGATGTATCCGTCCATCTTCTCGCGTAGGGTTTGCTCGTCCTCGATCCATTCGTCTTGAATCGTTTCGGGGAGGCTGCCGAAGATGTCGTAAGTGTCCCTGAGGCGTTCGGAGAGGACGTTATAGACTTTTTCATCCTGGGTATCGGCATAGACGAGGTTGAGCATGTCCACAAACTTGCGGGCCTGGCCGAAGCGTTTGATCCGGCCGAGGCGTTGTTCGAGCCGTGAGGGATTCCATGGAAGATCGACGTTGATGAGGGTGCCGAGCGTCTGGAGGTTGAGTCCTTCGCAGGCGGCGTCGGTGGCGACGAGAAGGCGCAATTCGCGGTTCTTGACGGCGGCCTTGATGGTCTCGCGGCCCACGGTGCTGAATTGCCCGTTGCGGAAAAGTCCGCTTTTGCCGGCACCGGCGTAGATGGCAACCACTTCATCCGGCAAGGCGGTTGAGAGTTCCTTGGCGAACCATTGTGTGGTGTCGAAATACTGGCTGAAGATGATGCATCCGTGCTCAAGCCAGGTTTGACCATCGGTACGGAATTCGGTGAGGAACCAACGCACGGTTTCCAGCTTCGAGTCCACCGCTTCCTTGCGGGACAGCTGGGTGACGATCTCTCTGAGGCAGGCGGTCTCCGCCGCACTCATACCGCTGAGGAGGTGTTCCTTTTCTTCCTGCAAACGATCCTGATCGCGGGTGTCATCCGGCAGGGCGCGAGCGAGCATTTTTTCAGCCGTGCCGCGCCCGGAGGCGAAGCTGAAACAAATGCGCTGGAGCATCAGCGACTTCATAAAGCCGCCGGATTTGGTGCGCTTTTGCAGCAAGCGGGAAAATTCTTCCGCCTGCTCGTAAGCCACCTCGAAAGGCCGGTTGGTATGAATGCCGAGGGTGACGAAACGGTTTTCATACATCCCAAGTTGCTCGCGCAGCGGGTGCGTCTTGACTCCGACTTTTTCGAGCAGTCCGGCATCCTCCAGTTCGCTACGCTTGCGTAGCACGACGTGGCGCAGCAAGGGATTTTGGCGCTGAAAAAAACCGTCCACCAAGGCCTCCGGGAGATGCACTTGCTGCAAGAGATAATCAAGATCTTCAAAACGGCAGGCACTGCCATGTTGGTCTGGCGGGATGCCCAGACCATCGCGCAGGTTTTGAAATAGCAAATCCTCGTTGGCAGGAGGGAGAGGATTGCGCAGCCATTGCCATGCCTCCGTCGCCTGCTGGGGTTTGTGTTTGCCGGTGATAAGCGGCAGCGCTTGATCCATCTCACGCCACGGAGACAACGCATCGCCCGGAACGAAATCCGATCCCGTTCCCAGAACCTTCATCAGTTCCCACAACTCGCCGACATCCGTCTGGATGGGCGTGGCGGTGCCAAGGATCAGATGGCGGGTTTTCCGGGCGATGGCCGTCATGAACGCCAGCAGGTTGTTCGGTTGCCGGTCATCACTGCCAATGCCACCGCTGACCCGGGCTTTGTGGGCCTCGTCCAGGATTACGCATCCAAAGCGGCGCTGGAGCAATGCGGCGGCTTCCTTGATGAAATTGGCTCCGTCCCGCTGATGGGTGATCAAGCCGGTGGAAACGATGGCGATCTGATATGGACAATGCCGGATGGTTTCCGGTTTTCCTTTGGGAGAAAGTTGCTGTCCTTCCGGTCCGAGCCAGACCTTGGCCTGGGACGACCAAAGTGCGCTTGGAATGCCGAGTTTGTCCATCAGCTCGATTTGCCACTGCGCGGTGAGGGTGGATGGCGCGAGGATCAGTGAGGGGCCATCGCCGAGCAGGGTGCTCACCAAGGCACTGGCGGCCATGGAAAGCGTTTTACCGACGCCCACTTCATCGGCCAGCAAGAGCCGGGCGCTGCCGTAGGTATCGCGGTGTTCGAGGAACAGCGTGACGAATGAGCGCTGCCAGGGCTGCAATTGTTCCCCGCCGCGATAGATCGGCGCCTCCGCCAGTGCCGCGGCCGCCACCGCTTGCGGGGCAAGCACTTCGACGGTGACTTCGCGGCGGTTGGCCACGCGCTCGATTTCCTTGAGAATCGCATCCGGCAGGGGCACGCCGTCTTTCCATAAAGCCTTGAACTCGGCCTCGACCCATGCTGCGGCGGCCTCATCGTCGTCCTCCCAGATCAACTCGTAGTTGTGGGCGAAGGCGCGACGGGTTTCGTTGACGGAGCCGACGAACGCCACTTTGCGCCCATCGGGATAATGCACCGCCCCCGCTTTGCCATGGAGAAACAAGCGCTCGCGCGGCACCACGCGGATCTCGACGTTGCCGGCCTTCAACAATGCGTCGAGCTGTGCGTATCGTTCCTGTTGGAGGACGGCCTCCGCCCCTACATCGACTTGGTTCCATCGTTCTTTCAATGCGGTCTCCCGACCCGTGGCGACTTGGAAATCCTTCAAGTCCAACACCGAATTGCAGACGATTTTCACCTCCGGGATCTGTGCGATCTCCTCACCGATAAGTTCAAAGATGGAGCTGCGGAAATAGCCCGCGATCCGCAGATACTTGCTCGCCCCCTTCAATGTTTTCGCCAGAAACTCGGTGTCGAGATTCTTGCTGCGCGAAGAGTGCTCGGGTTCGTTGAGAAGGCCGTGCGGGATGAAGGGGATTGCCCCGTAGCGGCCAGCCATGTAGCCACGCACCAGCGATTCCTTGTTGCGCGGCTTGTAATCGGTGAGTGGATAAAGATGGGTGGCACCCTCATCATCCTTGTCCGCAAACCAGACCTGGTCCCGCCGCATCACCTCCGTGTCCAGCAGCAGCGGATTGTGGGTGGTGAAGACCAGTTGCGCTCCGTGATGGTTGGTTTCTTCGGAGAAAAACAACTTCAGCAACTCGCACACGATCGCCGGATGCATGCTCGACTCAATCTCATCGAGACCGACAAAATAGCCGTTTTTGAGGATATCCAGCCATGGCCCCGCCAAGGCGAAGAGCCGTTGGGTGCCTGCGGATTCCTCCTCCCATGGAAGGGGGAACTCCCGCCCCGCATGGCCACGGTGGCCGAGGCTGATTTCGAGGTGTTTGTTGCTCTTGATGATGCGCTCGACAACCGCCTCCGGCAAATCACCCGGCAGGTCGCCGCGCGTGAGATCGCGCTCACGCGCACGGGCCGAGAGCACTCCGAGATCGGCATGTTGCAGCAGGCGGAGAATGCGCTCGCGATCCATCGCGTTATCCGCAAGCCGTTTCACGGTGAAGCCAGGCGAGAGCATCGGCGCGTGGGCGTCGAGGGGCAGGAAACGCACCTTCTCCTTGAACCACAGGTAGATCGGGCGCAGTTGCTCATCGTTGAACTTGACGGCGGTCGAAAGATACAGCGCGTTCTCACGCGTCACGCTCACGCGGGCGGGATCGCGGCGATAGTCGGTAGGGCGGGCGGGCGCCCAAGTGTGGTTCTGGCTTTCATCGTCCCATGTCCGCTCATACCAAACCTGCTCGCGGCCTTTTGGAAACGCCGAGAGCGACTCGAAAAGGATGCGCCTGCGATCCAGCACCAGCAGGAAATGGTAGCGCACACCGCCAAGCGCAAAGCGCAGGACGAATTCGCTCGGTTCGTCGCGCATCGCCGGGTCGAGCGCGAATGGCTCAGTGCCCGTGGGGTCTCCCTCGTCCAACTCGGTGGCGGAGTCTTCGACGAGGTTTTTCAAAAAATACAGCGCGTTGAGCACGTTCGACTTGCCCGCCGCATTCGCACCATAGATGGCTAGGCCCTTCAACAACCTCAGGTCCATTGGATGGCGTAGAGTCGCTCTTGGAAGATGTCGTCCGGGCGTGGCATGAAGTCGTGTTTTTCCCAAGAGCGCAGGCGGTTACGGTTTTCCTTGCCGTCCTTGTAGTCGCCACGCACGGCCTTGAGGTTGGTGCGGTGAATGTTCACGCCATCGGGCGAATGCAGCATGTCGCCATCGACCACGGTGGGGCGATCCATGGATTCAAGATCCTCGCCTGCTTGGAGATGCCGAACTTTGATGTCGTATCGTTTTTGCGATTTTACCGGGATCAACTCCGCGATCACGCCATACCCTTTGCTTATGATCAGCGTAGGCAGGAGCGGGACTTTCCAACCCGTCTCCGGGCAGATGACTTCCACACAATAGAGAAATGCCTTGGCCCGCCAGCCCTTGCCATCTTCTTCCACCCCGAGCTTGTCGATTTCGGCCTGCACTTTGGCGGCGAGTGCTTTTTGTTCCTTTTCAAGTTCGACGCGTTTTTCGACGGAGGCACCGACGATGTTGAACGCGCCCCAGGTCAACATGCAGGCGATGGGGTTGAGATCGGATGCGTACACATCGCAGCCAAGGCGGGCGGCCTCGAATGGGATTTGGCCGCTGCCGGAGAAGACGTCGGCCACGCGTGGGCGATGGCCGAAGCGGGCGATGCCCATTTGCCCGACCAATTCGGGAAAGCTGTGTGCCTGTGTACCAAGGTGTGCGTTCACTTCCGCCCAGATGTGGGCGTGGGGCGCATCGCCCAGTTCCTCGCAGCGTTTGGCCTTGTCGACGTTGGTTTTGAAGTCGGGGAATGGCAGGGCGCGGGCTTCGAGGGCAAGGCGTTGGGATTCGCTCACGTCCTCTTTCCACCTCAGGCGCACCGGCTTGGCCTTGCCGGTTTTTGGATCGGTGAAGAAGATCTGCCGGATGTCGAACGGGGTGGATGTTGGCAGCTCGACTGCGAGACTTGGCTCGAACCATTCGGAGGTCGCCACGCCTTCCAGCCGGCGGGCGACGACATCCGGCTTGATGCGTCCGTGGCGAATGGCCATCGAGCGGTCGTCCATGCCCATGAGCAACTCGAAGATCTCAAGATCGCGCAGGGGATCGTCGGACGCGGGCATGAGGCAACCAAGGATGCAGGCCTTGTTGAGCACCAGCGGCTTGCGGCCTTTCCAATAGCTTCCGAGCGCCGTCAGTGTTTTCCCCGATCCCGCCATCTGCTCCTTGAAGCTCTCGACGGAGAGTTTCTGGACGGGGAAAAGGGATTCGATGAGGGCGGGGCGGTCGCGCTAGGAGTGGGGAGTCATTGGAGATGGTTGAATGATGGAGGATCAGGGTGTCTGGAAGCGGTTGGTGAGAGCGAGGGATGCGGTGGAGATGGCGATGGCGAGGCTGAAGCTCCAGAGGGTGCCGATGAGGATGTATTCGGCGACGGATTGTTTTTTGGCTTCCTCGAAGCGCAGGATGGATTTGGTGGCGACGAGGAAGCCGATGCCTGCCGGCTGGCCGATGACGATGAGGATGAAGATCAAGGTGCGTTCGAGTTTGCCGATGCTGGCACCGCCATTGGCAAGGCCTTGGCCGATGGCTTTCTCGAGATCCGGATTCTTTGCATGGATCTGGTTGGCAATGCTGGCAATGAAGTAACCGACGCCCCAGACGCAGGCGCAAAATCCCGCGCCAAGGATGATCCATGCGGGCGGCAGGATGAATGCCTCGTGATCCAACCCCAATCCTTCATGGTTTGCGAGCCATGCAATTCCGAGCAGGCTGAGAAGGTGGGCGGCTTGGTCCGCGGCAAATGCAGTGGGCGATGCGGGCAGGCGGGCCTTGACGAAATCGATGATGCCGTGCGCGAGCATCACGCAAGGGATGATGAGCCACCAGCCCCGTTGCTGAAGCACCAGGTAGGCGATGGCACCATGGATGGCGAGGTGCAGGGCGAGTCGGCCGATTTTCCTTTTGTTTTTGGCGACGCCGTCCGGCTGTAAAAGAAAGTCGCCAAACACATGGGCAGCCAGCAGCAGAATCCACACCTCAACCATGGCGGCCTCCTTTGCGTTGTTTGGATTTGGGAAGCAGGATCATAATGCAAGCTGTGGGGTTTGCATTATGGAAAAGCAAGCTATGGGGCTTGCGCTTGAGAGCGTGGTGCTTGCGGCTCATGAGAATGCAGCGGAGAGGCGGGATTCGATGTGTTGAAGCACTGGCAGCCAATGCGTGGTCCATCCGATCCGCTTGAGTGCGTCGGAGATGGCTTGGCGCGATGGCGCTTGGTGGTCGTCTTTGAGGCTGAGCCGATGTTTGGCAATGGCCTCCTGGGTTAAACCAAGGAGGCTGCCGACGACGGCGGCGGATTCGGCTTTGGTCCAGCGCTGGATGGCGAGGTCCATGATGGGGAAGGTGGCGAGGGCAATGTCGTTGAGTTTTGCCTGTGGAGGTTTGAAGGCCCAGGCTGGCGCGATGTTGGCGAGGGAGTCGAGGGCCTCACCGGATTGGATGAAGGCCGGGCCATTGGAGTCTCCGAGGTGATCCGGCTTTAGCGAATCGACCGCTCCGATTCCGACGCCGATGCGGGTGTCGATGCCATCCACAAGGTTGAGTGCCTTGACGGATGCGCGGACGAAAATCGCGGCATTGACGGCATGTTGGGGAGGGGATGCAAGTGCCTGCCAGCCATCGCCCCGGAAAACCTGGATGTCGCCCTTCGCGAAGCCCGGTCGCGCGGCGGCAAACTCGTGCCAGAGTCGATTGAGTTCCTGAAAGAGATGCTGCCGCTGGGGTTCGGAAAGCCGCCGCGATCCGATGAGATCGCCTGTCAACACGGCAATGGTCGCGGTTTTCGTCATGATTTTCAGATTTCTCCCTTTTCGATGAAGTCGAAGAGGTTTTCGGGTTCGGTGGTGGCGGGATTGTTTTTTTTCCCGCGGGCCTTGGGTTTCGCCTTGGTGCGGAGGGTGATGCCGGTGGCGTCGGAGAGGGCGCAGTAGAGTGCCTTGCGCCAGCCGCGGCGGCCTTGATCGGCCCTGGCGGCTTCGGCGGCGGTTTTTGCGTAGAGCCACCAGCGTTCCTCGGGGCGCAGGGCGAGCCATTTCTGGCAGATGACGGGGCATTCCTCCGGGCCGGCGTGTTCGGCGGCCCATGCGAGCACGCAGAGTTCCTTGCCGAGGAAGCGGTCGAGTTTGGTTTTTCCGGGGTTCCAGGTGCCGGGTTTGTGTTTTTTGGCCTTGAGGCGGAGGTTGAAGTCGCGGCGGGCGTCGTCGCGGATGGCGGTCCAGAGTTCGCGGGCGACGAGGGCGCGGTGTTCGGTTTTTTCGCGTTGGTTCACGTCGCCCTCGAAGCCGAAGTCCTCGAAGATGGAGACGGCATCGCGCGGGCCGGGCGGGATTCCGACGAAAAAATGGTGGGCACCGAAGCCGGCGGGCGCCCCGAAATCGATGAGTGCGCTCATTCCTGGTAAATCTCGTCGCTGGTGAGTTCGATGCCGAGCGCCTTGGTGAATTGCTCAAGGTCGTGGCCGGACGGGGTGTGGAGTTGCTTGAAGCCCATGACGAGCGGGGCGTCGGGTTCGAGCAGCGGCTGGAATTGGGCGAGGGCGCGCTCGATGAACCCGGCGTCCACTTTGATTTCGCCGAGGGCGATTTGAATCACGCTGGGGGGCGGAGCCGAGAATGAGGGTGACGTGCTTGAAGGTGATGCCTTTTTGCCTGGCCAGTCGGAGGCCTTCAAATGTCTTGGCGGCGGAATCGAGCTTGTGGTGGGTGGAGGAACGGGTGTTGGCCGGAGCGTCCCGGATGATGCACAAGTCATCGGACCCGGCGGCGGGGAAGCGGAACGAGCGCTTGGCCTCGATACCTTCGCATTCCGCGAAGACGAGCATTTCCACCGCATCCTTGCCGATGGAGACGGGGCCGGTGTAGGGGATGCCTTCGCGTGGCTCGGTGCCATCGATGGTGTAGCGGATGGTGCCGCGAGGGGCGACGAAGAGTTCGACGGTGCGGGCGTCCTCGTCGAGGCGGTTGCGCAGCGTGAGTTCGTTGGTCCAAGTGTGAGGAGGCCCGGTGGGATTGGTGCCGGTGGGATCGACGGCAATGAATTGGACGCGCAGCGCCTTGGTGACGAGGATGTTGTCTTTCAAGACCGGGCTTCGCTCATTGACGGGGCCGTCTTCGGCATAGTGGATGCGCGGGGCAGAGCCGGCATGCTGGCTGTCGAGGCGGAGGCGGCAGGTGCCGCTGTCGTCGGGAACGGAATCGATGGTGACGACCACGCGGGTGGTCTTGGGGCGGGGTTTTTTGGTGATGTAGCCGTTGCGGAGATCCTCCCAGCCGCGCCCGAGAGCCATGGTGATGAATTGATCGAAGCCATTAGCGGGAAGCCATGGCATTCGGGTGGTTTGGCGGGCCTTGTCGATGAGGTCGGTTTTCCTGACGTCGTCCTGGTTTCCGAAGAGGAGTTGCTCGGCGCGGGCGCGCAGGGCCTCGAAGTTCCCGGCGACATCGGTGTAAAGCTTGATGGGATCGCTGGTGAGCGTCTTGATGATTTGTCTTTCGCCGTTGTAGGACTCGTTCGACGGGTAGGTGGCGTCGAGCACCTTGGAGCGCAACAAATCCTCGTTGCCTTGCCTGCCGGGGAAGAGGACTTTGTCGAAGATGTTGAGAATGGTGGATTGGAAGTCCTGGTCGTACTGGGTTTGTTTGTCGTCGAGTTCGGCGCGTTGCGGGTGATCCGTCTTGATTTCGGCATCGGCCTTGGCGACGGCATAGACGTGGCGGGCGGCCTTGTCCAAGTCGGCCATGGACGAGCGGTCGCCGGTCAGGACGAGGACGTTGTTCTTGTTCACCTGGGTCTGGAAAAACCTGGCGACGGCCTCGGGAGGGGTTTTGCCATCCGGGCTGATGATCAAGAGGGAGCGGGAGATCCTGATGCTGGCCTCGGCCTCGTCGATTTCCGGGAGCGCCAACACTTTCTCATAGGCCTCGCGGGTTACCGGGCGATACATCTCGTCGAGCCGGATGCGGATCAACTCGTCCACTTTGGGTTGGGGGGCTTTTTCGGCGTATGTTTCGAGTTTTTTCGTGAGGTTTTCGGCATGGCTGAAGTAGTGGCGGCCCTCCCTGGTCTTGTGCAGATACCAAGCGGCCTTTTGCAGGGCCTCGAAGGCGGGGTGAAATGGATAGGTGGATTCGATTTCATTGGCGAGCGCATCGGCCCCACGTTCAACGGTGCGGGCACGTGCGGCTTCCGACAGGCGGCCGGCATAGACGCTGGCGATGTCGGCAATTTCGTTTTGATCGGGCAGCTTGGCGAAGAGACGCTTGCGGAGGATTTGGTAGATTTCGTCGGACTCGAGGTTCACAGGCGTGACGGGGAATTCGGCGCGGCCGGTTTCCTGCCTGGCGTCATCAAGGGCTTTCTGGATGAGCTTGCCGCCCGTGTCGTATGCCGCGGAAAGGTCGGACAACAGGACGCATACGTTCTTCTTCTTTTGAGCTGCGGTCAGCATGCCGCCCAAGGCATTGGTGACGACATCGGCCACAGTGCCCAGACCGAGAGTCTGGGTGGCGTAATAATGAAAATACACGGGCATTTCGTCCAACAGGATGAGGATGGGATCGTCGCCGGCGAAGAGATCGAGCCAGGCTTTTTCGTCGGGGGCTTTCGTGCCGGACTCTGTGTATTCGCGAAAGACGGGGGCTTTGCCGAGCTGGGTCGCGATTTCTCCCCAGAAATAGTGAGCGGGACGGTTGCGTCCGTTGAAGGCGGCGATCCTGGCGTTTCCAAAGCCGTCCTGATGAGGAATGTCGCCAATCAATTTGGTACGATCACTGGCATTTTTCGCCAGCAGGCCAAAGCCAACCATGAGGTGGGTTTTGCCACCGCCCATGGCCTGTTTGAGGTGGAAGATCGAATTGTTCGATTTGCCCGCAAGACGGGCGACGCCTCTTTCGAGAAGGTCCCGCATGCCGGCGGTGATATAGGTCTTTTCAAAGAAACGGGCGGGATCCGTCTCGCGAATGATTTCGTCGAGCTGCTCGATTTGGTCACCTACGGTGATTTCAAGAGCGTTGGGTTGGAGAGTGCAGGCGTTGCGGACGGATTTCATGGGGAAAATACTGGGACGCTCTTGATGTTGAATGAGCCACGCGCAATCTGACCGCTTAAGGAGACGAAATCACGCAGAAATTCAGGCAGAATGCCGCCTTCGTCTCGCCTTCAGATCCCAGCGCGGGAGTCGCACTCGGTCTGGATCCCATGCCAGAATCCGGGGGATTGCCCGAAGAAGGAGCCGAGGCGGGCCGACATGGCCGGGGTGATGGCCCGCTTCCCGATCACGATTTTGTTGATGGCGCGGTGAGATATGCCGCTGGCGCGGGCCATCGCATTCATGGAAACACCCATGGGAACCAGGTACTCCTCCAGAAGTATTTCGCCGGGTGTGACCTTGGGATTCATCGCAAAACAGTGAGGAAATACCCCCGCCGGGAATCGAACCCAGATCTAAAGTTTAGGAAGCTTTAGATTTTCACTGTAGAATAAAGGATATTTTAGAAACCTTACGGTTTCTTACGGATTAGAACTTGCTTTGTGCGTTTCGATTCATGATCTT
>SLAV01000388.1 GCA_007126655.1 Haloferula sp. | reverse complement strand
GTCGAAGGCCAGAAAGTCACCCTCGTGCTCACCCACAGCGGCCAGCTTCCCAAGGCCGCGATGGGACACAATGTCGTCATTCTCATGCCCGGCACCAACATCCCCGAGTTCGCCATGAAATGCGCGCCGCTGGCCGACCAGGACTGGCTGCCCGACGACGAGGAATCGCAAAAAATCATCGTCGCCGCCACGAAGATGCTCGGCGGCGGCGAGCAGGACACCATCACCTTCACCGCCCCGGAACCGGGTGAATACCCGTTCCTCTGCACGTTCCCCGGGCACTTCGCCCTGATGCAGGGCGTCATGACCGTGAAGCCCAAGCCCTGACCCGACGCAACCCACCATCCCCCTTGCCAGCATCCGCGCACCCGCCGATATTCGGCGCGTGCGCGAAATTTTGCAGACCCGCTTCGGCCACGCGGATTTCCGGCCGGGTCAGCGCGAGGTGGTCGAACGCCTGATGGACGGAAAACCCGTCCTCGCCGTCTTCCCCACCGGAGGTGGCAAGTCCCTCTGCTATCAACTGCCCGCCCTCGCCACCGAAGGTCTCGCGCTGGTCGTCTCGCCGCTCATCGCACTCATGCGCGACCAGGTCGGCTCGCTCCTCGACCGCGGCATCCCCGCCGCGAGACTCGACTCGACGCTCGACCCCGCAACCGAGGAAACCACACTCGCCAGCCTGGATGCCGGGGAAATCAAGCTCCTCTACGTCGCCCCCGAGCGATTCGCCAACGAAACCTTCCGCCGCAGCCTCAAACGCTGGAACCCCAGCCTCGCCGCCATCGACGAGGCCCACTGCATGATCGAATGGGGCCACAACTTCCGGCCCGACTACCTCAAGCTGGCCCGCGTCATCCGCCGCATGCGGATCCCGCGCGTCCTCGCCCTCACCGCCACCGCCACGCCACCCGTCGCTCGCGAAATCCGCCGGTTTTTCCGAATCGCCGCGGACGACGAGGTCCGCCTCCCGTTCCACCGTCCCAACCTCGACCTCCGCGTCACACCCCTCTCCGGCACCGATGCCCGCAAAGCCGCCCTGCTGCGGCGCCTCGAATCCATCGACGGCCCCGCCATCGTCTATGTCACCCGCCAGGATACCGCTGCGGAAATCGCCACATTCCTCAAGAGCCGGGGACTCTCCGCCCGCGCCTACCACGCCGGCCTCCGGGCCGACTTCCGGGCCCGCGCCCAACAGTCGTTCATGGACGGCGGCACCCGCGTCATCGTCGCCACCATCGCCTTCGGCATGGGCATCGACAAAAGCGACATCCGCGCCGTCATCCACTACAATCTGCCCAAAAGCCCCGAGAACCTCGTGCAGGAAACCGGCCGCGCCGGGCGCGACGGCCGCCCCGCCACCTGCGAGATCCTCGCCAACCCCGGCGACCTCACCGCCCTGGAAAACTTCATCCACGCCGACGTCCCCGGACGCCCGGCGCTCGCCAACATGCTCGACCGCGTGCTGGGCCCCGCCGGCACCGTCGAATTCTCGATCCACGAACTCTCCGTCTCGTGCGACATCCGCCGGACCGTCGTCGAGACCATCCTCGCCCACCTCGAAACCGAAGGCCTGCTCAGCCCCGCCGGCCGCCGCCACACCTCGTGGAGGGTCCGCCTGCTGCGGTCCGAACCCGCGATCCTCGCCGGGCGCCCGCGCGCCGAGGCGTGCCGCCTGCGCAACCTCCTCACCACCGCGGCCCGCGGCCGCGGGCGGCTCGTCATCGACGCCAACACCTGCGACGAACCCCGGGCCGCCGACCTGCTCCGCGATCTCGAACTCGCCGGCGACGCCGTCGTCGAACCGCGTCGGATCGTCCACCGTTTCCGCAGGAAAAAAACGAACCGCGACGCGCAATCGATCATCCGCACCATCGCCGACCGCTTCGACCGCCGCGAACGCGAGGACCTCGCCCGGACCGACAGGATCATGCGATACCTCAACCACCCCGGCTGCCTCACCGCGTGGCTCGCCTCCCACTTCGGCGCGGATTCCCCGCCCGACTGCGGCAATTGCGACCGCTGCCGCGGCATCCCGCCCGCACCCGTGCAACGCCCGCCCGCACGCGGGATCAGCAATGACGAACTGACCGCCGTCCACAACCTCGTCCGCGCCCGCCACCCGTCGCTCGGCACCGCGCGCCAGCTCGCGCGTTTCCTCTGCGGCATGCCAAGCCCCGCCACCCGCGCCGCCCGCCTCCTTCACGACGAAAACCACGGCCGCCTCGAAGACGTCCCGTTCCCCGACGTCCTCATCCTCACCCGGGCAATCCTCAACCAATGAAAACCTCCCCTCCGCAGCATGCCGCAATCAATATTTTCCAGGAAAATAATTACTACACAGTCAATATAATTCCTGGAAATATAAAGATATTCATCCTTGTAGCCGGTTCGCCAAAATCACTTGCCACCGGCGCGGCCCCGCTTCTCACTCGGTGCCCGGCAGCAGCCGGTCATTTTCCATTGCCGTTCCATGAAGCGCCGCGCCCGCATCCCCGTCAAAACCCCGCAGCAAGTCGAACACATGCGCGAGGCCGGCCATGTCGCATGCTCGATCCTGCAAGCGGTCGCCCGCGAGGTCTCTCCCGGCCGCACCACCGGCGAACTTGACGACATGATCGGCGAAATGATCCGCGAACACGGCTGCGTCAGCGCGTTCCACGGATACCGCGGCTTTCCCGGCCAGGCCTGCGTCTCGGTGAACGAGGAGGTCGTCCACGGCATCGGCGGCCCGCGCAGGCTGATGCCCGGCGACATCGTCAAGATCGACGTCGGCATCGTCAAAAACGGCTACATCGGCGACAACGCGACCACCATCCCCTGCGGCGACATCACCGCCGAAACCCGCCAACTGCTCGCCGTCACCGAGGAATCGCTCTTCCGCGCCATCGACCGCGCCCGCTCCGGCCGCCGCCTCGCCGACCTCTGCGGCTCGGTCGAGGCATTCGTCAAGCCGCGCGGATTCACCGTCGTCCGCGAGTTCGTCGGCCACGGCGTCGGCAAAAAACTTCACGAGGAACCCCAGATCCCCAACTTCCGCCCTCCCGGCAAATCCCCCGTCCTCGCCCCGGGCATGACGCTCGCCATCGAACCCATGGTCAACGTCGGCGTCCCCGGCGTGCGCATCCTCGACGACGGATGGACCGTCATCACCGCCGACCGCAAACCCTCCGCCCACTTCGAGCACACCGTGCTCGTCACCCACGGCCATCCCGAAATCCTCACCCCCCGCCCCCGCACCGCCCTGCCGGAAATGCTCGGCCTGCCCGCCTGGGAGCCGGCCTGAGCCCCGCGCCCCGCCCCGGGCGTCACGAATGCTTGCCGCCCGGCCGATTCCGATCCACTCTCCGCGCATGAAGAACACCACGGAACAACTGCGCAATTTCCTCCAGTATGTCGCGGTCAACATGATCGACAACCCCGGGTCCGCGCAGCTCAAGATCGCCGAGCTGGCACCGGACCACGTGCGCTTCAAGCTCATCCTCGCCCGCGAGGACGTGGCCGTCCTCATCGGCCGCAACGGCTCCACCATTTCCGCCCTGCGCAACCTCCTCAAGGCCATCGCCAAGCGCGACAACTGCAAAGTGCAGCTCCACATCCACTCTCACGAGGAGGAACAACAGATGACCGCAAGCGGCGAATGATCCGCGCATCCCGGAAACACATCACTTTTTACGCGTGACGCGCACCCGCACGATGATAGAACCCTCCACGCAGCATCAATGGCGGGAAAACTGACTTACCAACAGGCCGGCGTGGACACGCGCAAGGCCGCCGCGCTCGTCGGCGACATCGGCGCACAGGCGCGCCGCACCCAGAAAAACCGCCGCCTCTTCGGCGCATTCGGCCTCTTCGCCGCATGCTATGATCTCGGCGGCTACGACGAACCCGTCATCGTCACCGGTTGCGACGGCGTCGGCACCAAGCTCGAACTCCTCCTCGAGCACGACATGCTCGAAACCGCCGGCAAGGACCTCGTCGCCATGAGCGTCAACGACATCCTCACCACCGGCGGCGACCCCCTCATGTTTCTCGATTACATCGGCATCGCCGCGCTCGACGAGGCGCGAATCACACGCCTCATCACCGGCATGGCCGATTACCTCGAAGCCTGCGACTGCATCCTCGCCGGCGGCGAAACCGCCGAAATGCCGGGCATCGTCCCCGAAAACGTCATCGAACTCTCCGGCTTCTGCATCGGCGCAGCCGAAAAACGCGACCTCATCGATCCCACCACCATCGCCGTCGGCGACAAGCTCGTCGGCTACCCGTCCGACAGCATCCACGCCAACGGCTGGTCGCTCGTCCGCCGCGTGCTGCGCGATCACGACACCGGCGTCACCAATGACGAGCTGCGCGGCTGGCTCGCCCCCACCCGGCTCTACCACGACGTCACCTCCGCGTTGAAAAAATCCGGCGTCCGCCCGCGCGCCATGGCGCACATCACCGGCGGCGGCCTGCCGGAAAACCTCGAACGGCTGTTCCAGGGCGTCGGCGCGGACCTCGCCATTCCCGAATGGCGGCTCCCCGGCATCGGCAAACTGCTCGCCCATGTGGACGCGGAGGACCGCTTCCACACCTTCAACATGGGCGTCGGCTGGGTCGCCATCGTCGCGCCGGAGGACGCCGCAGCCGCATGCGCCGCCGGGCCGGGCGGCACCGTCCTCGGCGAAATTTCCAGCGGAGAGGGCGTCCGCGTCCGCACCGCCCCCGCCGGCTGAGCGAAAATCCCGAATCCGTCTCCATGAGCGATTTCCTCAAACACGAATGCGGCATCGCCGCCGTGCGCCTGCGCAAACCCCTCGCTTACTACTACGACCGCTACGGCACCTGCCTCTGGGGCCTCAACAAGCTGTTCCTCCTCATGGAGAAACAGCACAACCGCGGCCAGGACGGAACCGGCATCGGCTGCATCAAGCTCAACGTCCCCATCGGCCGGCCATACGCCCATCGCCGCCGCAGCGCCAGGCGCGACGCGCTCTCCAACATCTTCCGCACCGAAATCAAATCGTTCCACAAAATGGCCCGCAAGGGCCTGCTCGACCCGAACGACCCGCGCGACGTCAAAGGCCGCTTCGACTTCGGCGGCGAAATCCTCCTCGGCCACCTCCGCTACGGCACCTCCGGCGAATTCGGCGAGGGCTCATGCCACCCCTACCTCCGGCGCAGCAACTGGCCCACACGCACTCTCATGCTGCTCGGCAACTTCAACATGACCAACGCCGCCGCCCTCAACCAGGTGCTCATCCAGCGCGGCCAGCACCCGATCTTCAGCACCGACACCCAGACCGTCCTCGAGGAAATCGGCTATCACCTCGACGAACACCACACCAACAT
>SLAV01000158.1 GCA_007126655.1 Haloferula sp. | reverse complement strand
CTTGCGGGCGGCAGGTTCTTGCCGGGCTGCGGGTGGTGCCGCAGGTCGCTCCAACTCGAACGTGGCCTGCGCGGGCGCGGCCGGGGGCTCGCTTGCAACCCGGGTGATGCTGCGTTTCACCACGCCCGCGCCCGGTCTCCAGCACGCCGAGGTCGAGCAAGGGCTGCCGGGCGGCAAGGTATCGCGCCTCGTCCCAGCCGAGCCGCTCGCGGAGCTTCCGGTTGCCGATGGTGGCGCCATCGGCGGGGACATTCGTGAGCAGAGTGGCGGCGTCGTCGGTCATGGTGCTGGGAGAACGATTATACGGTTCTCAAGGCGGTGTAAATGACGGGGGAGTATGCCGCGCGACCGGGCATGCCGAAGACAGCGAATCTCACGAACGCAAGGGCGACTGGTCCCGGGTGGTGGCGGAGTCCGTGTTCAGAGCACTCGACACGCCACTGGGAAACCCACGTTCAGATTCGGCCACAGCGGAGGTCACGACCTGTTGCGGCAACGCCACGTCGCGGGGATGACGAAACCCAATGCTCCGCAGCCTCAGCTCACCTCCAGCACGAGCAACTCGAACTCCTCCAGGTAATCGCCCGCTTTTTTCCCGAGCAAACCTTGATAGAGATCGCTCGCCGGTGTGAGCAGCGTGATGTCCCGCCCGTCGAGTTCGAGAGCCATGCCGCCCGCGGCGGGGACCAGCAGCAGCCATGTGGTCTCGCCGTTGAGATCTGCCTCCACCAGCGCCCCCATTGCGATGGGGGCGTCCGGTGCGAAATCCGGCAGCGTCAACGCATCGAACTGCCTTGCGGCCGCCACCAGCTCGTCCACCTGCCGTGCCCGGCCGCTCGCCAGATAGGATGCCTCAAGGCTGCGCGTGTCATATTTGCCCTCGGCCTTGCTGTCCGGATCGGTGGCGGCGGCGTGCGCGTCCATGGCGGCCTGGGTCTGCCGTTCCAGGCCGGCCTTCAATTCGTTGCGGATCCTCTCAAGCAGGGTGGCTTTCATGATCGGCTTGCCGGCTAGTCTCCGATACTGCGGGCAAGACGAAAGCCGCCGATATGCCAGCGGCCGTTCGGGTCGATGAGGGAGCGGGACACGACCGTACTGGAGTTCGAGGGCTGGTTCCAACTGCCGCCGCGAATGCGCCGGCTGGAGCCGCTGGAATCCCAACACCACTCCCAGACATTGCCGCTCATGTCATATAGACCCAATTCGTTGGCGTTTTTCTGTCCCACCGGCCAGGTGCCGCGGCCATTGCTCAGGTTGCACGCCGCACCGTCACTGTTACCGCCATACCATGCCACATCGCCGATGGTATCGCTGCCGCTGTATGTGTAGCCCTGGGATTGGTTGCCACCACTCGCCGCGAATTTCCATTCCTCTTCCAACGGCAGGCGGTAGCCGTTGGCAGAGAGGTTCTGTTCGGGAGAGCTCTGGCCGGAGCGATACACATTGCCGCCAACCGTATAGACCGGCGTCAGTCCCTTGAGTTCGCTCTTCAGATTGCACCACTTCACCACATCATACCAGTTCACGTTGCGCACCGGGTGATCATCCGCACAACCCCGTCCAACGTCGCCGATGTCGTATCCCAGGGACTCCGCTGCCTCGCGCACTTCCTTCCACACGCCCCACGTCACCTCGTAGCGGCCGATTTGGAAGGTCTCGACGGTTCTCGGCCCCAGCAGGATCATCGCCATGGTCCCGCCTTCCACGGTGACCATGTCGTGGTCAATGGACGGCCCCATTCCTTCTCCACTCACAAGCATGGTATTGGCGCCTCCGGTGGCGCTCGAGCGAATGCTCAGATCGCCGCCGTAGCTCTGTGGTGCGGCAGGTGAAAACGTGACGGTGACCTCCCGGCTTTCCTCCGGCTCAATGCTGCCGCTCCAACCGCCCGAGAACCCTTCGGGATAGCTGATCGACCTCACTGCAAGAGGGGAATTGCCCTCGTTGGAAATGGTCAGCATGCGCATTTCCGATTCTCCTACCGCGATGCTTCCAAAGTCCAAATCACCGGAGAGAGCGATGATCCGGGAGGTCTCCGCGACCAACACCGCAAAGGTCGCCGAATCCGTGCTGCCGGCCACGTTCATCACCCGAACCCAGTAGGAGGCGTCCTCGAACAATTCCCCCGTATCCAAACTCGCCGCCGTCGCTCCCTCGATGGGTTGCGAGCCATCCCCCGATTCCCCCAGGAACCATTGGTAGGCGAGTCCCTCACCCGCGACATCCACCGATAATGTCACCGACCCGCCCTCGTGAATTTGGGTAGTTTCTGGCGGGTGATCGTCGATTGCGGGAGGCTCCAGCACCTCCACGCGCAGCCGGTAGTAATCCGCCGGACCGTGGCCGGGAACCAGTATGTTGCCATCCTCATCGAGCATTTCGGGGGTCAAGGCCACTGATTCCCATTCGTGCAGATCGTTGGAGTGTTCCAGTGTCAGGCGGTTGGTCTGGGCGTTGGATGCCAATGTGGATAGGTAAATCGTGGTGGCGGCAACTGCGGCAAGTGATGGCTTTTTCATGTTGTGAGTGTGGATGGGGGATGAGGTGTGCCCGATAGTTCTTGCACGAAAAGACGAATGAAGCCTCGGTGATGGGTTTCGGAACGGTTAGGAAATCATGGATAGCAGATCAAGGATAAAGTGGCAGGGGACTTGAACTTGGCCGTCGAATGGGCAGAGGATGTAGGATTCGCTACCCCGGTTAGTGCGTGGAACGAGGGGGTTCTTGGCCGGATCCAATCCCTGGCACGCCGCCATCCAGCCCACCGCATCAGCGGACAACGGTTTGTAAGGGGTCGCATGTCGTGGGAGGCACGGGATCGGAACCGGCATTCGTCCATGGTTTTGCCCGTTGCCAACGTTGACGCATGGATTTGCGCAGGTGCTCCCTGCCGATGCTTTCGCCAAAGCCACAACCCGGCAGAATTGGGCGCACCTTGCAAAACAAAAACAGCGAACCGGGTGGCTCGCTGTTTGCATAAGGAATTGAAAACCAAAGAAGTGCTCGGAAGAGGACTCGAACCTCCACGGGGTTGCCCCCACTAGATCCTTAATCTAGCGCGTCTACCGATTCCGCCATCCGAGCGTTTCCGATGGTGCGGGGGCGCGAGGTTTAGGGTGAGAGGCGGGGTTTGACAAGAGAATCTTCGGCGCGGGGCGGATTTTTTCACGGGAACAGGCCGCGGGTGGCCTTGGCTTCGGCGACGCTGCGGATGGCGAGCGCCTGGGCGGCGGTGCGCATGGGCAGCTTGCGGCGCTTGGCGAAGGCGGCGACGCGCGCGAAGGTGTTCTGGAGGAGGGTTTCGAGCTTGGTGATGATCTCGCGCTCGGTCCATTGGAAGCGCTGGAGGTTCTGCACCCACTCGAAGTATGAGACGGTGACGCCGCCGGCGTTGCAGAGGATGTCGGGGATGACGAAGATGTCTCCGCGGTCCTCAAGGATGGCGTCGGCCTCCGGGGTGGTGGGGCCATTGGCCCCTTCGGCGAGGACGCGGCAGCGGAGGTCGGGGGCGTTCGCGCGGGTGATCGCACGGTCGAGCGCGCACGGGGCGAGGATGTCGCAGGGGCGGGTCAGGAGTTCAACCGGATCGGCGGGATCGGCTCCGGGAAATCCGGCGACGGTGCCGTGTTTGGCGGCGTGGCGGACGAGTTTGCGGACGTCCATGCCGCCATCATTCCAGACCGCACCGCCGAGATCGGAGATGCCGGTGATTTTCGCACCGTAGGAGGACAGGGTGAGGGCGGCGTGGGAGCCGACGTTGCCGAACCCCTGGATCACGGCGGTCGCTCCATGGGTGGCGATGCCGAGCTTGGACAACGCGCCGGAGGCGAGGAAGGCGACGCCGTGTCCGGTGGCCCGGGTGCGGCCGGCGGAACCCTGGAGGCCGATGGGCTTCCCGGTGACGATCGCGGGTTCCAGATGGCCGGCGTGGGTGGAGTAGGTGTCGGCCATCCATGCCATGACCTGCTCGTTGGTTCCCATGTCGGGGGCCATGACGTCGATCTCGGGACCGATGAACGGGATCATTTCCATGGTGAAGCGGCGGGTGAGCCGTTCGATTTCGCCCGGGGACATGTCGCGCGGATCGCAATCGACGCCACCCTTGCCGCCGCCGAACGGCAGGTCCATGAGGGCGCACTTCCAGTTCATCCACATGGCGAGCGCGGCGACCTCGCCGACATCGACTTCGGGATGGTAGCGCAGACCCCCCTTGACGGGACCGCGGGTGAGGTGGTGCTGGACGCGGTGGCCTGAGAAGACGCGGGTGGAGCCATTGTCCATGCGCACGGGCACGGTGACACTGATGACGCGTTTGGGCCATTTGCAGCGTTCGCGGATGTCGTCGGCGAGTTTCAGATGGTCGGCCACGTCGTCGAACTGCCGGGCGGCCATGGCGAATGTGGGATTGCGCAGGAGTTCCTCTTTCATTTCCAAACGGCATTCTGTCAGACCGGGCCGCCGTTGCACGCGGAATCGCGAAATTGAAGCGGGGGAATTCGGTTGACATTCCGGTGTCACCAACGACGTTCAGGGTTACGGAAATAACCAACGGAAGGGAATTGTGGACAACGACTTATTGCATACGGAAAAAATCCTGGCGGACCGGAAAATCTTCTTTTTGAACCTGAAGAGCAACGCGCGTGGGCTGGTGGTGAAGATCACGGAGGATGTCTCGGGCAACCGGGACACGATCATGGTGCCTGCGGAGATTCTCGGCGACTTCATTGCGGCGCTGAACGACATCAAGGCGACGGCGGACGAGCAGTAGGATTGAACGGGTGCCGCTGACCGTGGGTTGCGGACGGTGGTGGTGAGATTACCGGGGGCCGTGACGGGCGGCCGCTCCGAAGTCCCTTGGCTAGCGGCGGTTGAAGCGGGCCATCTCGCGCTGGGCCTCGCGGAGTTCGACCTTTTTCTTGAGGTCGTGGCGCTGGTCGGCGTGGGTTTTGCCCTTGCCGACGCCGATTTCGACCTTGACCCGGCGGTTTTTCCAGTAAAGGCGCAGGAGGGGGAGGGCGCAGCCCTTGATGGCGGTGGCGGAGGATAGCTTGAGGATTTCGCGTTTGTGGAGCAGCAGCCTGCGGGGGCGTTTGGCGGTGTGGTTGAACCATTCGCCGGCGGTCTGCCACGGCTGGATGTGGCAGCCGTAGAGGAACACCTGACCGTTCTCGACGCGGGCGAAGGCGTCGGCTACGTTGATTTTCCCGGCACGGATCGACTTGACCTCGGTACCCTTGAGTTCGAGACCGGCCTCGTATTTCTCGAGGATGTGGAAGTCCCGGCCCGCTTTGCGGTTGGTCGCGATGTCGCCGCTCATGGCGCGAATTCGGGGAGAGGCGGGAAGGAGCGACTCAGTCGGCG
>SLAV01000128.1 GCA_007126655.1 Haloferula sp. | reverse complement strand
GCATCGCGCGGCGGACGTCGCGCCCGCTTTCCTTCTCCTCGGCTTCGAGCTGGCCGGCCCGCGTTTTCATGATGGCGAATTCGGAGGCCACGAAGAACGCGTTGAGCAGCAGGAAAAACGCGATGCCAGCGAGATACAGCGCCGCGCGTCCGGTGCCGGGAAGCTCCGCGGCAGCGGGCGGCAGCCCCGCGAAAAGCGACATGATGGGGAGCTCCGGAGTCACGGCGGGATGTCAGAGTTTTTCATAGACCCCCTGGTCGCGCTTCTCCAGCACGGTGAAGCCGGCTTTTTTCGCATCGGTCACCGAGAGCGGCTTCGCAATGCGGGGCGTGTTGACGCGGGAAATGACTTTGCGCACCGGATTCTTGCACAAAGGGCACGCCTTAAGGGCGGGGCGGTCCACCGGGCGTCTCAATTCAAACCCGCGGGAACACACGCGGCATGATCGTCCGGTTTCGCCGGGGGCGTCGGAAACGTATTCGTAAATGGGCATTCTTGCGGCTCGAACGCGGGATGTTGCCACATTCAGCCATGGAGGGAAGCGAATTCCCGGCCGGCCTGGATCACCAGCTTGATTTGGTGACGCCGGGCAGCATCCCTGCGGATGCCATTTCGCGGAACGTGATCCGGGACAGGCGGAAGCGGCGGAGGAACGCACGGCGGCGACCGGTGATCTCGCAGCGGTTCACCACGCGGGTGGGGCTTGCATTGCGGGGCAGCATCGAAAGGCCGACGTAATCCTTCTCCGCCTTGAGCTTCCTGCGGAGCTCGGCGTATTTGTCAGCGGTCTGCTGCTTGCGCTTGTTGCGTGCGATCCAACTTTTCTTAGCCATAATTCGGGGGGCGGTTTCTACGCGATGGGCGGCGCGATGCAAGCCCAAAGTTGCCCGGCGGGCGGAATTTTCAAAAATTCCCCCTCAGCGGCGGGCGGCGATGAACGAGCGGATGGCCAGCACGAGAAAGGTTCCGCAGGTGAGGAACAGCACCACCGAACCCTGCACGGAGGCCTGCGAGAAGTCGAAACCACGCACCCTGACGGGCATCACCGCGCCGAGCAGGCCGATCAGTGACGCGAGCGCGGCGAGATGCATCGCATGCTTGTGCAGCAGTGGCTTGAGGTGGGAGAGCGCGGCCGCCGCGATGAACACAAGGCCGATCCAGGCGGGGATGAGCGCGGTCTTGGAAACCTCACCGGTTTCTTCGCCGGGTTGGCCCTGGGTGAAGCTGTAGATGCCGACGGCGACACAGAGGACGCCGGCGACGAGGGAGTTGAGACGCATGTTCTTCATGGATTGGTGGGTGTGGTGGGTGGATGGAGAAGGGTGAGAAAAAGCGGCAGGATCTGCTGATACAGCGTATTGCGCCCGGCACGCGAGAGTTGCTCGGCCACCAGATCCTGGCAATTCGATGGATCGGCGGGCGAAACGGTTTTCACCTCGTGCCCGCGAGTGGAAATGATTTGTCCGTGGAAATGCGAGCAACCCGGCGAGCAATCAACACGAATGCGCACACCTTCCGCCTCGATTCCAATGCCTCCGAGGATGCACGCCCCGGGGTCCGCGGATGCCGTCCATTCAATGGCTCCGCCCGAGGGATTGGCAAACCGGCCGTCGCCCGCGAGATCCCATCCGGCCCGGGTCGCGAGCCAGGCGATGACCAGCAGGGCGGAATGGCGGTGCTCCGGGTGGTGGCGGATGTCGATGCGGCGGATCGATGGGATCGCGTCGTGCGCCACCGCATCATCGAATAGCCGTGCGAGACACTGGCGGAAATGCCACACCCGCGTCCACGCCAGATCCTGGAGGATCATCCGCCCGTTCGAGCGGTGGTGGATTTCGCGCAGCATGTCGAATCCCTCGGCGGCATCCGGCCAGGCGGAGGAATCGAAAATGAACCGGTCGATCGCGCTGGCCATGCGCTCGTCGAAAACGCCGGAGAGCCTCCCCTGCCACCAGAAAACCACCGGCAGGTCCGCGTTGAGGTGGGCGAATACGGTATTGCGCAGACGACCCTTGGCGCGCCCGGTGAAGTGCAGGGCGATCTGCTCGCAGCACACGGATTTCAGCCCGTGCGAGAGGTGGCAGTGGGCGGTGATCCAAGCGCGCACTGTGGGCTCCTCCACACTCCGGTCCATCTCGACGAGGATTGCGCGGCAGGCGTGGTCGCGCGTGAGTTCGCGGATCACCCCGGAATTGCGCCCCAGCGCGCCGGATTGCTCGGAATAGACCACCAGATTGATCAGCGACGCGTTGCTGCGCGCCTCGTCCTGTTCCCACAGCAGCCGCAGCTCGTGGTCGATGCGCGACACGGGCACCTCGATGCCGAGGGCGGCGTCGGTCTGCGGTATGGTGGCGGTGGCGGACACGGGGATCGTCTCGGAGGATTGTGGCTCGCCCATTCATCACCCGTGACCGCCGCGATTGCAAGCGAAGGTGGAGTCCCGCGCGGGGGGAGCCGATTCATAACCGGCCAACGTGCCGATGCGTCTTCCCCCGCCTTGCATGGCTTCCGTATCGGCTTGACGCATTTTCCCGCCGCCCGCTAGCTTGCACGTCACCGCCGCCGCAGAAAGCGACGCGCCATAACCCCAACCCCATCCGTATCGTGGACCTTCAGGAAATCCGCCGCATCGTCGAGCTCATGAACGAGCACGACCTCACGCTCTTCGATTTGTCGAAAAAGGACTTCCATCTCAAGCTCAAGAAGGGGCCGGACATGGACGACCTGCGCGGCACGCTCGCCAATCTCGCCGCCTCCGCGCCCGCAGCGGCACCGGCCGCCGCCCCGGCGGTGACCGCCCCGGCCTCGCAGCAGACTCCGGTGGCCGAAGGCGCGGAAATCACCTCGCCGATGGTTGGCACGTTCTACAGCAAGCCCGCGCCCGATGCTCCGTCGTTCGTTGACGTCGGCACGGCGGTCTCCGAGGGACAGACGCTGTGCATCATCGAGGCGATGAAGGTCATGAACGAGATCAAGGCCGAGAAATCCGGCACCATCTGCGAAGTCGTTGCGGAAGACGGCAGGCCCGTTCAATTCGGCGACGTGCTTTTCCGCATCAAGTAACCGGGCTCCAGGCCGGAAACCAATCACCAGCGAATCCGATCACTCCATGTTCAAGCGCCTCCTGGTCGCCAATCGCGGCGAAATCGCCCTGCGCATCATCCGCGCGTGCCGCGAAATCGGCATCGAGTCTGTCGCCGTTTATTCCGAGGCGGATGTCGATTCCATGCACGTCCAGCTCGCCGACGAGGCCGTCTGCATCGGCCCGGGACCCAGCAAGGAATCCTACCTCAAGCCCGACCGCATCATCGCCGCCGCCGAGATCACCGGTGCCGAGGCGATCCACCCGGGATACGGATTTCTTTCCGAAAACGCCCGCTTCGCGGAAATCTGCAAAACCTCCGGCATCACGTTCATCGGCCCGTCGCCGGAAGTGATTTCCATGATGGGCGACAAGGCCACCGCCCGTGCAACGGCCTTGGAAAACGGGGTGCCGGTGACCCCTGGATCCGGCATCATGATCGATGCGGCGGCGGCGCTCGCCGAAGCGCGTGAGATCGGCTTCCCCGTGATGATCAAGGCCACCGCCGGCGGCGGTGGGCGCGGCATGCGCCCGTGTTCCGACGAGGCCGATTTTACCGACCTTTTCCGCGCCGCCTCCAACGAGGCGCTCGCAGCCTTCGGCAATGGCGAGTGCTACCTGGAAAAACTCGTGCTCAACCCGCACCACATCGAGTTCCAGGTCTTCGGGGATGCACACGACCATTTCATCCACCTCGGCGAGCGCGACTGCTCGATGCAGCGGCGCAACCAGAAGGTGGTCGAGGAATGCCCGTCCGCCCTGCTCACGCCCGAAATGCGCGAACGCATGGGCGAGGCCTCCGTCAATCTCATCCGAGCCATTGGCTACCGGAATGCCGGCACCATCGAGTATCTGGTCGATGAGGCGTGCGAGAACTTCTATTTCATGGAGATGAATACGCGGATCCAGGTCGAGCACCCCGTCACCGAGGAGGTGATGGGCTGCGAACTGATCAAAGAGCAGATCCGCGTCGCCGCCGGTCAGCCGCTCTCCGGGCACGTCCTCGACGCCCGGCCCCGCGGCCACTCGATCGAATGCCGCATCAATGCCGAGGATCCCTTCAACAATTTCTGCCCCAGTCCCGGCACCATCGATCTCTGGTATGCACCCGGCGGCAAGGGTGTGCGCGTCGATACCCATGTCTATTCCGGCTACACCGTGCCGCCTTATTACGACTCGATGATCGCCAAACTCATCGTCACCGGTGCCACGCGCGACATCGCCATCAGGCGGATGCGGCGTGCGCTGGGCGAGTTCATGATCCGCGGCATCAAGACGACCATCCCGTTCCAACAGGAAATCATCTCCCACCCCGACTTCCTCGCCGGCACCTACGACATCGGCTGGGTCGGCCGCTATTTGAGCGAGCGCAAGGTGGATTGATCGGACGCATGGATGCGCGAAGATTGGTGCTTGTGTTGCCGCCGATGATTATCGTGCCAATGGAATGGAAGCTGGGCATGCCGCTGGCGATTTTCTGCGGGGGGATTTTGTGTTCGATGTTCCGTTCAAAGCCGTGGATGCCGTGGGTGGAGAACGAGAATGTTTTCGGGGCGGTTGCCATGGGTGCCGGAGTTGTGGGATTCCTGCTCACGTGCATGATGACAATTCCCTTGTTTTTCCTGCCCGCCGGTGTGGAGATCCGGCCGATGGGATGGGCCTTGAGCATGTCCGCCGCGGTGTTTGGCACGATCTTTTTCACGTTGTGCTTCGGAATCACGGCGATGTTGCAAGAACGCCCGGCACGGCTGGGCGGGATATGCATTCTGCTGGGGGTGGCGGCCTGGCTTGTGCCAGGACCGCTCGTCGTGATTGCGAAATGGATCGTCGGATTTGAGTTTTCGGACTGATGAAGTGGTATTTTGATGCTTTGCGGATCACGGCCCTTATGGATGGAGGAGCGTTTCGACATGGATTGGCTGCAAGCGCATCGCACTGCGGAGTCTGCCGGTTTTCCGGCGGTAGCGGAAGAATTTCAGCCAGGTGTGCGACAGGCGAAGCATAAAATGACGCCGAAGAGGGCGGTGGGGGGATTCGCCGGGGCTGGATCGTGGCGGGAGATCGTGTGTGGCGGAATATCGCGGTGAATATGGCGTTGCCATATGGCTGGTGGCTTTCGAGGCTGTCGGCATGAGCCGTGGTGGTGGATACAGCACGCTGGGACTTTGGCCTGTGGAAAGGCTTCCGTGGCCACGGACGGCGTGGCTGGCGATTTGCTCGCTGATGCTGTGGATGGTCTGTGTGGCACCCTTGCGCGGGGCGACGGCTGTGATCCTCGCTGGGGATGAATTCGGGGTGCCGGAGGACCGGCCAT
>SLAV01000181.1 GCA_007126655.1 Haloferula sp. | reverse complement strand
GGAGGGGCCACACCGAATCGCGCCAACACACCCGCCTTGAGCCGAAGCCAGTCGCAAACATCGTTGAGACCCATGGCGTGAGAGAGTTGGGCAAAGAGCATCGCGGAAAGGTGGCTGAGCACTGTGAAGGATCGGGCTTTGGCTTCCACACCCGTTTCAAGAGCGTGTCGATTGATTATTCCACGAGGAATGAGGTTGAGAATTTGTTTGAGGACGACCACATTGGCGCGGGTTGGTGTTTTGTTGTTCATAACACCCTACCGAGTGGCAGGATTTTCAGCTCAACACCAGCCCGCATTTTTGCTCAAACCGCAGCCGTCCTGTGGGACGGCTGTGAAACTATTACAAACATTGTGCAAGGCTGGGTCAATGGCACTTCCGACAACCTCGGTCTGGTTTTTTATGGAACGCAGGTCGTCTCCGGTTCAGGTCAAAATGCGTTTGGCTTCGAGGATGCCCGGATCAGCATCGTCTCCGAGCCTGTATCCTCGCTGCGTCTCGTCATCAGCCCCGCCACGCCACCGGCCACCGGATTCGACCTCGAATGGGATAGCCAGGCGGGCAAGCTTTACAACCTGCTCACGAGCACCGACCTCGCCGATCCCATCGCCGAATGGGACTTGATCGAGGGCGATATCGCGGCCAACCCACCAGCCAACGTGATGAACGTGCCCGAGGATGGCCCGCGCCGCTTTTACGCCGTCGAGGAATTCGACGCCCCGCCGCCACCGCCCTTGTTGGATGTGGACTTCGAGGAAGACGACGGCGGCTTCACCAGCAGCGCCGACGAAGGCACCGCCTGGGAATGGGGCACTCCGGATTCCAATGGCCTGGGTGGCACTGTGGACGCCGGCAATGACGCCGACCCCGGAACGGGCGGGGCCTGGGGCACCAACCTCGGCGCTTATGATGAGGGCACGGGCGATGCGGGCTTTTACGCCAATCCCACCGTCAACAGCCGGCTGATCTCGCCTGTAATCGACCTCACCGAAGTGGTCGCCGCCGAACTGACGTTCGCCCAAGCCATCGATCTTCATGGAGACGACTCCGCATTGGTCCGGATCTACGACACCGCCACCGGCGATGAAATCGTTGGCGGGGATTTCCCGCTCACCGTCACCGACCCCGACATCACCGAGGCGCCATGGGAAGACAGCGGCCCGCACGAACTGCCGGTCGGCGCGACGATCCGCATCGAGTGGATTCTCGACGGCAGCGGCGGTGCCGATGCGGATTTCATGGGCTGGTACATCGACGATGTGGTCGTCACCGAAACCACACCCTTACGCCCGGCCCGGCGACAAGCCCGATCCCTTGAAGGGTCGGCGAGGAAGCTGCCACATCCACCGGCGCGAAGCGTCCCGGAGTGGCGGCTTGCAGCCGCCATGGATCGCAGAGGCGGCTTTCCAGCCGCCTGGTGGGATCGAGACGCGCGGCGGGAATGCCCGCTATTACCGCGCATGGTCCCCACACGACGCGCTGCGGCTTCAGCCAGCCGCAGCGCATTGACGGGGTGTGCGGCTGCGAACCCGGCGCGTTCCGCCCATCCCACCGCCGGCCCGACACCGGAAAAGCGAGCCATTGCGAAATGCAAAATGAACCGCGGATGAACGTTGATTTTCAGAGGCTTGCTGCAAATCCACGACTCATCCAAAAGGCGAGCCGTCGGATCGATTCATCTTCTTGAAAATCTTCGTCCATTCACGTCCATTTGACGAAGTATTTCTGATGGGTCAATTCGTCCATGTCCGCTTCGCTCCCATTGCGGCTCTTTTTTTCTAACACTTGTGACGGCGAATCCACCCATGGACACCAACATTGGGGGAAATGGTCCAAGGGAAAGCTGGCCAGGGCACCTCAGATTACACGGATTTCACAGATTGTATTTTGATCAGGATCTGGTTTCCCGGAATTATCTGAATCGCAGGCATTCAATGAGAATGAAAATCCGGGTATTCTGAGTAATCTGTGGTTCATTTTCCTGTTTAACACCAGAACCCGCGCCGGGTGTGGATTCGGGAGTAAGTCATGATACCGGCTTTCGAAACCACTGAAGCACTGAGGAAAAGTAAGTAAAATTCAGTTTTTCAGTGGTTCTCAGTGCTTCAGTGGTTAAAAAACATCCATTGGCTATCAGAGTCTTACAAATGACATAGTTGGGAGCTCGCACCTCCGATGGGCGGACAACGACGGCACAAACTTTTCCCTGAAAACGAAGGAGTCAGAGACTCCTTTTACGGGGAAGTTAGTCAGGAGCTTGCAACGCCGATGGGCGGACAACGGCGGGACTAACTTTTTTCCGAGAATGGAGGAGTCAGAGACTCCTTTTACGGGAAGTTAGTCAGGAGCTTGCACCGCCGATGGTCTGACAACGGCGGGACCAACTTTTCCCCGAAAAGAAAGGAGCCGGAGGCACCTTCTACGGGAGGTTAAATGCAGGTGTGCCACCACCGGGCGGTTGACGGGAGTGGTGAGTTGTGTGAGCCTACACGGATGATGACCGCACGCATTGCCGCCTCCGTTTTATTGTTTTGTGCCCCGCTGGATGCGGCGGAGCGCCCGCCGAACATCCTGTTCATTTTCGCCGACGACATGCCGTGGAAAGCCGTGGCGGCGCTCTCGGGCGAGGACATCGACACGCCGAACCTCGACCGCCTGGCCGCGCGAAGCACGAGTTTCGACCAGGCCTTCAATCCGGGATCGGACCAGGGCGCGGTGTGCGTGCCGAGCCGCACGATGCTCAATACCGGCCGCCATTTGTGGTGGGTTTCGGAGAATATCCGGAACCTCAGGGAGGAAATCCGGGATGACGGCAAGTCGTGGTCCCAGCGGATGTCGGCGGCGGGCTATCGCACCGGGATGACGGGCAAGTGGCACGTCCGCATGCCGACCGGTGATCTCTTCGACGAAGTGCGCAACCAGCGGCCGGGCATGCCCCGCGACGGCCGCAATGCATACAACCGCCCGATCGAAGGCCAGCCGGACACATGGGACGCGGCGGACCCGGAGGAAGGCGGATTCTGGGAGGGGGGCACGCATTGGAGCGAGGTGATCACCACGGATTTCCTGGAACTCCTGGCGATCGAGGATCCGCGCCCGTGGTTCCTCTACGTGGCCTTCAACGCGCCGCACGATCCGCGGCAGTCGCCGCAGGAGTATCTCGACCGGTATCCGCTCGACCGCATGCAAACGCCGGAAAATTTCCTGCCCGCCTACCCGCATCGCGATCCGATGGGCGCGCCGCACAGTTTGCGCGATGAGAATCTCGCGCCTATGCCGCGCACGGAATTCGCCGTGCAGACGCACCGCCGCGAGTTTTACGCCATCATTTCCCACCTCGACACGCAGGTCGGCCGCATCCTCGATGCCGTGGACGCCATGCCGGACGGGGAGAACACGGTGATCGTCTTTACCGCGGACCACGGGCTGGCCGTGGGGGAGCACGGGCTCATGGGCAAACAGAACATGTATGATCATTCGGTGCGGGTGCCCTTCCTGATCGCCGGGCCGGACATCCCGCGGGGCGAACGGACTAACGCGCCGATTTACCTGCAGGACATCATGCCCACCACGCTGGAACTCGCCGGAGCGGAGGTGACGGATGACGTGTATTTCGAGTCGTTCCTGCCGGTGCTGCATGGCGACGGCGGCGGGCGGGATGCGATCTATGGCGCATACCGGATGCACCAGCGCATGGTGCAGGTGGACGGGGAAAAATTGATCCTCTATCCCAAAGCCGGTGTGTTCCGTGTTTTCGACCTGAATGCGGATCCGCACGAGCAAAACGACCTCGCGGAAACGCCGGAAGGCCTGGCAATGGCGAAGCGGTTGTTCGCGAGGCTGTTGGAGTTGCAGAAAGAGAAAAGTGATCCCTTGGATCTGACGGAGGTGTTTGCCAGATTGGCCGGGGGTGGGAACTGACCGAAGAATTTCCTGACAAAAAGATGGGAATCAGGATTTGAATCGGCCGCCACCCACACCATCGAATTCAATTCCGCCGGTTATCTAATCGTCGGTTTTCAGGAAAACCTTGGCCTCGACATCGAAGGCTTTGAGAGTGTATTTCCCCGCTTCCTCGTGTGCCTTCACGGCGAGATTCATCCGGTAGTCGTGAAAGGTGGCGTTGTCCAGAGGACCTGTGCGTTCGCCGACCTTCCTGGCCTTGGTGATGGTGAAACCGTCGTCCGGCAGCCCGCTGGTAAACACCGGTTCGGGCACGTCCCTGTGGAGCGCGCAGGAATATTGGTTGTTGATCCATTTGTTGATCGCCTCAGCCCCGGTCCCCGGGGCGAAAAGAACGACAGTGCCTGCTGTGGCGAAGTCGGTGGTGGTGTTGTCGATCACCAGCCTCACCACCGCATCCTGCTCCGCCATGACCAGGAACATCTGGGTTCTTCCGGGGCCCATACGGTAATTTTGCACTTCGAACATGCGCGCACCCTCGGTATCGAGCGCGCGAGCGGGCGCGGCTTGGGCATTGGCATCGGCGGCGGGAGCTTCGTCAGCCATCACCGGGCACATGAGGGCGGTGAGCATGGCGAAAGGAATCAGTTTGCGGAACGGTTGCTTTTTCATCGGTGGTTGTGGGTTGGTGGTTTTTTGATGATGCGGAAACGGTTGCACCGCATACGATAGACACGCGGATCATGAAATCATTAGAAAAAATATTTTTTTGATCTCCAGCTGTTTCACTAATGGGCACGGATTTGGATTCCATGAGGAATGTAGCCCGCCCATGTGCGGTCGCGTGGGCTGGGCTGCCTTGATTCAATTCGGGGAGCCGGAGGCACCCGCTACGTGGCGGGAGCCTCTGGCTCCTGTTTTTTTTCAGCCAAAAAGTCTGACTCAGGATTGAATGCGCTGGGTTTTCCGTGTCACGAGGACAAGATCTTACTCATCGGCAGGCGAAAGCAACCTGGCCACGCTGTAACAGTCCCTGCGATAGTGGATGGCAACCGCATTGTACAGACAAATTGCCTTTCCATCGACAACCAGCACGTTGGGGCGCTCAACCCTTGCATACGGTGTCGATGATCCATCCGCCCAATTGATCTTCCGCTCATAAGCAAGCACGGGATCGGACAGCTTCCACGTGATGGCGTCCTCTGATTCGAGGATGATGCCCGCCCCATTTTTGCCGGTGACCTCTCCCACCATGTCTTTGGCGATGATCCAGTATTTCCCGTTCTCTTTCCAGATATCCGGGTCTTCGAGATGGTAATCGGAGATAATGTTGTTTTCCGGGCGGACAAACGGCCCTTCGGGGTCGTCCGCAATGGCGATCCCGAGCTTGCGCTTGGTTTTTTCCTCGCCGTCTCCATCCCAAGCCCGGTATACCATCACGATGCGGCCATCCTCGGTTTCGACAGCGGTGGGATTTGTGGGAAGCGCATCCCAGGCATTGGCCGCGCGCTCGGCAACGAGTGGGTTGTTTTTGCCCGGACGCCATGGGCCACCGGCGCGATCGGATACCGCGACGCTGATTGTATGGGTGCGATTCTCGTCGAAGCTGGCATAATAGAGGTAATATCTGCCCTTGAGCTTTTTTACCATGGGATTGTGGACCGATTGGGAAGCCCAGGGTTCTTCCAGCAGTTGGGATAGCTCCGCTTTGACCGTGAACGGTCCCTCGGGGTTTTCAGAGACGGCATGGTGAATCCGTGAATCATCCCGCCACAGCATGAGGTTGTTTGGCTGCCAGCGGGAGGTGTATGCGTGATACAACCCATCTTCGCCTTTCACCACGGAAAAGCACCAGTTGATCCAGTCGTCATCCTTGAATACCTGCTCCTTCGTCGGGGCTTGGATTCTCGACGCGAAGTTATTTTGCGAGAGCGCCGTTTCCTGTGAAAACATCAGGAAAAGACCTACGGGCAGGCAGTTGATAAATAGTCGAATCATATTGTGAAAGGGAGCTGCTTGAGACCGCACACATTTGCATGTGTCATGTAATGACGTAGTGCATCTGCTCGAGAACGTCAAGCTTTGTTCGGGCTGGGGTTTTTTCTGCATGGCGCCCTGTCGAGTGGCGGGAAAGACTGGGTGTGCGCCTCCGCTCAGTCGGGCGATGAATCGACTCGATTCCGTCTTGAGGGCGCATCATCCTGCAACTTCAGCATTGCCTCGTCAAAGCCATTGCAAATGCCGCACATGATCTAGGCGGAGCCGAAGTAATGGTGACCCTGGTCGGATTGAACGCGCTGGAGGACGTATGTGCGATAGTCTTCCTCGCTTGGTTTCTCATTCCTTACGGGGTTGCCGTCCTCATCGATCAGGGCGGCAAACCCCTTGGCGGTGTCGGGGAACATTTGGATGTGCTCAGAGGTATGGTTGCCACTTTCCAAGATCGTATGGCCCGTTCAGTCCACCTGCGTGAGCGTGAAGTCCCTGAAGCTGACTCCATTGAAGAAGAAATGCAGGCGGGAGAACGTCAGCACATTCGTGCCTTCCTGCAACTGAAGCCTGACCGGTTCGAGTTCACCCCACATCCCCTTGGTGAAAGGCAGCTCGATGTGGATTGGCTCGTTCGCCCCGTTCACCGTCAGGTCCATATGCTGGTTCCACGCCGGAGTGACGAGCCTGGCTCCGAGTTCGTATGTTCCCGCTTTGGAAGCTTCCACGGTGTATCCGAAACCCTCGCCCTTGCCGTAGCGCCGGAAATGCAGCTGGTAGCCGCCGAGATTGCTCGGCATGTAGCGGATGTTTTCCGTATTGTTGGCGGGACGTGTGGCGGCGGCGGCGGGGATGTGGATCACGCCCGTGTCATTGACCGTGATCTGCCGCTCGGATGCGGGGATTTGCACCGCGCTTGGAGCATGCCTGTCATAGGGTTCATCGGATTCTCCCAGATCTTCGGCAACCGCAATGAGGATCTGAGGGTCCACGCGCCGGATGATTTCCTCCTGCACGATCGAGGCGACCGCGTTCCAGGGTTCGACCGGCGGCGCCTGGTTTGGATTTCTATTCCATCTTCTGCCATCCCGGTAGCCCCAGCCGCCGTTTCCTCTTCCCATGCGGTGGTTTTCATCCAACGCCTTGCCGATCCATTGTGCCCGTTTGACCATGAGGAACGCATCGGGTGCACGGCGGGCCTCTGTGCTGGCGCGGAAATCCGCGCATGAGCGGTAGCCCCTTACATTCCGGTTGTTCCGATTCCAGGTCCCTCCAAGGTATGTCACCCAGCCGTTGGGCGTGTAGCGCGCGATGGAGGCATGCCCCCGCTGCGAACGACGCTCGACGGGCACACCGAAAGCCTTGAGAATGAAATGGCCGAAATGGGCCCGTCGACCGCAGATGCCGCCAACGGCGAGGATGTTCTGCATTCGCTCCAGATCGTCGCGGTCATAGCTCAGGTTATCGCCCCAGTTCAGGAACATGGAGGTGTATTGGATCTCCTCGTCAACGGCTTTCGAATACCGCAGGGAGTCCACCGGGTAGTCCACCAGATCGGGGCGGTAGTTGCGCAGCATCTCGCGTCCCCAGGTGAGGTATTCACCGGTTTGGTGGCTGTCCACGACCATGCGAAGGCTCCAAACATCGTGTTTGTCGAAGTCGGGATCCAATTCGCCGTCCTGCCACCATTTCTTGTATTCCGTGAAGCGCACGACCGGATCGATGAAGATGCGGTTTTCCGCCGGGGGATTGCCGAATCCTTCCTGCTCCGGCGTGCTCGCGGCGATCGGATGGGCGTGCTCCAGGCTGATGGCAAGAGCGAGCTTTTCGAGAAATCCTTCTCTGGCATCCGGGCTTGCTTGCAGGATGTTTTCGTAGATCTCCATGGCCTTGCCGTATTTTCCGCCGCTTGCGCCATCGGCGATGAGCATGCGGGTCATGAGTTCGGTGTTGCCGAACAAGCGTTCGATGCGTTGCTCGTATTCCGAGCCTTGTTGGGCATAGACTGCGAGCCAATAGGGGTCGGCTTCTCTCATGACCATGAAGGTGACGAGCTTTGCGTCGAGTGCCTGGTTGGAAAGCACGTCACTCAAGCCGGCATCGGTCAATAGGCGCATGCCTGCTTCGGCGAGTTGTGCGATTTTCGCTTTGGTCTCCTCGATGGAGTTTTCTCTTTTTTGCTTATCGGCAGCCAATTGATCTCTCTGTTCGCCGGCTGTTTCCATGGATTTTCTCGCGTCCTCCAACTGCTTGGGTGCGCGTTCCAGATCTCTTTTACGGTTTCTGAGTTGTCCCTCCCCATATTCAATGATGAATGCCTTGTCCGCATGATCATCGGGAAGGGCGCGGGCGTATTCCAGGAACTGCTGCCTCGTTGCGACGGTTTTTTCGGCCTTTACCAAGTTCTGCTCGGCGCGCTGGAAGTTCGCCACGGCCTCTTCGTAATCCACGAAATTGCGCAACTGGTTTTTACCGGTCAACAAAGACTCATGGGCTTTATCCAAGGCGGACAGATTGGCGAGGAAGGATTCAAGTTGTGCATCGGTGATGGTTGGAACCGTATTGCGGATTTCCGCCTGGAGGCTCCGCATTATTTCCGCGTATTTCGCTTCCAGGCGCTTGCCTGTCTCCGTCAGATCGACCCAAACGTCTGGCATTCTGCCGCGTTCTTGATTGAGTGTGGCATTGGAGCCTTCGATTGTGGGTCTTGCTTCGGCTGTTTCCGGCAGCGTCAACGAGCCGAATAGGATTGTGGTGCCGAGAGCGGCGGCCACATTCATCCTGCTGATGAGGTGGTGCTGCTTGGGTCTGGTGGTGTTTCTCTGTCTGTTTTTCATGATGTTTGATTTGCGGATGCAGAAAATCATTCAATCCTCATCCTGCTCCTCGAAGATCCCGAGGGTCTTGACGCGTTCGAGGATTTCGACGCCGCGTTTGGCTTCCTCCATGAGGCGATGCTGGAGGCGCTCTCCGGCTTCTTGACCCCACGCATTGGAGTCTGCCCGGCTCATACCACCGTCTGCGGGATCATCGCTATCGCCGGGGTAGTCCCAGTCGTCGGTGCGGAAGCTTGGGAACGGGCGGTCGGGGTGGCCACCCATCTTGAGGTTGCCCATGGGCGAAGTGGCCCAGGCGTAGCGGATCGCAACCGGCTCCGGGACCAAGGGACTCCAGACGCGGACTTCTCTGGGAAAGCCGGACGGATGGCCTCCCTGGTCGGAAAAACGGGCGTGGCCCATGTAGAATTTCCCGTCCGCACCGGCGATTGAGAAGCCTTCTGGAATGTTGTTGCGGGTGTCGCATCTGATGGCGCTGTTGAACTTGACTACGAAGTGGTCACCATTTGGTTCCGCCGAGATCAATTCCGTATCGCGCCATTGGACACTACGTTCTTCGTAGATTTGCGAAACTGCCCAGCGGGCGGCGCGCTCGCCATGCTCGCGTTTTTTGCTTGGATGCAGGCCGGGGACGATGACGTCGTAGGCCGGGATGAACTGGAGGTTTTCCTGGTTTTCAACGTCGCCCAAGCCGAGGCGCTGCGCTTCACGGATGTAGGCGCCGCGCGCGTTGGAATGGGCTTCGAAATTGTGGATATTCTGGGGCTCCCCGCCAGCGCAGAATCCAATGATGCAGAAGGGCATGTCGGGGTTGTTGAAGTCCTCGCGGATGCCTTCGACCATTAACCGGGTGAGCACGCGGTATAGCTTCGGGCGGCAATTGCCGCGCACGGCATTGTTGTAGCCTTGGTGGAAGAGTCCACCCTTTACGTGATAGCCTTTGAGCACGCCGAGCATGCCATTGTAGATGCTGGAGCGGTCGCTCGGGCTCTTGCCCGGGATGTCCCAGGAGCGGAGGTTTTCGTAGCCTTCCGGTTTTGTTGGCTCGGGGCGGTTCCGTTGTTTTGCCCGGGCGACTTGCCGCTCCCAGGTTGCGAGAGCTTCGGCGCGGGGATCGAATTCAGCCATGCGCTGCTCGACATGTTCCGCATAGCGTTTTGCGAGTGGGTCTTCGGCAAATTTGTGCATGGGCACCATGCTTTCGATGGCGGCACCACCGCGTGCGGCATTGATCAGGCCGATCGGGACGCCAGTCGCGCGCTGCACGGCGTCTCCGAAGTGCCAGCCGATGCCGGAAAAGTCGCCCGCGGTTTCGCGTGTGGATACCAGCCAGCCGCCGTGTGGCAACTTATCGGGGCGGATGTCGTCTTGCGGGGTGGCTTGCTCGTTGCCCTGGATCTTGAATTCACGCAGGAGCGGCAAGTCCCCTTGAGCCCGGGCCATGTCCCCGCGGCTGGTGGTGTTTTTCAATGGCCAGGCCATGTTGCTCTGGCCGTAGAGGATCCAGACGTCGCCGATGAGGATGTCATCGACTTCGAGCATCTCGTTCCTGTCGGTGACTTGGAGGGTGATGGGATCAACGCTGGCTTCGCGCGCAGGAAATGTGACCTCCCATGTGCCTTTGCCGGCATATTCCTCGGCCATGCCATAGACCTCGATGTGCGCGGCGTCGCCAACTTGTGCCTGGGCCGTCTCTTCGCCCAATTTCACATGAATCGTTTGGCCGGGCTGTCCCCAACCCCAGACTTTGATCGGCTGGTCGCGCTGGATGACCATGTGGTCGGTGAAGATGGCGTGGAGCTTGAACTGCGCGGCGGCGGTGATGCCCGTGCTGGCCAACGCAAGGAGAGTGGCAACGGGAAGGATGGACATAAATCTCATGAATTTGTAACTGGCTGGATTGGTTTTTGATGACGGTTCAGAGCCTCACCCGAATCGGGGGTGGCGGCGCTGACACATTCATACTTACTGCTAATTGCGCCTGATCTCTCACCTTAAATGCAGATTTTTTCAATGTGACCGTGTTTATTTGTGAAACAGTTTCGGGAGCTGGTAATTCCTCTATCGCTAAATTGATTGGAAAAGATCGAATCGCATCAGGAAGGCAGGAAAGGCCTTGTAGTAGCGGCGTGTCTCTGACCGCCGATGCGAATGGGGAAGCACGGAGCAGGCATTGGCTTGGCATTGGCTTCGACGCTCACAGAGCGCCGCTACAAGCTTTGTCATTCGCACTGGTTCGTGGGGAGTTCACACCGCCGTTGGGTTGACGAATCTTGGCGTCAGGTAGCGCGGCCTGGCTCAGGCCGCATGCGCAAGGAACGAGAAAGATCCGCGCAAGAGTTGACCCACAGGCTCACCTTGCGCTTCATCTTTCTCATCTCTTGCTCATGCGGTTTCAGCGAAACCGCGCTACCTTTGCGGTTTCAGCGAAACCGCGCCTGCATGCGCGTCGGAAACGATGTGGTTTGTCGGGAGCAGGGACCGCCGATGCGATTGGGGAAGCGCGGAGCAGGCATTGGCTTGGCATTGGGCATTGGCTTGGCATTGGCATCGACGCTCACAGAGCGCCGCTACAAGCTTTCTCATTCGCGTCGTAAACTGTGAAGACGGGATTGCCGGGTTGGTTTAGCGGCCGAACACCTGCCAGCTTATGATCGGCTCCTGGTTCTTGTTGGGTCGGTGGAAGTTGCCCGGGCTTTGGATGAGGAGATACTCGTTTCCATCGACCGATTTTACCAGCATGCGCTGCGCAACGTATTGGTCGAGGTTCATCAGCGTGTCGAAACTCCACATGCGGGTGGCCAGGTTGGTGTCGCCATCGTCTTTGAAGGTAATGGTTCTGAAGTCGGGGCGGCGGACGGATGGGAGGCCGTTGCCGGGATCCATGTCATCCGGGTCGGTGGTTTCACCCAACAGCTTCCAGGTGCCGGTGATGTGGTTGTTGGCAACGAATTTGCCATCCCAGCGGAACAGGTGGTCGTCCGGATCGACGTCCGCGTCATCTCCGATGTAGGCTGCCAGCCAGGCATCGCCTTTCATGCCGACGCTGGTGGCGGTCTGGCGCACCAGCTCGTCGTTGATTGGTGGAATTTTTTGTTCTTCGATCTGCAGGCTGATGCGACCCTGCATCACTTCTGTCCGGGGTAAACCACTGCGGATGTCCGCATAGCGGATGAAGGTCTTGACGGCGATGGTCACCGGCTGGCCTTGGAAGTGCTCGTGGAACGGTGCAGTGATGAACGCGCCCATCGCTTTGTCAGCCCCGCCACTGGGGATGGCACGGGTGATTTCGGTGAGTTGTTTGCCGTTGATCCAAATTCCATATCCGTTGCCGTTGCCGACGTGTTCTCCCATGTTGAGGCGGATGCGGTAGCGGTGGCCGGGCTTCAATTCCGGGATGTCGAACGTGCCACGCAGTAACAGGACTTCCTTTTCCCAGAGGGTGTTGGGCTGGATGGCGCCGTGGCAGCCGGGGCCAACACATTGAGGGCCGCATTTGGAGAAGGGTTTGGTCGGGAGTTCGCCCAGGTAGTTCGCGAACGGACTCTTGCCGACTTTCCAGCCATTTGCGGCGGGATCGAAGCCCGGCTGCTGCCAGTTGATGGTGTTTTCCGGCATGGTCAGCTCGCGGTAGCGGACGTTGAGGCGGTCGAAGGCGACTTGCTCCTCGGGGATGGGATCGAAGCTGTGGTAATGCCACTCGGCGTTGATCAAGTTGGAGAACATCTGCCAGTGGTAGGCGTCGTTGCCGGCGCGGGCATGGAGCATCGCAAGTTCGGTGATGATATCATTGCCGGGGAATTGCGATTGGCTTTGCTGTTGCGCCAGATTGTCGAGATCTCCACGGTTTTGGCCGACGAAGGCTGGAATCAACTCATTGCGAATGATCGGGCTGATGTGTGCTCGCAATTCGGCGCTGAGGTTTGCGGGATCTGCTTCCAGAAAGATTTCTTTGTGAGGTAAAATCTCGTTTGGATTTCGCTCGCGGGCGATCTGATAGAGGACATCATGGCCACCGGAGATGTCGGCAATGGATTCCGCGATGAAGCGCAGGTGGTTGTTGATGAGGCGAGTGGTGTCCTGCCCGCCGGGTTCCGGGGAAGTGGGTGCAAATTCGGCGTAGCTCTTGCCGAGATGTTTTACGGCGAGTTCCTGCACCTCGGGTGCCGCGGCATTGATACGATCCCGCATCCTGGAGTGCATGCCGACGGTGACGTACGGGCGCGGGTTGGTGCGGATGAGTTCGGCCACCGCCGGGATGATTCTCTCGTATGTGGATGGCTGGCCGGCAATCGGGGCCAAGGCATCGAGCGCGCTGCGCTGGAGCCATGCTTCCTCATGGTTGAGGAAGGAAAGCAAGAGGTCCGTGTGTGGCACCAGCCATGCTTCGGGTGCATAGACCATCACGTTCATGGCACCTTGCTTCACATACCAGGATTCATCGGGATTTTCCAGGTATGCAACGAGAGTTTTGAAGACATCCTTGGTGAGGAGTTGCTCGACTTCCTCGGGGGTGCCTCTTCGAAATACATCGGAGAGCCCGTGCAGGATACTGCGGCGGATGCGTGCTTGATCGGATGCGAGGGCCTTGCGGAAAAGCTCGGGGCGCACCTCGCCACTGCCCACCCGCCAGCCGATGTGGTTGGCATGCACGCCGAGGATCGTCTTTGCGGCATTGTGGCGGTAGATGTAGTTGCGATGATGGAGAATTTTCCAGAGGTCTTCATCGCTGATGGGAGTTTCACTGTGCAAGCGGCGGAAATTCTGGAGGGCACCGTCGGTCAATAACGTTTCGCCGGAGAGATCCTGCACGGTGCCATCGGGGAATGGGACCGGCTCGATGGTGACGAATTCCTCATCCGCCGCATTGCCCCATGGGCGCTCAGGGAGTGAGTATGGCTTGGAAAATTCGGTCGGTGGCGCACCATTGAGGCGGAGTGCTTTGCGCGGCATGGTGTAGGCCAGGGTGTAGCCGGACCCCCAGTTCACATTGTCGTAGCGCTGGCCTCCGCCAGTGATGGCAAATGATCCGTCCCAGCGGCGTGACATTTCGTAGTGCCAGCGGCGGCTGTCCATGAAGTCGCGGTATTGGTTGGGGAATTTCTCGTGCACCAATCCCATCGCCGCGCTCCGCCAGATTTCGCCGATGCCGCCACCGGTGTGGCCGTGGAGCATGAAGGTGGTGGAGTAGAACGAGTCCATCGCGCTGTAATCGCGCGCGGCAGCGTAGATGGAATCCTCGCCATTCGGGTCGAGCGCGGCGGCGGCGGCCATGGCAAAGGCGAGCAGGCCGTTCTTGCCATTGCACGCGTAGCCGGCTTCGGGAACGCTGTCGCCGTATGGGTTGCCGCCGCGGCCGGAGTAGCGGAAGAAGTGCCTGAGTGCGGGGTAAAGCGTGTGATCGGGCACATCCGCGCCGCTTTCTTTGGCGAGCAGGAGGAATGTAAGCATGCCCGTTGCGGCGGCATTGAGGTGGCCGCCGCCGTAGTGGATGTTGTTGGTGATGCCGCCGCGCCCGACCCAGGAGTCGTTCACTTGGGTGCGCTCGGCCGTATCGACCCAACTCTGGATTTTTTCCAGCACCTCCTTGTCGCCCGTGCGCAGGTAGTATTCACACATGGCCAGACCGGCGTAGCCAATTTGCCAAGGATGTGACGTGTCTTCATAGTTTAGTGCCCACTCTCTTACGACCGGCAAATATTGGTCGTCACCTGTGGAGAGCAAAAACAACATGCCCAGGCCAAAGGCACGGCTGCGGCTGTTGTTCCAGCTTTGGATGATGCCCGGCTGGGAGATGTAGTTGGCGAAATTTTCGATGATTTTGTCGGACTTCGGACAATCGAGTGGCCAGGTTTCGCTGTATTCGCCGAGCACGGGGAGTTGGACCACCACGGGTTCCGCCTCGCCGCGGATGGCGAACTTGAGGATGCCATCGCCCGCTTCGGCGGCGGTGATCATGTTGCCGAGCTGGATGCGCGGGTCGATGTCGGCGAGTTTCTCGCCGTTGATGCTTTCGATGATCTGGCCCACTTCGAACTTGCCGGTCTGGTCCGCTGGGGAGCCTTCCTCGATTTCGGCGATTTCCATGGTGAACATCGGCTGCACCAGGTGCAACTTCATGCCCACAGGTCCGAAGCGTTCGATCACTTCGACCGTCTTTGTCCCTGTTGGTCGCATGGAGAAAAGAGAGGGCTCCTTGTAGAAAGAGTCGGCGGGATTGGCCAAGGCAGTCACACTGCCAAGTGCCAGAAGAATCGGATAAGATAGGATGCGCATGGAATTTGGATGCCGGGTTCGCGTCTCAACCGGGTGTCGGCAGTTTCGCTGTGGCAACTTACTACGCGGCAGCGAAAATCTCTCACCACAAATGCGAAATTTTTACCGCAAACTGTTTTCGGAAAAGAATTGGTTGCTCAAAAAGCCGGCCAACGGGCGGCTCAAGGAGCGGCGGAACGTGTCCGCCGATGTCCATGGCAAGCCAATGGCAAAGCGCATCCGCTCATCTCATAGGCCCACCATGGTCGTGGGCGAACGCCCGACTTCGCTAAAGCTACGACGGGCAGGCTGTTTCGCCCCTCCTTGGGGATGAGAAATGCGGGCTAGCAGGATTTAGCGAACAAGGAAGGCAGGAAGGGTTTCACGCGGAGCACTTTTTCCTGTCTTCCTGCTTTCCTCACTCAACGGCCCATGCACGAATGGGCCTACGTGCGGGGGTTCAAGCAGCCGGGCTGGGTATCATGGCGTGGTTTCGGTGACGACCACATCGTCGATGTACCAGCCGGTGTAGTCCTGGAGGGCACCACCGGTGCCGTTCAGGATCCACTCGATGCGGATCGTCGAGCCGACCGGCAGCGCGTGCGGGCCGCTGGCTTCCCATGGTGCCTCGGTGAGATTGGGGTCGGTGACGGTGAGCGGGAAATCGCCGCCGACGATTTCATCACCGGTGGTGGCGTCGTAGATGCGCACCACCGCCGAGTCGTCCGGATCGACATCGATGGCTTGAGCGAAGGTCAGTTCGGCGGCGACCACTTCCGTAAGATCGATGTCGGGCGAAATCAGCCGGCTGTTGTCGGTGGGATTGGCGTAAAAACCCTCGTCGCCCGCGCCATCATCCCAGGCACCCAGATTGGTGTCCCAGGCCCCGCCCGTTCCGGGATCGGCGTCGTTGCCGGCATCCACGGTGCCTCCCGGGCCATTGGAATCCGGCGTGCCCCATTCCCAGGCGGTGCCTTCGTCGGTGCTGGCGGTGAAGCCGCCATCGTCCTCCTCGAAGTCCACATCCAACAGGGGTGGCGGCGGCGGCGCGTCGGTCTCCCGCATGGCGAAAAAGCGGCGCGGGTCCGCCGAGGGTACGGCGGTGAGCGTGGTCGTTTCGCCCGCCGAGGGAATCGATTCGTAAACCGTTACGCCGTCGTCATACACCGGCCATCCGTCTGGTGCAACTGAAGCTCGACGGTTGGTTGCGGATTGAAGTGGCCGACCGGCACATTCGACTGGAGCAGGACGACGAAGCCCTGGCCGAACTTTCCAAACTCGACGGCTGCTACGTCATTCGGACCGACCTGCCCGTTGCCGTGGCAGACAAGCAACAGGTTCATGCGCGCTACAAAAGCCTGGCAGAAGTCGAGCAAGCCTTCCGTCGGAGCAAAACCGTAGAATTGGAAATGCGTCTGGTGCATGTTCGCGGTGAAAGCAGCACGCGCGGTCACATTCTGGTCGTTATGCTTGCTTACTTGCTGATGCAAGAACTCGGTAAACGATGGGCCGGATTGGACCTGACCGTCTCCGAGGGGCTGGACCGGCTCAACACCTATTGTGCGGTGAAGGTTGGCGGCGTTCTGCAAATGCTGCTCGAACCGCGCCAAGATGTGCAAGAACTGCTCACCGCCGCGAAGCTACAGTTGCCGAGTATTTTACCGGGCAAAGCTGCCCGTGTAGCCACAAAAAAGACTTTGCCAAAAAGCCGCCCAAGCCGCAAAAAATAAGGGAAAATGGACTATTCAGTCCATTTTGAATGGGGGGAACTTCCGGTATAAGGATCAGGGGAGCAGCCTCCGGGACCTCAGAACGATGTGCGGTAGGCGAGCCACAGGGTGGTGCCGTCGTAGGTGGTGAGGTTGGTGCGTGAGTTTTCCATGCGCTCCCATTCGACGCCGAGCATGATCTTGTTGGCGAGGTTGCCGCAGTAGTGGTAGTTGAGGCCGGCGTAGAGCGAGTAGTGGCGGTCGCCTCGTCCGGCGGCGAGTTCCGGCAGGTTCTCGTTGGCGGGCAGGCCGGCGATGCGGGCGTAGCGGGAGGCTTGGCGCAACCCCTGCGCCTGGGTCGCGCGAGCGTGTTCGGCGCGGAGGGCGAGCATCAGCCGGTCCTTGATGATCCAATACGTCGGCAGGATGTCGATGCCCGCGAAGTAGCCGCCGCGGTCCGGGGTGTTGAGCCGGTTGGCTCCGTAGATGAGGCTGCCACGCAGCGCCCAGCGGCCTTCGCCGATGCGGCCCCAGAGGGTGGACACCCAGTCGTAGTTGAGGGCCTGCTGGTCGGTTTCATCGGTGTCGTTCCAGACGTAGTTGGCGGAGACCTCGGTCATTTCGAGGCCGGTGTGGCGGGTGAGATCGTGGCGGTAGGTGATCCAGTATCCGCGTCCGTCGTCCCAGTTCGAGAGTTCGGTGCTGTGGTCGGTGCTGAAGATGCCGGCGGAGAGGCTGTGGGGGCCTTGTTTGGCATCGAACCAGATGCCGGTGGGATTGGAGGGGACGGGGACGCCGGGGAGGATCCAGGTGTCGAGCATGGTGCGCTCGGCGGTGAAGATGTCGCGCGAGGAGGTCATGTGCTCCTCGGTGTATTTTTGTTCGTATTTGCCGTAGCTGAGAGTGAGTCCGTCGAGGAACGGGGGATCGATGAGCTGCTTGAGGTCGGCGGTGAGGTAGAGCTGGAACATCGAGTCGTAGCCGAAGTCGCGCGAGCCGCCGCGGGGTTTGTCGTCCTTCACCATGTTGGTTTGGGCGACGAGGGTGAAGGCGTTGAGGAAGCGGATGGTGGGGCCGAAGTAGAAGCGGCGGACCTCGCCGCGGTTGCGGTAGGAGAAGTGCTCGCGCCCGGCGGCGGTGTCGGTGTGGCCGTCCACCCACGCGTATTGCCAGTGGAAGCGGGTGTCGATGGTGATGTCCTGGATCCAGGGGTTGTCGGGATCGGAGTGGATTTTGCCGGGTTTCGAGCCGAGCCAGTCGCAAATGGAGAATGAGGCAGGCGGTGGCGCGGCGGCCTCCGGGGCGACGGCGGTGGACGCGGGGCCGGCGGTGGCGATGCCCGCGGGCATCATGGCGGAGATGATGAGGGTCCGTAACAATGTGGAGTGATTCATGCGGAGTGAACGATGCGGCAAGACGCGGATGACGGCCACGCGGTTGCTGCGGTTTGTCCGGCTTATTTTGTGAAGGGTCGGGCTGGGTCACGCGCGGATTTTGGCGAACACGGCGGTGAGGACGAAGAGGCCCGCGCCGGCGATGACCACGGCGGCACCGTAGTTGCAGTTGGCGAGGCCGGCGAGCTGGAAGCCGAGGAATGCCGAGAGTGCGGCATGGACGGTGATGACGGCGAACAGCGCGGGCATGCGGCGGGCGATCAGCAGGCCGGTGGCTCCCGGCAGCACCAGCAGCGCGACCGACATGATGGCACCGACGGCCTGGAACGCGGCGACAACGACGGCGGCGGTGACGGCGAGCAACAGCGAACGGGTGAGCGCCGGGGCGTGGCCGAGCATGCGGGAGTGCGGCGTGTCGAAGGCGGAGGCCAGCAGGCGGTGGTGGAGGATGGCGGCGAAGGTGATCGCGAGCAGCGCGGAAAACGCGGAGGAGGCGACGATGCCCGGTATTTCGAGGCTGCCGATGGTGACGCGCGCGCCGTGGATGGCGGTGTCGATCTGGCCGAAGAGGACGCAATCGGGATCGAGATCGACGCGACCGGCGTAGCGCCGCATGAGCAGCACGCCGAGCGAGAACATGGTGGTGAAGACGATGCCGGTGGCGGCGTCCTCGCGGACGCCGCCGACGTGGTGCAGGCGGTCGATGAGCATCACGGCGAGCCAGCCGCAGGTTGCCGCGCCGATCACGAGCCAGGGTGAATCGAGCGAGCCGGAGATGAGGAAGCCGATGACGATGCCGGGCAGCACGCTGTGGCTGATGGCGTCGCCGGTGAGCGACATCCGCCGCAGGACGAGCCATGCGCCGGGCAGTCCGCAGGCGAGGGCGGTGAGGAACGCGGCGGCGAGCAGCCAGCCGTCGTTGGCGGTGAGGGAAAGGAAGGCGGCGGGGGTCACGTTTCGTCCTCCTTTCCGGGTTGCCCGGCGGCGGGCGGGATCGGGCTGCCGTGGGGATCGAGGCTCGGGGTGCCGATGCGGTCGGCGATTTCACGCATGCGCGCGGCGTCGATCCAGTGTTCGGCGCGTTCGGCCTCCTCGTGGACGTGGTCGGGCGGGTATTCGGCGACGTCGGCGAGGTAGGTTTCCCACAGCCGGTGCGCGCGGACCAGGCCGGCGGCGGCCTCGCGCCCGGCGGGGGTGAGGGCGGGGGCGGGGGCGGACGTGTCGATCATGCCGCGGGCGGCGAGTTGGCGGACGACGGCGCGGGACGGGGTGGCGGGGGCGGTGGGTTCCGGCTTTCCGTGTTCGTAATGCCAGAGGGCCTTGAGGAAGTCCTCGCCGGCGATGCGGCGGCGGTTCCGGGCGCGACGCGCCCGGGTCGGGAGGCGGCCGTGGTGTGGCCCGAACAGGGCGGCCAGTGCGAAGAGCGCGGCGAGGCACAGGGCGATGAGCGGCCCGGTGGGGGTGCCGGTGCGGAGGTCGGAAATGGCGACGCCCGCGAGCGCGCCGACGGCTCCGGTGACGCAGGCGATCGCGCAGGTGCGGACGAGCGTGGGCGTGCAGAACCTGGCGGCGGCCGCGGGGGTGACGAGCATGGCGGTGACGAGCACGACGCCGACCGCCTGCATGGCGATGACAATGGCCACGGTGAGCGCGGCATAGAAGGCTGTATCGATGGCGCGCACGGGCAGGCCGAGGACGCGGGCGAAGGCGGGGTCGAATGAGACCAGGGTGAGGCTGCGGAAGATGAACGGGGCGAGCGCGAAAGTGGCGGCGGTGGCGGTGGCGAGGAACGCGAGGTCGCGCCCGTCGAGCGCGGCGATCTGGCCATAGAGGAAGGCAATGGCCCCGGAGGGTTGGAACATCGAGACGAGCGCAACGCCGATGGCGAAAAAGACCGAGAGAACCAGGGCGAGCGCGGCATCCGGCTTGAGGCGGGTGTGCGCGAGGATGCCGCGCATGGCGAAGCTGCCGAGCAGCCCGGCGGCTCCGGCGCAGGCGAGCACAATAATCGGGTTGCGGGTGCCGCCCCAGACCAGTGCGGCGACGACGCCGGGTAGCACGGCGTGCGAGATCATGTCGCCGGTGAGCGCCATGCGGCGGACGACGACGAAAGTGCCATAGAACCCGCAAAGCAGGCCGGTGAGCACGGCGGCGACGGCAGCGGTGGCGATGGCGCTCACGGTTCGCGGCCCTCCCCGCCGCGGACCTCGCGGGCGGCCACTTCACTGAGCAGCGTGAGTTTGCCGCCGTAGGCTTTTTCGAGAAGTTCGCGCCGCATCACATCGTCCGCCGGGCCGTGGGCGACGACGCGCAGGTTGAGGAGGACGAGGCGGTCGAAGTAGCGCCCGGCGGTGCGCAGGTCGTGGTGGACGACGACGACGGTTTTTCCGGCGTCTCGCATGGTGCCGAGCAGGGCGATGATGGCGCGCTCGGTGGCGGCGTCCACGCCGGCGAGCGGCTCGTCCATCAGATAGATGTCGGCGTCCTGGGCGAGGGCGCGGGCGAGGAATGCGCGCTGCTGCTGGCCGCCGCTGAGTTCGCCGATGCGGCGGCCGGCGAAGTCCGCCATGCCGGTTTGTTCGAGGGCGTCCATGGCGCGGCGGCGGTGTCCGCGGCCGGGGCGGCCGAACCAGCCGAGGTCGCGCGCGGTGCCCATGAGGGCGACATCGAGCACGCTGACGGGGAAGTCCCAGTCGATGGATTCGCGCTGGGGGACGTAACCGACGCGCCCGAGCACGCGGGCCAGTGGTTCGCCGAGGAGTCTGGCCCATCCGCTGTCGGGGCGGATTTCGCCGATGAGGGTTTTGAGCAGGGTGGATTTGCCCGCGCCGTTCGGCCCCATGAGGCCGGTGAGCGAGCCGGCGGGGATGGCGAGATCCACGCCCTGGAGCACGGGTTTCCCGCGGTAGGAAACCGAGAGGTTGTGGGTCTCGAGTGCGGGCGCGTTCATCCGGGGGATTGATAGCGCCGGAGTCGCGGCGGCGGAAGCCGCAAAACGGGGGCGTGTGCTTGAGAACGAGCAGTGAATGGTGGAGCGGCATGGCGTCTGTTTCATTCGCGTTCCATTGGCATCCACTACAGGAACATCCACCGCCGATGGGCGGACAACGGTGGGCCGAACTTTTTTCTCCGTGAGAACAGGAGCCGGAGGCTGCTACTTTTGCCGGTGCGGGGGGCTCAGGCTACGGGGTGGCGGGTCGACGTTTAGGGAAAATTTTGCGCCAGAGCCAGATGGTGAAGGCAGTGCAGAGGATGACGACTGTGAGAAAGATGAAGAAGGCGACGGCGGGGGCGGCGGCGATGAGGCCGAGCCCGCCAAGGACGAGGCCGTCCTCGGTGACACTAGCGACGGAGTTGCTGACAGGCTCGGGCGAGGTGTTGAGCGCGGCGCGGACGCTGGCCTTGGTGCCGTGTGTGGAGAGCGCGGCACCGCCGGTGGCCATCACGGCGATGACGGTGAGCGCGGGATCCAGTTCGCCGAGCGCGGCGAGGCCGAGGTAGATGCCGCCGGCCGGGCGGATCGCGGTGTGGGCGAGATCCCAAATCGAATCAAGCCATGGCACTTTGTCGGCGAAAAACTCGATGAGGAAGAAAACCGCGGCGACCGAGATGACCCAGGGGTCGCCGAGGACGGCGAGCGATTCGTGTGCGGCGGCCCACTCGATCCAGTTGAAACGCACGGCGAGGCCGGCGACGAGGACGGTGAGGTAGAGGTTCACCCCCGCGAGTGAGGCGAGACCGAGGGCGGTGCCGAGTTGTTCGAGCAGCGTCATCGGTTGATGCGGAGGATTGGCGGGTTGTGGCCGGCCCAGCCGTGTGAATCGTGCTCCCGGCGGCCGCCGGTGTCGCGGTGGAAAATGGCGTCGAAGCGGTCGAGCAAATCGCTGGCGGGATCGTTGCGGGTGGCGCGTGGGGCTTCGCGGAGTTGTTGTTTGAGGCGCAGGTAGTCGTCGAACGCACCGCTGGTCTGCCGGGCGCGGGTGATCTCGAACCAGTCCATGTAATCGCGTCCGCGGTCGGCCTTGTCGATCATGTTGGCGCGTGTTTCGGCGAGTTCGTCGAGGCGGGTGGCGAGTTCCTCCGCGCCGGCGTCCCCGCGGGCGATGCGGTTGAGCGCGTCCTGATAGGAAACCAGGAGCGGGCGGTAGGTTGGGAAACACCGGTAGCTGAGGTGGACGAGGGCGTCCTCTGACACGCGCACGGCCTGGATGCGGTCGGTCCGATCGAGATCGGCGAGCTCCTCCCAGTCGGTGATGGGGACTTCGCGCATCTCACCCTGTCCGTCGCGGAAGCGGAGGCGCAGGGCATCCTCGAGGTGTTTTTCGGATTCGAAGATATCCAGGCTTTCGGTGAGGCGCGCGGCCCCCCGGCTGGCGAGCTGGAGGGCCCACCATTTTTCGAGGCTGTTTTCCGAGAGATTGAGGTCCGGGAAGCGGCTGCGCAGCAGGGCGGGCATTTCGCCTTCGAAGCGCGCGACCTCGCCGAGAAACCCGCGGAATGCAGCGCGACCGTCGGGTTGTTCGAGCAGCGCCATGACCAGCGCGCCGCTTGAGGCTTGGAACGCCGCGCGGGTGGCTGCGTCGAGCGCCTCGTGGTCGGCCACGGACATGCGGAAGAGTTCGTCGGCTCCGAACAGTCCGCCACTTTGGAAGAGGGATTCGTAGAGCCGGCGGTTCGCGTTGCCGGACCGCCAGCGGATCGCCTCGCGGAGGCCTTCGACGAGCCAGGGCGGGACGAACAATGGTGTGTCTGCGTCGGCGTCGGGCTGGCTGGCGATGCCACGCTCGTGGACGAGTGCGGCGGTGATGGCGTTTTCAAAGCGCGGGACGTCGAGTCCGCGACCAATGTGGACGTTGACGCGTAAATCGAATTCGCCAGCGTGGTGGGTGATTGACTTGGAGATGGTGCGCGGCGGAAGTTCGTCGCCGGGAGCACCCACGAGGCGGATGTGGACGGGCACATCATAGTCAGGCTCGGCGTCGAGTTCACCGATAAGGCGCAGGAAATCGCGGCGGACGTGATCCGCGAGCTGGGCGACGGATCCGCGCAGCGCGCCATCGCCTCCGCGTACCCGGAACTGACCGGACTCGCTGGTGGCGACCTCACCGAACGTCCGCCCGGCTTGCACGTGGCGGGCTTCGACCGGCGCTTCCGCTGCGTGGGCGGCCTCGGCCGCGGTTTCGGCTTCGCCAACCGGAATGGCGCGGGGCACGACTTCCTCGCGCCCTTGGGAAATCGGGCAGGCGAGCAGCGCGAGCGCCGGGATCAGTATCGTTGGAGTGGTCTTGCACATTCGGCGGCCTCGACGTTGCCTTTTCCGGCTGGGGATGAGAAGGCAAAAGCACGAGTGCCTCAGTATTCCCACCGTGCGCCGACGCGGAAAATGAATCCCTCGTATAGTTCGGTATGGTCTGAATAGCGGCTGGCGTCGCGGTTTACCGTCGAGTGATGCCCGATGCCGCCGTAGATGACGGACTGGTGGTTGATGGCGTGTGCGACGTCGAGCCCAAGCGCAATGTGATCCGCCCCCTTGCGGGCTTCGCGCTGGTAGCCGAGGTTGAAGCCCATTGCGGCGGAGGCTGTCAGGCTCCATTCCGGACCGAACTCCCATTCGCGCGAGAGACCGGCATCGAGATAGAAATTGGAAGGTTCGGTCCCGTAGTAGATTTCGGAATTCCACTGGATTCCGTAGAACAGTTGGCTGCCGACGCCGAATCCAAGATCCCAGTTGGACGGCCCGCCGCGCAGGTCGCTCATGTAGGTGGCTCGGACTCCGAAATCAAATTGGTCGATGGTCCGGGAGGCACGCATGGTGCCGCGGAACTCGCGGTCCGCGGAGGTATCGGCGAACCGCTGCTCGAGATCGACGCCGACAGGACCATAGCCGCCGCCAAGCATGATGCCGAATGCGCCGGCGTTGCCGAATTGCTGGTAGCCCCGCCTGATGTAGCGCGAGACCCATTCGGCGGCGGCGTATGCGGTCCATCCTTGTTTGTGACTGGTGCTGCCGAACGCGGCCGAGCCGCTGTATTCATAGTGGCCGGAAGTTGTCTTGTAGGTGTAACTGGCGGATGCAGCGGTCGGCAACATGAGAATGCCAAGGACCGTGAGCAGGGAATTGGTTGGATGTTTCATGGCAACTGGTCTGATGATTTTGCGCGGATATTCGCGCATTTGCGACGGATGTGCCACTCAAAAAATTCAAAAATATTTAATTGTCAATTTATCCGAAACAAATGGTTTTCGTGCATGAAAACAGCCGGGTGGCTGCCGAACCACCCGGCTTCGCTGTGGACTCCCTCCCGGCAGTGACGACGATAGGTTGATGCCGGATTGGGATGTCCGCGGAATGTCGCGCGACTCAACGCGAGCGTTTGCGGGCCGCTTTTTTCGTGGTTTTTTTCGCGGTTTTCTTCGAGGTCTTCCTTGCGGTTTTTTTCGCCGCCTTTTTCGCGGTTTTCTTCACCGTTTTACTGCCGGTCTTTTTAGTCGTCTTCTTCGCGGTTTTTTTCGCCGGCTTCTTCACGGCGGATTTTTTCGCGGTTTTCTTCACCGTTTTTTTTGCAGTCTTTTTCGCTGTTGTTTTTTTCGCCGGTTTTTTGGCGGTTTTCCTCGCAGTTTTTTTTGCAGCCATGGTGCTTGTATGGTTGGAGTTCGCTTTCGCTGTTTGGTTTCTCATCCGGCTACCTGTTGCCGGGGAGATGGTTGCGGGGAGCGCCTCACCGGCGCGTCCTCCGAAATTCGTACCGCGGCCGGGCGGTTGCCGCAAGCACATGGCTGAATGCCGGGACCGGTGGCGGCGAATCCCGATCCCCACGGCGCTTCGCACGCCGGGAGCTTCATGTGAGGGAAGTTCGCCTGTCTGGCCATGAAGAAGATCAATCCCGTGGGATTGACGAATTCAAATCCGGCACTTGTTGCGAGGTCAAGATGAAAATTCGGATTTCTTTAATAATCTTCCGCGCGACTGTTAAGTTAGAAAAGCGGCCGCCGCATGGATGTTAGAAAATCATTCGTCCGCCGGGTCGGGCGCGGCGGGTCTGGACGCGCCGGGGGCGACGGCGGTGACGGCGTCCCAGAAGCCCCGTCCCGCCGGATGGCCGTTGAAGAGGACGCTGCCGTCCGTATCCAGCAACACCATGGTCGGGAGATTGCGGATGCGGAGCGCGCGCGCGAGCGGATCATTCTCGTGATCGACGAGCCACGCACCGGGATGTTCATCGCCGAGCGAGCGAACCAGTTCGAGCGCGTCTGCACGGACCTCGTCGGATGACTCGGGGAGGATGGAAATGACGGCGATTTCGTGTGATGCGAGTTCGGCAGCTGTGAGCGCGAACTCCGGCATGGTGACTTCGCATTCGCGGCTCCATGGGGACCAGAAGTGCAGGAGCGTGGCGGGTGCGTCTTCATTGAGAGATGCGAGGGGTGCTTCGTCGCCACCGTGAAGCATGGTGAGACGCGTCTGGAAATCGACACGCACGTTCCGCATTGCCTGTTCGAGGTGGAGGCGTTCGATATGGGGGGCGAATGCGGCGCCTTGGCCGGGGCTGAGCCAGAACGCCTCGGTGATGTGTTTTTTGAATGCGGCGGTGTCCTCGTTGCGCAGGGCTTCGAGAGCCCTCGCGTATTCGGTGACGGCAAGCCAATCCTCGACGGTGGCAAAGATCTCGGACTCATCGATGCGGAAGGTTTCCCGGCGCTCCATGAATTCGGGTGCCAGGGCGGCGATCGCGTCGTCATCGTTCCTGTCCACATGGAAGAGGAAGCGGGCCTCAAGGATGCCCTGCTCGCCGACACCGGCGCGGCGGGCGATGGCGATTGCCGCGTCTAGTGCCGCCGGTGACTCGTGGGGCGCGAGCAGTTGTTCGACTGCGCTTTCCCTGGGTACTTCGCCGGGCATATCCGCCATGCATACGCTGGCGGCGATCAAATGGATGGCGAGGATCTTTCGCATGCGTGAATTGTGACCGGGTATCGGCCCGCCGCTCCGGTGGCGGACGGGCCTGTGAGGTTGTGTGTTTCCCCCGGTTTTCAGTTTGCGGGGATGACGAGGGTGGAGCCGAGGACCACGGTGTCGTTGCGCATGTTGTTGGCCTGTTTGATGGCATCGATGGAGACGCCATATTTCCGGCTAAGCCCCCAAAGCGTGTCGCCGCGGACGACGGTGTGGCTGGTGCTCTGGCGTTGAGGTGTGGGTGGGGTCGAAGCCGTCGCAGGGGACGGGCCCGGCTCCTCGTATGCCGGAGCGGAGTCGTAAACGGGGTTCACTGCCTCAAACGGTTCCCCATCGGGCGTGCCATAGTCATCGAAATCGTATCCATAGGTGTCGAATTGGTCGCCCCGCTGGTTCGCGCAGGCGGCGATGAGCAGGGCGGCGACCGGGATGAGTGCGGAGGTGATTTTCATGGTTTTCGTTGTGTGGTTTGGTGGTGGTTTGTGTATCGGGTTTTCAACTGGCCGCCCGATACGGACCGAGGCCGGGCGGATGGATTGTTCATGCGCCTCGATTTTCTAAACGGAAAAAGCCATCGCAAGCGGATTCGGTGTGGGCAGCGGTTTTTTCCGGACTTTCCCCGCGGACAGTGGCGGCGCGAGCCGCGGTGGCGGCGGTGTAGGCGGGCTCGTTGCGGGAGCCTCGGTATGGTTCGGGGGCGAGATATGGGGCGTCGGTCTCGAGCATGAAGGATCCGGCGGGGCAGCGGGCCAGCGTTTCGCGGATGGCATCGGCGCTTTTGAAGGTGGAGGTGCCGCCGAACGAGACGAGGCCGCCGAGCGCGATGACGCGCCCGGCGTTTTCCCACGGACCGGCGAAACAGTGGAAGACGGCACGGGTTGTGGCGGCGAACTCGTGATATATGGCGAGCGCGTCCTCGAACGACGCGTGGCCCCTGCGGTCGCGGGTGTGGACAACGACGTTGAGGCCGCTGGAGACGGCGAGTTCGAAGTGGCGGCGGAGGAAGTCGCGCTGGCGCGCGTGGTAGTGATCATCGGACCAGCCGTCGGGCGCCGGGTGATAGTAGTCGAGGCCGGTTTCGCCGATGGCGCAGACACGCGGGTCGCCGGTGTGGGTGGCGAGGCGGGCGAAGGCGTCGTCGGGCGAGTTCGTCACGTCGCACGGGTGGATGCCGATGCAGGCGTGGACGCGCGGATCGCGGGCAAGTTCGAGGTTGCGCGGGAGGTCGCCAAGGCAGGTGGCGAGGGTGACGACGCGGTGGACTCCGGCGGCGGTGGCGCGATCGAGCAGGCCGGGGATCTCGGCGACATCGAACCGGTGGGAGGCGAGGTGGCAGTGGCTGTCGGTGACGGGCATTTTCTAGCAGCGGATGGCGGCGAGCAGGCGGGCGGTTTTTTCGAGATCCTTGACGCCGGGCGCGGATTCCACGCCGGAGGCTGTGTCGAGCGCGGCGGGGCGGACGGCGGCCGCGGCATCGGCCGCGTTTTCCGCGGTGATGCCTCCGGCGAGAATGATCGGAACCGCCGGGTGGGCGTCGCGCAGCGCGCGGGCGGCGTGCCAGTCGATCACCTCGCCGGTGCCGCCGTAGATGCCGGGGGCGTGGGCGTCCAGCAGGATGGCGGCCGCACTGGCGGGAATGGTTGTGGATGGCCTGCCATCGGCGGTAATGGCAATGGCCTTGAAAAAAGGAGCGCCTGCGGCGGCGAGCGTCTCGTGGTGGGCCTCACCCTCGTCGCCGTGGAGTTGGATCACATCAATGAGCCCGCCGCGCCACAAGGCGAGGGCGTCGCCCGCGGGTTGGTTGACGAAGACGCCGACGCGCAGGATGCGCCCGGAAATTTCGCCGAGCCAAGCGGCGTCGCGCGGGGTAATGTGCCGTTTTGATCCCGGCCAGAAATTCGCACCGATAGCCCCAACGCCGAGTCGGACCAACCCGAGCGCGTCGTCCCGACGGGTGATACCGCAGACCTTGAGGGCCACGGAACCGGAGGCGAAAAATCGTTCCATCGGATGCATGTGGGGATGTTACCCGGGATTTCTCCCAAAGGAACCCAAAAGCCTGAAAAGCCCTCTTTTCTAACAAAAGCACACCGTTTTTCCGAGGTATTGCCAAAACTTCAATGGGGCCTGATGATCCGATTTTTCGGCATCCCGACCAAAGAATAGGCGCAAGTCCACCGGTTTCTGCTGAAGGCCTGAGATGCGCATGTTGATTTTCAGAAATCATCTTCTTGCGGCCTCGCCGTTCTCAGGGCGCAAAAAAACGTGCTTGTAACGAGGATGCGAATTGGCAGGATTGGAATAAATCAAGCCCATACACATGAAAATTCCGGTCATTATTCTCAGTTCCCTTTTGATCGCGCTCCACGCGGGAGCGGAAATGCGCACGTTCACCTGCCCGGATGGCGAGCGCACGTTCAACGGACGCCTTACCGCCTTCAACAGTGACACGGAAACCGTTTCGGTCATTTCCGAGGACGGACGTTCGATGCATTTCAACATCGATCTGATTTCCGAGAAGGACCAGGAGTGGGTGCGTAAAATCGCTCCGGCATTGCCTGCCAATGTGTCCCTTGAGGTTCGGTTCGATCAGATCCGCGAGCGGCAGAGTGCGGAGCGCGATGGACGCTCCCGCCGCAACACGTATGACGCCGGCTACAGCATCACCATCAGCGATTTCAGCGGACAGGGCATCAAGAATGCCGAGGTGGAATACCTCCTGATCTACCGCAAGGACGACACGGACAGCTCGGGCGAGAACATCACGGTATCCGGCAGCGAGTCCATCAGTGTCGAACCGAACGCCAGCGTCGAGATCGACACCAATACCGTGCAGCTCGTCAGCTTCGTCAGCCGTGGTGGTGTGAGCGTATCCGGCGGCGGCTGCCGGGGCGGTTCTTGCGGAGCTTCGGCGACGGCCACGCGCACCCAGCGCAGCCGGGACTTCCTCGTCGGCTGCATCGCGCAAGTGAAAATCAACGGCGTGGTCGTTGAGACGGCCGCCACAGCGCCGAACATCATGCGCAACTACGAAGAGCAGCTTGGAGGACGCACCGCCGCTCGCGATTACTGAGGCCCTGCGGCAATAGCGCCCGAAATTTTCGCCGCCGCGGGATTCCGCGGCGGCGCTTTATTTTGCTCAAGGGTCGCTTGCATTGTCCGTGCGGATGTGGATGTTGGCGCGGCGTCCGCGAGGTGCGGTGCCACAATCCATGTTCCGCAACCTGATATTCGACTGGTCCGGCACGCTGGTGGACGATCTGGGGCCGGTGATCGAGGCGACCAACTCGGTGCTGACGCCATACGGGATTCCGGTTTTCGACCGCGAGGGCTTCCGCCGCGCGTTCCGCCTGCCATACCGCGAGTTTTACAGCGAGTTGCTGCCGGATGTGCCGCTGGAGGAGCTGGAGGCGAGGTTCCGCCCGGCTTTCGACGCGGCGGTCGCCCCCGTGACGGTGCTGCCGTTCGCAAGGGAGAAGCTCGACTGGTGCCGGGCGTTCGGCATCCGCACGTTCGTTTGCACGTCGATGGACGCCACCGCGTTTGCCAGGCAGTTGGCGGAATTCGGATTGGAGGGCCATTTCGAGGCGACCTACGCCGGCGTGCTCGACAAGCGTGAAATGATCCACCGGATTCTCGAAAACCACGCGCTGGATCCGGCGGAGACGGCGTTTGTGGGTGACATGACGCACGACATCGAGACCGCGCGCCATGGCGGGGTGGCCTCGATCGCGGTGCTCACGGGCTACCAGGACGCCGACGTGCTGGCCGGGGTGCGGCCGGACGTGACCGTGCCCGACCTCGGCGTGTTGAAAAACCTGATGGAGCGTCGGGCGGAGCGGCGCGGGCCGGTGGCCACCGTCGGCGCGCTCGTCTGCGACGCGGGCGACCGGGTGCTGGTGGTGCGCACGCACAAGTGGAGGGGGAAATGGGGCATTCCCGGCGGCAAGATCCGCACCGGCGAAGCGAGTGAGGACGCGCTGCGGCGGGAAATCCTCGAGGAGAGCGGCCTGGAGATCCGGGACATCCGGTTCGCGATGGTGCAGGACTGCGTCGATTCCCCGGAGTTCATGCGGCCCGAGCATTTCCTGCTGCTGAACTACACGGCGTGTGCGGCGGGGCACTCGCCACAGGTGGTTCTCAACGACGAGGCCGAGGAGTTCCGCTGGCTGCCGCCGGGCGAGGCGCTGGAACTGGACCTCAACACGCCGACCCGCGTGCTGCTGGAACATTGCATCACCCACAACCTGTTTTCCCATGCCGGAGCATCCGCCTGAAGACACCGTCGAGATCCGCCGACTGAAGCTGGAGACGCACATTGGTGTGCCGGACGAGGAACGGGCCGAACCCCAAATCCTGCTGGCCACGGTGAGGATGACGCCGTGCGGGGGATTCGAGGGCCTGCACGACGAAATCCGCAACACGGTGGATTATCACGCGGTGGCGCTGGAACTCCGGGCGCTCGCCGCCGCGCGTCCGCGCAACCTGATCGAGACGCTCGCGCGCGACATCGCCGGGCATGTGCTCGGAAACCATCCGGTCGGCCGGGTGGAGGTGACGATCGAGAAGCATATCCTGCCGGACACGGAGTGCGTGGCCGTCCACCTGGCAAGGGGCAGGTGAAAAGCCCGCTCCGCCGGGCGGTCCCCGCGGTCAGGCTCCGGCGAGGATCTGGTTGAGTGTGGGGCTGGGGCGCAGGGCGCTGTTGGCCAGGGCTTCGTTCGGCAGGAAGTATCCGCCGATGTCGGCGGGTTTTCCCTGGACCGCGACGAGTTCGCCGACGATGGCCTCTTCGTTGGTGGCGAGGGACTCCGCGAGCGGGGCGAAGGCGGCCTTGAGTTCTGCGTCGTCGTCCTGCGCGGCGAGCGCCCGCGCCCAGTAGAGGGCGAGATAGAAGTGGGAGCCGCGGTTGTCGATGGTGCCGAGCTTGCGGCCGGGCGAGCGGTCGTTTTCGAGGAACTCGCCGTTGGCGGCGTCGAGGGCGTCGGCGAGGACCTTGGCCTTCGGATTTCCCTGCGAACGGGCGAGGTGCTCGAACGAGGCGGCGATCGCGAAGAACTCGCCGAGGCTGTCCCAGCGGAGGTAGTTTTCCTTTTGGAACTGCTGAACGTGCTTGGGCGCGGAGCCGCCGGCGCCGGTCTCGAACAGGCCGCCGCCGTTCATCAGCGGGACGATGGAGAGCATCTTGGCGGAGGTGCCGACCTCGAGGATGGGGAAGAGATCGGTGAGGTAGTCGCGCAGGACGTTGCCGGTCACCGAAATGGTGTCGAGCCCCTTGACGATGCGCTCGAGCGAGAACGTGCAGGCTTCTGCGGGCGGGAGGATGCGGAGATCGAGGCCGGTGGTGTCGTGCTCGCCGAGGTAGGCCTCGACCTTGTCGATGAGCTGGCCGTCGTGGGCGCGGGCCTTGTCGAGCCAGAAGACGGCGGGGGTGCCGGAGAGGCGGGCGCGGTTGACGGCGAGCTTCACCCAGTCGCGGACGGAGGCGTCCTTGGTCTGGCAGGCGCGCCAGATGTCGCCGGCCCGGACGCCGTGGCTGAGCAGGGTCTTCGAGTCGGCATCGACGATGCGGATGGTGCCGTCGGCGGGGGCCTCGAAGGTCTTGTTGTGGGAGCCGTATTCCTCGGCGGCCCTGGCCATGAGGCCGACGTTCGGGACGGAGCCCATGGTGCGCGGGTCGAGCGCGCCGTTCGCCCTGCAGAAATCGACGACGGCCTGGTAGACGCCGGCGTAGGATGAATCGGGGATCACGGCGAGGGTTTCGGCGGGGCGGCCCTCCGCGTTCCACATTTTGCCGCCCTCGCGGATCATGGCGGGCATCGAGGCGTCGATGATCACGTCGGACGGGACGTGGAGGTTGGTGATGCCCTTGTCGGAGTGCACCATGGCGAGCGGCGGGCCGGCGTCGAGGGCGGCGCGGAGGTCGGCTTCGACGGCGGTTTTGCGATCATCCGGCAGGGATTCGATTTTCGACACGATGTCGCCGATGCCGTTGTTGAAATCGACACCGAGTTCCTCGAGCGTGGCGGCGTGTTTGGCGATGAAGTCCTTGAGGAACACGCGGACGCAGTGGCCGAAGAGGATGGGATCGGACACCTTCATCATGGTGGCCTTGAGGTGGAGGGAGAAGAGGACGCCGTCGGCCCTGGCGGCGTCGATCTGCTCCTCCAGGAACGCGGTGAGCGCGGTCTTGCTCATGAATGTGGCGTCGAGGATTTCGCCCGCGAGAAGCGGGAGGCTTTCGACGAGCGGGGTGACGGCGCCGTCTTCGGCGACGAATTCAATCCGCGCGGTGGTGTCGGCGGCGAGGGTGGTGGATTTCTCGTTGGAGAAGAAGTCGCCATTGCCGGCCATGGTGCCGACGCGGGTTTTCGAATCGGGGGACCATGCGCCCATGCGGTGCGGGTGTTTGCGGGCGTATTCCTTGACGGCGCGCGGGGCGCGGCGGTCGGAATTTCCCTCGCGGAGCACCGGGTTCACGGCGGAGCCGAGGACCTTGGCGTAGCGGGCGCGGGTTTGCTTTTCCTCGTCGGTGGCGGGATTTTCGGGGAAATCCGGGATGTCGTGGCCTTTCGCCCGCAGCTCGGCGATGGCGGCCTTGAGCTGGGGGATCGAGGCGGAGATGTTCGGCAGTTTGATGATGTTGGCCTCCGGGCTGTGGGTGAGTTCCCCCAGCTCGGCGAGGTGGTCGGGCGCGCCGGTCGATTCGGGAAATTGGGCGAGGATGCGCCCCGCGAGCGAGATGTCCCGCGTCTCGACGTCCACCCCGGCCCTGGCCGCGAAGGCGGAGACGATGGGGAGGAGCGAGTAGGTGGCGAGGGCGGGGGCTTCGTCGGTGATGGTGTAGAGGATCCTGGACATGGCGCGTGGCGCGCGAGTATGCAAGCGGGCCGCGCGGGGTCAATGCCGATGCTCCCGCATGGCGGTGCGCCATGGCGGATTTTCGCACGAGCGGCCGCCCAATGGAGGCACGGCACTCCTTACGAACTTCCCCGTAGCCGGAGCCTCCGGCTCCGGTAAGAAGTGGCAGGTGCCTCCGGCTCCTGTTCTCACGGGGAAAAAATTCGTCCCGTCGTTGTCCGCCCGTCGGCGGTTGATGCTCTTGTGATGTACCGGAGCGCCGACACTCCTGTCGGCATGAGAATGAGATGAGAATGAATCGATGCTTCGCAGCTTGCTCATTCACGATCCATTCGCATGCACCACAAGAGTGTGGTGCCTCCGGTACACGGCAGGAGTGCCGTGCCTCCATCGGGCGGCCGCTCGTGCGATCGCCGGGAGGGGAGGGCGTCAGAACGGGACGTCGTCGTCGTCGAAATCGTCCTCGTCGCGCATGTCGGAGGCTGCCGGTTCGCCGCCGGTGGCGGCCGCTCCGGCGGTCCCGGCCGCGGCGGCACCGCCGCCGGAGGGACTGGAATCATCCGCGGGCTGGATTTTCCAGGCCGAGAGGTTCACGTAGTAACGGTCCTTGTATTCATTGCCGCGGATGTCGAAGTTCACGACGACCTTCTGTCCGGCCTCGAACGGCTCAATGAGCTTGGTTTTGTCCTTCACCAGCTCGAACTTGAGGTCCTGCGGGTAACGGTCGTTTTCGGTGGTGACGACGAATTCGCGTTTGTTGAACCCGCTGGGGAAGACCTGCTCGTCGAAGATGACCTTGATGGTGCCGCTCGCCTCGTACATGCGGCGAGCATTCCGCCCGGTCCGCCGGATGTCAAACCCGGATGGGGTGTCGGGCACGGACGCCGGTTTCTCAGGGCCGGTTTCTCAGGGCTTGGCGTCGCCGTTCCGCTCGATCCGCCCGACGATGGGGCGGTAAACGCTGGCGTAGAAGAGGCGGTTGTAGGCGCGGGCGCCGGAGCGTTCGAGGTGGCTCACGAATTTCCAGAATCCATAGACGCGCGAGAGCGTCATCAGCCGGTCGGCGTAGAGCCGCCAGGTGTAGCGGGCTTCGACGCGCTCGATGCCGCCTTTTGAGATGGCTTGCCAATGCCCGGGGTCGTCCCGGCATTGCTCGAAGAATGTGACGAGTTTTTGCGCGGCCTTGTCGCCGTGGTTGGGGTCGATGTGGAATCCGCTTTTGCCGTCCTCGATGATCTCGAGCGGTCCGCCGTAAACCGTGGCGAAGGTGGGCAGGCCGGACGTCATCGCCTCGATCACGGTGAGGCCGAAGGCCTCGAAGAGCGCGGGCTGCACGAACACGCCGCCGCAGTCGGCCAGGACGCGGTAGAGTTCGCCGTTGAAGACCTTGTCGGACTGCTTGGGCACCCAGCGCAGGTGGCCGTGCAGACCGCTGCCTTCGATGAGGTTGTGCATTTTCCGGATCTCGCGGCGCTCCTCGTCGTCATCGGAGTCCTCGAGGCGGGTGTTGCCGCCGATGATGAAGACATTGGCCAGCTCGCGCAGGCGCGGGTTCGCGGCATACCATTCGACGAAACCACTGACGTTCTTGACCTCGTCGAGGCGCGACATGAGGAAGATGACGGGTTTGTCGGGGTCGTCGAATTTGGAGACCGCGCCGGGAAATTCGCCATGAAGCAGGCGGTCGATGTCGCCGGCGAGGTCGCGGATGCGGCGGTCCTCCTCACTGTGGGGGAAATAGACATCCTCGTCGGCACCGGGCGAGACGATGTTGAACTTGGGATCATAAACGTCGATGCCCTTGATCACGCGGTAGAGGCCGGGCATGGTGTACGCGCCGTAGCTCTCATACTGGCCGACGCCGCTCTTGTTGCCGGCGATTTCCTGGTAGGTCGAGGTGATGATGAAATCCGCGGAGTTCATCGCGAGCAGGTCGGCGGTGAAGTGGGCGGAAAAGTGGTATTCGGCGTCGAGTTCCCTCCAGTGGAGGTCGGAGAGCAGGTATTTCGTTTTTTCCAGCGCGTGGGCGATGTTGCACTGGGTGACGCCGAGGCGCTCGGAAAGGATGGTGGCGACGAGGTTGCCGTCCGAATAATTGCCGATGAGCAGGTCGGGCCGGTCGCGGAGGTCGGCGAGGATGGCCGTCTCGGCGTCGTCGGCGAAGCGCTCGAGGTAGGGCCAGATGCGGAAGCGGGAGATCCACTCGCGCACCACGCCGCCGTCCCTGTGGCGGAAGGGCACGCGCAGGATGCGGGCGTTGCGGGTGCCCTGGATGTTCTCCTCGGGCAGGTCGCAGCCGACGTTGCCCGCGTCCGGGATCAGGCGGGTGATGACGAGGATCTCCGGCTCGATTTCGAGTCCCTGGGCGGCGAGGCGGCCGCGCATTTCCTGTTCCAGCGCGCGCACCTGGTCGAGGATATAGACGACCTGGCCGCCGGTGTCGGGCAGGCCGAGCACCTTCGACTGGCCGAAGTATCCGTGCGGGCTGAAGATGACGACGCTGAAGATCATCGGCACGCGGCTGAGGAAGGCCTCGACGCCCGCGGCGTCGGGCGCGTCGAGCACTTCGGTGAGCAGGCCGATGGTTTCGCGGACGCGGCCGGCGGTGTCGCCCCAGCCGGGTTCGAGGCCGATGGTGGCGAGCGAGGCGCGGATTTCGGCCCACGGCGTTTCGGGTTCCATGTCGGCGAGGAGGGCCTCCGCCTCGTCGAGCGCGGCGCGCAGGGCGTCGGGTTCGGTGATGTGGTCGGAGAGCATGAGCTGCACGCCGTGGTGCTGGTGCAGGCGCAGGAAATCGAGCAGGGTGCGGGTGCGCTTGCGCGGGTCGGAAAACAGGCGGCTGGAGAGCGTGCGGTTGAGGTATTCCACCCCGCGGCCGATGTGCTTGCGGTCCTTCATCAGCGGGATGTCGTTGAGGAAGGCGGAGGCGTCGTATTCGATCCGCAGGTCGGCGTGGTCGTCGTGCCCGTCGATGAGATGCTCGCGGAAGCGCATCAGCTCGGCGGTGGTGATGCTCTCGTAGCTGAGCTGGTCGAGGTGGAAGCGCCCGGAGCACCAGCGCCCTATGGACGGCCGCGTTTCCACGACGAGCCACGGATCGTGGAACGAGGCGTTCATGGTGGTGGCGAGGATCTTTCGGATATCGGAATCATCCGCAAGCCGGGTGCCGATGCCCTCCTCGGTCTGTTCCAGGAGCGTCGAGATGTCGGACTGCATCAGGAACGTCTTGCCGGCCTCGCGGACGCGCTTGAAAAACGCGTAGAGGAAACGGCGGGCGTCTTCATCGGGCAGGATCACGTCGTGCGGGCAGTGTGGCGTCATGGAAGGTCGTGTCGGGGTTGGTATTGGCTTGCTGCGAAGGCGGGCGGTCGCCGCGTCGGGCAGGCAGGTTCGCATGATGCGCACGCCTTGTCGATGCCGCCGTGGGTGCTCCCGCTTTTCGGGGCCGTCGCCCGTGATCCTGGCGAGTGCCGGATGGCGGATCACTCGTCGTGTTGCGCGCGCACCCAGGCCATGGCTTCCCCGAGCACGTCGGCCGGGCCGATGACGTGGCCGCCGGGGAAGGGGAAGAGCTTGGTTTCTCCGGGCACGAGACCCGAATCGCGCGGGACGTATGCGTTTGCATTGCGGTCCTCGTCCCCATTCACCCATGCCACGGCGATGCCTTTTGGCAGGGTGATGCTGTCGGGGTTCCTGCCCATCCATCCGCCGAGCGAGATCACGCCTTTCCATGGCAGGTCGTGTTGGGTGACGGTTTGGAACGCGCGGATTGCACCGCCGGAAAGGCCGCTGGCATACCAATGTTCGGGATCGTGGTATGCGACGGTCTTTTGGATTTCCGGCATCATGTCCGCGACCATGCGGTCGCCGATTTCGAGCGCCTGGTTGTTGCGCGGACCATCCACGCCGACGAGGATCCATCCGAGTTCTTTCGCGGGTTCGCGGAAGTTGCGGATCATCCCGCCGCCACCGCCGCCGGGGCTGAACAAGAGGAGGATGGGAAGCCGCGCGTCGGGCGAATACGCGGGCGGGTAATAGACATGAAACGTGCGGGTTTCCTCCGCCTCGACCTGGTAGCGGATGGTTTTGTCCAAAAGCGGCTCGATCTCGGCGAGTGCTTTTTCGCGCGCCTCGCGCAGGATGGCGGCATGGTTTGCGATGTGCTCGCGGTCGTGGTTTGCGAAGCGGTCCGGCGCCACCGTGAATTCCCGGCCGTCCTGCCGGCGCAAGGTGATTTGGCCGGTGTCCTCGTGATAGGCGACCAGGCGTGCCATGATTTTGGTGCCGTCGCTGGATGTCCATTCGCGCATGATGTCCTCGCCAAGTTCATGGACCTGGGCGGTGAGGCGCTCGACATCCGCCTGGCTGAGTTGGCTGTACGACAACTCGACCTCGCGTCCCTGGTCAGTGTGGAGTTTGACGACGCCTTGGTCGAGGTCGTGCGCTTCCAGCGTGGCTTGGATCTGGCGTCCGTCGGGTGCCGTCCAAATCTGGAAGTCGTCTTCCGCAAGAGACGTGTTGAAAAGGAGAAACCAAAGCGCGAGGAGGAGGACGAGCGGGGGAAACCACACGGATTCTTTATTCCGTTTCATCATGTTCCAAACACTGCATGGTGGATGGGGGGCGCGTCAAGGACGGAGCAAGAGGCAACAGGCAGTTGGCGCGGCGAGAGCGCGGATTGATGCGGCTGGAAAACGACGGGGTGGAAGAATCGTCGATGAATTCAACGTATTTGCCATTAGACTGACGGTCATGCAGCAGACAGCCACAGTGAGCCGCAAATCATTCGCGCCATTATGCCGCCTGCGGGGCCGGGGGTTGCTGCACGCTTCAGTCGGCATTTTCATGGCCGCCACGGCGGCCGCCGTGCCGATCAACGCCTCGTGGAATTTGGAGTCTGCCGCGGGTCATCCCGTCGTGTCCGATCCCTCCGGCGGCGTCAGCTTCGATGGCGTTGGCAACGCCGGCCGCGCCTATCTGCGGACCCACAAGGCGGATTTCCACAAAAGCTCGTTTGTTGCCGAAATCACCGTCACCGTGAACGGCGGCGGCGGACCGGGCTCCGCTTTCATCGGCATGGGCAAGGGCCTGCCGGATCCGGGCTTTTTCCTCGAGCCGGCCGCCGAGCCGTGCCTGTACCTGCGTCTTGCCCCGACTGATTTCGGAGGAGGCGTCATCCTGCGCGAAAATGACGAAGTCATCACCGCGGATGGCACACCCGGCGACGGCACCCACCGCATCCGGCTGACCTGGGATGCGGACGCCATGCGTCTCCAGGCGGAAATCGACCACCATCACGCCGGCCGCGCATTCGTCCGCGATGGCGGAATCATGAGATTCGGCGACCTCACCGGCTTCACCGCGGACTCCGCGCACCTCTTCATCGGCGGCGCGTCCGGTGTTTCGTTCGGCCCGCTCCACGTGCGCCCCGCCACCCCCCGGGATCTCGCCCGTTTCGACGTCAGCGCCGACCGCTGGCTGAGCGTGCTGCCCGGCTCGACCCGCTTGTCGCAGCTCTCGATCCCCGGAACTCACAATGCCGCCGCCCGGTTCGAGACATTCGGCGGCACCGCGAAATGCCAGGATCTCACCATTGCCGAACAACTCGAAGCCGGTATCCGCTACCTGGACATCCGTTGCCGCCACATCAGTGACATCTTCGCGATTCACCACGGCGTCGTCTTCCAAAACCTGTATTTCGGGGAAGTGCTCGCGCAGATTGATCAATTTCTCGACGCCAATCCGGGTGAATGCGTCATGATGGTGGTAAAGGAAGAGCATACCAGCAGCGGCAACAGCCGGACGTTCGCCGAAACGTTCCAATCCTATGTCAATGCCGACCCGTCGCGCTGGTGGCTGGGAACATCCGTGCCAACCCTTGAGGAGGCGCGCGGGAAAATCGTCCTGATCCGCCGTTTCGGCGGCTATCCAGGCGGCATCAACGCCACCAACTGGCCGGACAACACATCGTTTCTCGTCAACAATCTCGCTGTCGAGGACCAATACGTGGTGCCGGACAACGATGTGAAATGGAACCGCATCCTGACCGCGTTCGACGGTGCCCTCGCGCAGGCCGATGCCGACATCCTGCATCTCACGCACACCAGCGGCTACCGGTCCGGGTTGTTCGGCATTCCCTCGATCCCCACGGTTTCGAATCACATCAACCCGCGGCTCGAGAGTCATTTCACCGGCCGCCCCGCCGGAAATCACGGCTGCGTGATCATGGACTTCGCCAACCCGGAGCGAGCGCGGCTGATCCTGGACACCAACTTTCCGGCGCAAGGGCCGGTGATCGACGGGATCCACCGGATCCAGGCGGTTCACAGCGGCAAGGCGCTGGAAATCCCGCGCAGATCCACTTCCGCGGGCACCTCGGCCCGCCAGCGGACGTGGACCGGAGCAAACCACCAGCGCTTCGTCGTCACCAACCTCGGCGATGGTGGATACCGGATCGCGGCACTCCACAGCGGGCTGGCACTTGGAGTTGAGGACACTTCACCCGGGAACGGCGCCCTCGTCGTCCAGTCGCCCTGGACCGGGGCCGACAACCAGGTATGGAACATCATTCACAATGGCGACGACTCGTTCCGGTTCGTTGCCAAGCACAGCGGCCGGGTGCTCGATGTGAGCGAGGCTTCCACCGCCGATGGCGCGGCCATCCACCAATGGCAGTGGACCGGTGGTGAGAACCAGCGCTGGCACCTCATTCCGGTGAACCGCCCGCCGGCGTTCACCCCCGATCCGCCTCCGCCCGTGATCTGCAGGCAGGGCGGGGCGCTCGGTGGCAGCATCTCCGCCAGCGATCCCGATTCGGTCCACTCCGCCATCGGCTTTGCCAAATCCGGCGGACCTCCGTGGCTCGGAATTTCCTCCTCCGGCGCAATCACGGGCACTCCACCGCCCGGCAGCATCGGCACGCACACCGCCACCGTGCTCGCCGGCGATCCACTCGGTGATGTGTCATCGACCACCCTCACGCTCGTTATCCTCGACCATGCCGCATCCACCCCTGCATGGGGCAATCCTGACGGTGGATCCTGGAGCAAGCGCACCAACTGGCTGGCCTCGGTCATTGCCAATGGTCCGGATGCGATCGCGGATTTCTCCTCCATGGATCTTGCCGCCGATACCACGGTTCAACTCAACGGCTTGCGCACCGTCGCCGGGCTGCGCTTCGGCGATGTCGTGCCGAGCCACGATTGGACTCTCGATTCCGGGCAGGGCGGGGTTCTGACCCTCTTGTCCTCCGACGGCACGCCACTCATCGATGTGAAAAACCGCTCCGCCACCATCGACACCCCGCTGGATGGCAGCGCGGGTTTTGACAAAACCGGCGCGGGCACCCTGATTCTCGCGAAACCATCCCCGCTTTCCGGAACCATCCGCGTCTCCGAAGGCACGCTGATCATGAATGACACCCTCGATGCGGCGGATGCCATGGTTGCCGCATCCGCCACCCTCGGCGGCCACGGCACGCTCGGCGGGTCGCTCACCTGTGAAGGCACGCTCGCCCCCGGCGGTCAAGACATCGGCAATCTCACCATCGGGGAAACCCTCAACCTCCGCTCCGGGGCCGCCATCGAGTGGCAACTTCACGACTGGAACGGCCCGGACGGCACCGGATTCGATGGGATCGATGCCGAAAGCCTCGTCCTCGAAGCAAGCGAATCCGACCCCCTCGTCGTCCGCGTGACATTAAGCGACTTCGCCGGATTTTCCGAAAGTTCACGCACCTTTCCGGTGATCCGAACCGGCACCGGCACCACCGGATTCGACCGGAAACACATCGAACTCGACACCTCGGCGCTGCCACACGCGGAAGGCACCTGGATCCCCGTGCTTTCCAACGACGATCTTTCCATCGCCTACGTGCCTCCCGGAGCCGATGAAAACCAGAACGGCATCCCCGACGATTGGGAAATCCTCCATTTCGGAAACGCCGACCCCGGTCAAAACCCGGCCGATGGCGACCCGGACGGCGACGGAATCCCCAACCTGCTCGAATACGCGCTCGGCACCCATCCCCTGGTCGCCAACCCCTCGCCAATCACGTTCGAGTCCGTGACAGTTGGCGGTCGGGAACACTTTCAATTGGTCATTCCGCGGAACCCGGCCGCGACCCACCTTGAATTCGCGGTGGAGTCCAGCGCCGACCTCGTCGAGTGGACCACCGGAGAAACCGTCGTCATCGAGGACGCCCCGGACCGGCTCATCGTCCGCGACAACCCTCCGGACCATGCCGGCGAGCGCCGTTTCCTGCGTCTGCGGGTGAGTGCCGGACCATAGACAGGCAAGCACACCGGTCTGACCTCCATTGCGATCCAGATGGTGGGCCCGGTGGGGTTCGAACCCACGACCAAGGGATTATGAGTCCCCTGCTCTAACCGCTGAGCTACAGGCCCGCGAGGTGTCGCCGGCACCGGGAAGTGGTAACGGGGCGGGAGGTGGATGGGAAGTGCAAATGACCGGCGGTTCAGCCGGGATCGTGGTCGAGCATGTCGATGGCGAGCGCCGCGGCATCCCGGAGCGGGCCTTCGCTTGTCTTGTGGAACTCGCGGAGCGGCGTGATGTCGAGGCCGTGGGCGAGTGATGGCAGCAGGCGCAGGGCCATGGTTTTGGAGGCGGACTCGCCGTCGGCGGGGTCGAGCAGGGTGGAGAAGAGTGTTTCGACGGATTTCCGGCGGGCGGCGCGGTCGCCGGCGGGTTCGGCGTCGAGTGACCGGCCGACCAGCCGGGCGGCTTCGAGGGCTGCGGCCATGGCTTTTCCGGGCGGGACGCCGAAACGGGCGAGGAATTTCCCGGGGGTATCGACCGGTGCTTTCGCGGGGTTGGTGAGCGCCTCGACGAGCGGCTCGCGGTGGCGGGCGCACAACCAGTCGAAGAGATACCGGCTCTGCATGTAGATCGCCATGGCGCGGAGTTCTTTCGCGTGCGGGACGGATGGATTCGCAGGGGTGAAGCAATCCATGGTCTGGTTCAGGCCGATCAGTTCGTCGCCGCCGAGCAAGGCGCCGCGCGCTTCGAGGTAGTCCAGGCAGCGCTGCCTGGCGTGGAGGATGGCCGGGGCGGGTGGTGCGACGGCGGCGGCGACCGCGATGGCGACGCCTTCGATGAGGAAAACGGGCGGCAGGTGCCTGTATCCATACAGGTGCAGGTGATGGGTGTATTCGTGGGCGATGTGGTCGCGTGAATCGAGCGGGAACAAGCCGCCGAATTCACGCGTCAGCACAATCCGGGGATGCCAGGCGGAGGTGTAGTATCCGGCGAAGCTGACCGGGAAGCGCCGCTTGAGGCATTCCGGGCTGTATCGCAGCATTGAGCCGGTCCGGGAGAAGATCCACAGGCGGAGGCGGGCGTCGTGGCCGATGTCGCGCCCGAGCATGAGGTGCATGATGTTGCGGGTGCGCCCCATGGTTTCGAGGCACGCGGCGAGGGTGGTTTCCTCGTGGTCGGTCCAAAGGGTGATGGGGCCGGATTTTTCCAGCCTTCCGGGGTTGCCGGAGGCGTGGCGGGCGGCCCGGATATCGCGCGGGTCGGATTTCCGGCGCCACAGGACCATCAGAACGGGCAGCCATGCGGGCATGGTGCGGAGTGCCCGCCTGCCATCGCGGGACAGGCCCATGAGCGCGGCGATAACGAGGATGGCGGCGACCGCGCCCGCCGGCAGGGCGAGCCGGAATGGCAGGTCGAGGACGTCGCGGAAGATCGAGAAGCCGAGAAACACGAGGAATCCCGTGGCAAAAATGGCGGGAAGCCAGTTCCGGATGCCAACGGGTTTCCGCGCCGCCGGTGGCGGCGGAGCGGGTGGAGCGGCTGCTGGGAGGGGAGGCGGATGGTTTGGCGGGGGCATGATGCGGGCGCCGTGCAATCAGGACGCGCGTTCGAGTGTGAGCAGGCGCAGCTTGATGTCGATGCCCCAGCGGTAGCCGGCGGGGGAGCCGTCGCGGCGGATGACGCGGTGGCAGGGAATGAGAATGGCGATGGGATTGGCGGCACAGGCGGCGGCGACGGCGCGGGCGGCGCGCGGGTTGCCCAGGTTCGCGGCAAGTCCGGAGTAGGTGGTGGTTTGCCCGCGCGGGATGGCGCGCAGGGCGTTCCAGACGGATTGTTGGAACGGTGTGCCAATGGGGGCGAGCCGCGGGGGCGGGGAGTCGCGCGGATTATCCAAATGCGCCAGCGCCGCGTCGAACGCGGGATGATTCCCGGGGACGAGGCGGCTGCCGGGGAGGCGCGGGCGCAAGTCGGCGAAGGTGGACGGCCCATCGCCTAACAGCAGAGCACGGATGCCCGCCGCGTCACCGGCGATGCGCATGGGGATGCCGCGCCAGGTGGTGTGGTGGTGGCGGACTTCGGCGGTGGACATGGTGTCGGAGGTGGAAAAGGGTGAGTCCTGCCCGGAGGGCGGGCGGGGCGTGCTCATGAATCCGGCCAAGAGCCACGGAGGCTCGGGCGGTGGATGCGGAGGGACGGATCGCGCCCGATCCAGCCCGGTTCGTTGCCGGCATCGACGAAGGCGACGCCGACGGGCGTGTCCGGCCGGGTGTCCGCGAGACGGGTGATTTCGGCCTCGGCCTGGTCGCACATTTCGATCCAGCGCATCTTCATTTGGACGGGGTCGAGGTGGCGGGCTTTGATTTTGTCGAGTTCCCCGCGCTCGGTCCGGGCGAAGCGCCGCATCATCGTCAGCAGAAACAGCGGGCTGAATCCCTCGTCCTTTCCGCACGCGGCCCAGATGATCGCCTCGAGGGGATAGGTGTTTCCGAGTTCGAGGATATCGACGTAGTCGCGCGTTTCGGTGCGGCCGGACAGGGCGAGCGCCTTGTTCACCGCCATGTCGAACAGATGCAGCCGCCAGCCCAGCACGGGATCATGAATGACGGGAAAGAAACGCCATGGAGCATCATGAGCCCAGTCGAGGACGACTTCGTCCGCGCCACGCCGGACGACGGCGCGCCGGAATGAGGTCTGCGATTCCCATGGCCCGTGTTTTTCATCCGGAATCACTTCGTATCCCGCGGTCCTGAGCATGGAAACGTCTCTTTCGCTGGATTTCACAAGCGCATCGGCCGAGTCATGAAAAAAATCGAAGTCATTTGAAAAGCGTGCCGATTGCCGAGCCGCATGCAGCACGAGTCCGCCCGCGAAGTGGCTTGATTCGGACCGGTTGTCCCGGATGACGGACAAGACATCCTCCTGGAATTCCGTTAGAGGCATTTGCGTAATTCCTGTGCGTCTTTCCAGGCGGCGTGGTTCCCGTAATGCCGAAGCTGCCTGATGACCATTTCCACATCCTCGTTTGAATGGATCCGCGCGTGCGGCCCCCAGAACCAGAAGCACCGGGAACCGTATTTACGGACCAATGCCTCGGCCCGCGCCGCCAGTTCGGGCGGGGCGGGGACGGGCGGTGGTTCGGTGATGCCGGTCGGGGCGTTCATGATTGTCATGTTTATCCCATGATCCGGCGGAATCCGCAAGCCGTGATCCGTCGGCATCCGCCTGATCATCCCGTGGTGGTGCCGGCTTCATCCGCGGCGGCGATTCCGGCGGCCTCGCCGGTGGCGAAGCAGGTGCCCATCACGCGGATGGACGCCTGGGCGTCGTGGTCGGTGGAGATGCAGCGGCCGGCGACCCAGATGCGGTCGATGCCGCGCGGGCGCAGGCAGGCGAGGGGGATGCCGGTGGGGCGGTCGCCCTCGGGGTAAATGAGTTTTGGGCCGCGGGTGTTTTCGCGGAACTCCATCGGCCAGGTGGCGAGGCAGGCCTCGCCGTCGAAGCGCCTGCCCTGGCGGACGTCGTCGCCGGTGAGGATTTGTTCGCCGATCCACCTGCGGCTTTCGCGGATGCCGGCGCGGGCGGGCCAGTGGCTGATGAAGGCGTTTTTCCAGCCGGGGTGGCGCTCGCGGAGCCAGGCGGTGGCGCGGGTGGCGGTGTCGCGCCCGCGGAGTTCGATGGCGGTGAGGGTGCGGGTGTCGCAGGGGTCGTACGGGGAGCCGGCCTCCTCGCCGGCGAGATCGATGGTGCCGAAGACCTCGCCCGCTCGGCCGGACGGGCGGAAGGCGATGCCGAGCGCGGATGTGTCGAGCCGCCCGGCGCGGATGCCCTCGACGATGAGGCCGGCGATGCGGAGGCCCTCCTCGCCGCCGCCGTCCGCGACGCTCTGGAGGCCGAAGACGTATGCGGGGCGCTGGAGGCGGGGCGGCTCCGCGATGGCGGAGCCGGCGCCGGCCAGCGAGGCGGCGACGGCGTCGCCCGAGGCATCGATGATGACGCGGGCGGCGACGCTCCGCATGCCGCCGCGCCCGGCGAGGCCGACGCGCCACGAGTCGCCGGATTCGCGGTGGATGGCGGTGATTTCGGTGTGGAGGAACGGGGTGAGGTTTTTCTCCGCACGGATCAGGGCGTCGCCGATGGCGGCGAACTCGACCGGGTGCTGCGGCAGCACATCGACGCGGCCCATGCGCAGCGGGCCGGCGCCGGTGGCGGCGGTCATGCGTTCGGCGATCTCCATGGGCAGCCCGGTGTTGGCGGGCACGGCCCCCG
>SLAV01000207.1 GCA_007126655.1 Haloferula sp. | reverse complement strand
GTGATGCCGGCGAAATCGAGGTCGCTGAAATTCCGCACCGCGCCCGGGTCAATTCGGATTGCGATGTCCTTGCCGCCTGACAACCCCGAGGCGGGTGTGACCGTGAGCACCGGACCGGAAGCCGAGACTTGCGACGCATCATCGGCTGAAATGACGATTTCCTCGTCATCCGTCAGGTTCCGGATCACGATGTTCCCGCCCGTGATCAGGATGTCACTGTCGAACGTCGCGACAAGCGGGGCGGTTGGCAGCACATCGGCCGCCTCATTTTCCGGCTCGAGGCTGACGATCTCCGGACCGGCGAACAATTCCGCCGCAGTCGTGAACGTCCAGGTGCTGTCGTCGTCGATGCCGGCGAAGGCGTTCGGCGTTTCCGCCAGATCCTGGATCGCATCCTCACTGATCCGGATCGCATACCGGGTGTCGAAATCGAGACCCGACGGCGGAACGATGGTCAACTCGCTCTCGCTCAACGTGACGGCCGCGTCGGGAAGATTGACGACCTCATCGGTCGAGGCGTCGAGGTTCCGGATCGTCACGGAACCGGAACCTGTCAGCGCGATGTCCTTGCTGAAGGTGGCGACAAGATCCGTTCCTGGATACACGCCAACGGCGTTGTTCGGCGGGCTGAGCGCATCAACAAATGGCGGAATGATGTCCGGCCCGGAGAGCACCGCGAAATTGTCCCTCACCTCCTCGTCGGTGAGGATCATGCCGGAATAGATCCGGATCAGGGCCATCTGCCCGTCGAACGATTCGGTGCCGGCCTGGTCACTGCCGATTCCGCCGGTGTTGAAACCCCCGAGGGCACCGAAGGCGGCGGCATCGCCGCCCGACCAACCACCCGCCTGGCCGCTGCTGGTGCCGACCGAGACACCGTTGATGAAAAGCTCGATGTCGCCGTTGCTGGTCTGGTAGGTGGCCACCGCCTGGATGAATTCACTGGTGGCCGCGTCCATCAGCAGATCTTCGGGGTCTTCGCCGAGATCATAGGAGACGAGACCGCCGCCGCCGGCCCGGCGGAGCTGGAGCTGGTTGTCCGAGATGAACAGGCCGAGTCCGTTGCCGCCGCCATCCTCGAAGAGGATCTGTCCGTTGTCCGTCTCCGGCTCCAGATTGTTCGGTTTGAACCAGATTTCCAAGGTCACGTCACTGGTCAGCCAGTTGCCGGCGGCCGAGCCGAACGAGACGTTCGTGGTGCCGCCGGTCTCGACGAGCAAGGCGCCGCCGCTATTGCCCTCCTGCCCGCCGGGAAACTCGTAGGCGTGGGTGAACCGGGTGTTGGTGGGGCCCACCGGCACCCGGAGCACCGCCGGATCATCGTCGAGCAACAGCTCGACGCCCGAGATCCCGGTGAGATCCTCCCACCGGTCGTTCCCGTCGTCGTCCTGACTGGCATCGGCAAGGAATCCGAACCCGGGCGTGATAACAGGAAAGGAGAGATCCACCGTGGTGGAGACAATCGACGTGTTCGACGCGGAGTCGGTGACGCGCAATTGGATGGTATTCGACCCGATCTGCATGTCCCAGTCTTCGAGCAGGTCCTCGAAAACGATTGGGGCGGGTGTTTCGCCGGTGACGTCTCCGAAATTGCCGTCGTTGTTGAGATCCCACTCGTAGGAGGTGATGGTTTCGCCGTCTGCGGCGACCGATCCGCCGGCATCGAGTTCGAGGACTCCGCCGGGAAGCACGGTGTAGGGCCCGCCGGCATCGGCCACCGATTCGGTGAAAAGGACCTCGAGGCGCACATCGTCGAAGTTGGTTTCGCCACCCGCGTCAGCCGTGCTCAGCAGCCGGATTTCGAGTGGTTCGCCGAGCAACGACTCATGCTCGCCCGGATCGTAATGGTAAGTGACGGTGGCGGTTTCGAATGTGCCGTCCGCCGGGGTCTGTGTGTTTTCGTCATCGGCGAGCACCACGCCTCCGGCGAGCAGCTCGATCCGGTATCCCTCGAACGGGAAGTCCTCGTTTTTCCCCACCTCCACGCTCAGCGTGTATTGCGTGCCCGGCTTCAGGACGGCGTCCGGATCGGTGAGAACCTGCGAAATGCCGCCGCCATCCGCGTCGGACGACACGACAGCGACGTTTTCCCCTTCAGGAGCACCTGCGGGGTATTCGGCGGCGGAGGGATGAAGCACGCCGGTGGTTCCGGGCGCGCCGACATCGGTCCAATCGGGGAGGTTCGTGTCAAAGCCGCCGGGAGCCAATTCGGGCAGTTCGAAGCCGGCATTCTGGATCGGGATGGGGGTCTGGCTCCAGCCTGCGGCACTCATGGCAACGGAGGCCAGGGCCGTGAGACAGGTTCGCATGGAATTTCGGGTTTTCATTGTTCTTTCGTGTGTTGGTTTTTTTCGTCACATGTTGGTTTTTTTTCCGAGAAGTCACACCAGCCGCAGGACCAGCGTGCGTGATGGGAATCAAAGGCTCTGTCCATTATTTGGGCATGCCACATGATGTGGATTCCCGTGTCAATCCCGTAAAAAAAAATCCGGTCCCGGAAAAACCGGACCCGGATGTTTTAATTTATTGGCGGCTGAGCAAACAGGCGGCTTACAGGCCCGGCGGCTCTTCCGCGTCCACCTCCACGTTGAGGCGGACGAACAGCCTGCCGCCGTCGGCAAGGCCGGGCGGAAGCGCCACCGTCACCTCCTCGATGCCGGGGCCGAAGCCGTCGGCGACCACGCTGACGGTGATGTCCTCCGCGCCCTCGCCCTCGTGCGCCGCGGCGGTCCAGCCGACCAGGTCGCTGCCGTATTCCACGGTGATCGTCGTGTCCGGGTCGTTCTCCGCGTCGATGTTGCGGCGGAAGGTGAACCGCAGCTTGCCGTCCGGGTCGCTGGCGGCGTCGATCATCGGCGCGATGGCCGCGTCGTCCGACGGGTCGGTCGGGTCGCCGCCGAGCACCCATTCGAGAGCCGTGGGCTGGCCGCCACCGTCGAAGTCGAGCGCGGGATCCGTGTCGGTCAGGCCGGGGAAGCCTGCGGCCCAGTCCGCGAATGCGGCCCTGATCGTGGATTGGGGAACCACCGCATGGTAGCTGGTGCCCATGCGGATTTCATCGAGAATGGAAAAACCGGAATCGTGGATCGCGATGGTGTTCCAGGTGGACTGGTCGAAATCCGCTGTCAATGATGCGATGGCGTCGCTTTCATCGGGCTCCGGGTCGGCGACATCCGTGATGTTGAAAATGAAGAGTTCATCATCCATTCCCACCGGGTTCCAGTTGATCTTGCCGACGACCAGGATGGTGTCCTGATGCGTGGCTCCGTCCTGGGTCACGGGTTCGAAGTCGGTAGCTTCGTCAACAGTCGCGTCGCGGGAATCGAGGAATGCCAGGGCATTCGGTGAGCCGCTGCCCCCTGACCAGCCACCGTTGCTATCGGTCCTGAAACCAACTCCGAACCCCTGGCCTTCCTCGGCAAGTCTGCCGTTGTCCGAGTTTCCACTCTCAGCGACGAATGTCTGATTGCCGAAAATCAGGGAGGCAACCCTGGCGACCCCGGCGGTGTCCGCGCTCATCAAAACACTGAACCAGATGGTGGTATTGTCCTGCGTGAGGTCCGATTGGGCCGTTTCCGAGAGGATGCGGTTCGCCTCGCGCTGGCCGCCGTTGCCGAAACGGGACAACCCGCTGCCGGATGTGGCCAGCCCAGGGAACTCCAGCCCCCCGATGGAGTTGATAGTCGTCCCGGTTCCGTTGTTGAAGTCCGTGCGGCCGACGTGGTGGCCTTGGAACCAGCCGCCGCCGTTCCAGGCTCCGTCGAAGCCGACGCCGCCGTCCAGGCCGTTGATACTCACGTTCTCACCGGGATAATCGAACGGCTCATATACCAGGGGAGTCACATCCGTGATCACGGTCACCGTCGTTGCCGTGACCGAGGTGTTCGCCGCCGAATCCGTGACGCGAAGCTGAATCGTGTTTTGTCCCTCCTCCATGCCCCATACGTCGATCAGGTCATCGAAGCTGATGGCGGACGGCGTGGCACCTGAAAGGTCGCTGAAATCGCCGTTGCCAGTCAGATCCCACTCATAACCTGTAATCGTCTCGCTACCGGAAGCCAGCGATGCGCTCGCGTCGAGCTGCAGCATGCCCCCGGGAACCACCGTATATGGCCCGCCGGTGTTGGCGACGGGTTGGGTGAATTCCACCGTGAGCCGCACGTCGTCGAAGTTGATCTCGCCGCTGGCCTCCGCCTTGCTCAGCAGCCGGATTTCGAGCGACTCGCCGATCAGTGATTCGTGTTCGTCCGGATCGTAGGCATAGACCACGGTCGAGGTCTTGAAGGCGCCGTTCGCCGGATTCAGTGAGTTATCGTCTTCCGCGAGCACGACTCCGCCGGCGAGCAGTTGCACCCGGTAGCCCTCGAAATCGAACGAGTTGGAGTTCCCCACCTCGACAGCAAGGGTGTATTGGGCACCGGACGTGAGTGTCGAACCCGCACCGGCGAGCACCTGTGAGATGCCATCGCCGTCGTCCTGCCCGTTGATGAACGCGACGTTGTCACCCTCCGGCGTGCCCGCGTCGAATTCGCCTTCTGCGGGATGCAGCACGCCGATGGACAACGGAGCACCGACTTCGTTCCAGCCCGGCACGGGGGTTTCGAAGCCGCCGATACCGAGTTCGGGCGATTCGAATCCGGCGTTTTCAACGGGTACGGGCGTCTGCGCCCACCCCGTGAGGCTGATTGCCAGTGATAAAAACGATGCGGAGCATCCGGTTGTGACAATTCCTGTTGATTTCATGGGTATGTATTTGTTTTGGGGTTACACAATTCGGCAATTCCGAGGATTTTACGTAATTTCATTTTATTTTTCACCGGCCATGCCTTGTCAAATAACTATTGCATCCTTTCCTGAATCAAGGTGCGCGACAAATAAGCCAGGAGCCGGGCGCACCTTCCACGCTTCCAAGCGAGCCGGTGGGGAGCGGTTTGGCTTGCCAGCCCTACAAGTGAAAAACTCCGGCCCGTGAAGACCGGGCCGGAGTTTGCTGTTGAATCGCTTGATTCGCGGCCGGGCGGTTCAGAGGCCCGGCGGCTATTCGGCGTCCACCTCCACGTAGAGCCGAACGAAGAGCCTGCCGCCGTCCGCAAGGCCGGGCGGCAGCGCCACCGTCACCTCGTCGATGCCGGGGCCGAAGCCGTCGGCGACCACGCTGACGGTGATGTCCTCCGCGCCCTCGCCCTCATGGGTTGCGGCGGTCCAGCCGACCAGGTCGCTGCCGTATTCGACGGTGATGGTCGTGTCCGGGTCATTCTCCGCGTCGATGTTGCGGCGGAAGGTGAACAACAGCTTGCCGTCCGGGTCGCTGGCGGCGTCGATCATCGGCGCGATGGCCGCGTCGTCCGACGGGTCGGTCGGGTCGCCGCCGAGCACCCATTCGAGAGCCGTGGGCAGGCCGCCGCCG
>SLAV01000219.1 GCA_007126655.1 Haloferula sp. | reverse complement strand
TCCAGGCCCGTGGCGGCGACCTCAGCGCCTCGCTCGCCGAATCCCTCCAATCCCCGCTCGAAATCCGGGCCTACAACCTGCAGGAAAAACAAATCTCCCGCTTCCGCGCGCAAATCCGCGAAATGCTGCGCCTCTCGATCAAGGTCGTCAAATACCGCCAGGCGATCTCACCATCAATCGAAGTGGTCTCCGCCGTCGGCTTTGCCGCCGCCCTGTTCTTCGGCGTCCGCGAAGGCATGTCGCAATCGAATTTCCTCGCCCTTGGCACCGCCTTGTTCATGGCCTACGAGCCGATCAAGAAGCTGGGCGTGGTGCATTCGCTTTTGAAACAGGGCGGGGCGTCGATCCACCGGATCAACCACATCATGCTGGCGGAGAACACGCAGTTGGATCCGGCCGAGCCGACGGTGTTCAAGGCGCCGGAGCGGGCGGTCACGTTCGACGGGGTGGAGTTCGCATACGACCGCGAGCGGGTGCTGCGGGACATCCGGCTGGAGATCCCGGTCGGCCAGGTGGTGGCTCTGGTGGGGCCGAGCGGCGCGGGGAAATCGACGTTTTCGGCGCTGATCCCGAGGTTGTACGATCCGGTGGAGGGCGCGGTGCGATTCGATGGCACCGACATCCGCGACTTCCGCAAGAGCGACCTGCGCCGGGCGATCGCCGTGGTCCCGCAGATGCCCGCGCTTTTCACCGGGACGATCGCGGACAACATCCGCATCGGCCGCCCGGACGCCGGCGAGGACGAGGTCCGCGAGGCCGCGCGGCGCGCGAACGCGGAGGAATTCATCCTGCAGCAGCCGGACGGGTATTCGACACAGGTGGGCGAGCGCGGCGAGTCGCTATCCGGCGGGCAGCGGCAGCGCATCGCGATCGCCCGGGCGTTCCTGAAGAACGCCCCGATCCTGATCCTCGACGAGGCGACCAGCGCGCTGGATTCGGAGAGCGAGGCGATGGTGCAGCAGGCGCTCACCGCGCTTGTGAAAGGGCGCACCACGTTCATCATCGCGCACCGGTTCAGCACCATCACCATCGCCGACCGGGTGATCGTGTTCGAGGACGGCCGCGTCGCCGCCGACGGCGGGCACGAAGAGCTGCGGCTCACCAACGCGACCTACCGGTCGATGCTCGGCAACCTGCCGGTGTGACTTTTTCCCCGTTTTCCGCCACCATCCCGATCGCAACACCATGACTCCCGAAGCACAGCTCGAACAACTGACCGCCGGCGCCGCCAAGGTGCTGTCCGCGGAGGAACTGTTGGAAAAACTCCGCGCCGGCCGCCCGCTGCGGGTGAAGCTCGGCGTGGACCCGACCGCGCCGGACATCCACTTCGGCCACACGGTGGCGCTGGAGAAGCTGCGGCAGTTCCAGGAACTCGGGCACCAGGCGGTTTTGTTGATCGGGGATTTCACGGCGACCATCGGCGACCCGTCCGGCCGCTCGGCAACGCGCCCGCCGCTGACGCGCGACGAGGTGATGGCCAACGCCGCCACCTACACCGAGCAGGCGTTCAAGATCCTCGACCGCGACAAGACCGAGATCGTTTACAACGGCGACTGGTTCCGCAAAATGAGCTACGATGAAATCCTGCGGCTCAACGCCCGGGTGACGCTCCAGCAGATGTTGCAGCGCGAGGATTTCCGCAACCGCATCGAGGAGGGCAGGGAGGTGCGGCTGCACGAGCTGCAATACCCGGTGATGCAGGGGTGGGATTCGGTGGAGATCCTGGCCGACGTCGAACTCGGCGGCACCGACCAGCTCTTCAACATCCTCGTCGGCCGCGACATGCAGAAGGAACAGGGACAGCCGCAGCAGGTGGTGATGGTGCTGCCGCTGCTGGAGGGCCTCGACGGCGTGCGCAAGATGTCGAAATCGTATGGCAATTACGTCGGCGTCTCCGATCCGCCGCAGGAAATGTTCGGCAAGCTGATGAGCGTGTCCGACGAGCTGATGGACCGCTATTACACGCTGCTTCTGGGCGAGGCGCGCGATCCGGCGGCGCATCCGATGGATGCGAAGAAGCGGCTGGCGGGCCGTCTCACCGCGCGCTACCACGGCGGCACGGCGGGCGATGCGGCGCTGGCGGACTGGGAGGCGCGGTTCTCGCGCAGGGATCTCGCGGCGGCGGAGCTGCCCGGGGTGGCGCTGTCCGCCGTGCCGTCCGGGGCGACGGTGCTGTCGCTGGCCGGGTTCGCGTTCGAGACGGCGTATGGATTGAAAAAATCCAACGGCGAGCTGCGGCGGCAGTTCATCACCAGCGGCGCGGTGCAATTGAACGGCGAGAAACTCACCGATCCCCAGGCGGCCGTGGCCCCGCAGGCCGGCGACGTGCTGAAGCTCTCGAAGAAGCACGCCGTGCGGTTTGTCGAATGACGTCGGAACGGGCCGCGTATTCCCGCTGGCCATCGCCGCCGCGGCGTGCATGATCGGGCGCATGAAGCTGATTCGAAACTTGTTGTCCGCCACCGCCGCGCTGGTGATGCCCTGTGCCGCCACGACCATCACGGTGGTGCCCATTTACGAACCGCTGAGCATGCACGCGACGGACGGGGACGATGCGATCTCCGATGTGGGCGAGGCGCTCCAGGCGACCGTGATGTCGCGGCCGATGGCACTCTCCGGTGCGTTTCCCGAGGTGCTGGTCGAATCGATGCGCACGCCGCATCCGCTGCCCAGCAACAATCCGAACTACCAGGTGCAGGAGACCAATCTTTTCGTGCTGTGCAACATCGACGTCTCGGCGCTGATGAGGGAGGACGAGCTGCTGGTTTCCTTTGATATCCGCAACCTGACCATCCCGATCGAGGTGGACCTGACGACCCGCCAGATCATCCGCATCGGCATCGTGGCGCTGCGCAGGACGCTCGCGGAATACCAGACTCCGCAGCCCGAGCCGCTGAACGTGAGGGTGCGCATCACCGGGGCGGAGGGCGACCGCGAGCCACTGCGCGACGCGGGCGTGGAGTTCTCGATGCCTGGCACTCCGGTCGATTGATTTCGCGGTTTTTCGCCTTTCCATGGCGGGGGCGATGCGGCTTCATGGCGGCAGCCATTATCCACGCATGCCGACCTCCGCCGCCAAAGATCCCCGTCCGTTCAAACGCGCCATTCTCAAACTCAGCGGGGAGGCGCTCCGCGAGCCGGGATCCACCGACAACATCTCGCCCGAGATCGTGTCCCGCATCGCCGTGGAGATCCGCGAGGCGGTGGAAACCGGGCTGGAGCTGGGCATCGTCGTCGGCGGCGGAAACTTCTGGCGCGGGGCCAGCGCCTCGGCGCGCGGGATGGACCGCGCGACGGCCGACTACGTGGGCATGCTCGCCACGGTGATGAACGCGCTGGCGATCGAGGGTGCGCTCGAGCACCACGGCGTGAGCTGCACGGTGCAGTCGGCCATCGAGATGAAGAACGTGGCCGAGCCGTTCATCCGCCGCAAGGCGGAGAGCCACCTCCACAAGGGCAAGGTGGTCGTCTTCGCGGCGGGCACCGGCAGCCCGTTTTTCTCGACCGACACGACCGCCGCGCTGCGCGCCAGCGAGATGGGCGCCGACGTGATCCTCAAGGCGACGCAGGTGGACGGCGTGTATGATTCCGACCCGAGGAAAAACCCCGATGCGAAACGCTTCGAGACGGTGACATTCCAGAAGTGTCTTGAAGAGCGGCTCAACGTGATGGACGCGACGGCCTTCAGTCTTTGCATGGACAACGACGTGCCGGTGATTATCTTCGACCTCGGGCCGCACGGCAACCTTTCCCACGCGCTGCGCGGCCAATCGATCGGCACGCTGGTGCACGGCGAATGAACCAACCCACACACGAAACCCGACACCCACCACGACCATGGATCCCGAAACCTCCCTCCTCGAAGTCGAAGAAGCCATGAGCAAGGCCGTTGATTACCTGCTGCACGAGTTCTCCGGCGTGCGCACCGGCAAGGCGAGTCCGTCGCTGATCGACAACCTCGACGTCCACGTCCACGCGTATGGCTCCACCTCCAAGCTGAAATCGCTGGCGGTGGTGAGCGTGCCCGAGCCGCGGATGCTGATGGTGCAGCCGTTCGACCCCTCGACGACGCAGGACATCGACCGCGCGATCCGCGAGTCGAAGCTCGGTTTGAACCCGATGGCGGCCGACCGGTCGATCCGCGTGCCGATTCCCGAGCTTTCCGAGGAGCGTCGGCGCGACATGGTGAAGATGATCAAGCAGCTCGCCGAGGAGGCCAAGGTGCGCCTGCGCGCGGCCCGCAAGGACGGCATGGACGCGGCGAAAAAAATGAAGGCGGAGAACGTCCTGACCGAGGACGGCCAGAAGGATTTCGAGAATGACGTGCAGGAGCTGACCAACAAATACACCAAGTCGGTGGACGAGCACGCCGCCGCCAAGGAGGAGGACCTGATGAAGGTTTGAGGCGGGGCGGCGTCCGCGGTGGTGCGGGCGCGAATTCAAGGAATCATGGCCGGAAACCCGAAATCCGCGCGCGCCTGGATCGACGAGGTCGGCCCGGTGGACGCCGTCGGCATCGAGGAGCGCGTGGCGAAATTCCGGACGCGCTCGATCAAGGGGCGCTCGAAGGTCGCCGGGTTGAAGCTGGCGGTGTCGATGGTCGATCTGACGACGCTGGAGGGCAAGGACACGCCGGGCAAGGTGGCGTCGCTGTGCCGCAAGGCGCTGGTGCCGCACCCCGGGATCGACTGCCCGCCGGTGGCGGCGGTATGCGTCTATCCCGCGATGGTCCGCCACGCGGCGGAACACGTGAAGGGCACGCCGGTGCGCATCGCCTCGGTGGCCACCGCGTTTCCCTCCGGTCAGACGCCGCTGAAGACGCGTCTCGCGGAAGTGCGCCGGGCGGTGGCGGACGGGGCGGACGAGATCGACATGGTGATCAACCGCGGCGCGTTCCTCTCCGGCGGTTTCGGCCGCGTGGGCGACGAAATCGCCGCGGTGGTCGAGGCCTGTGGCGACGCCACGCTCAAGGTGATCCTGGAGACCAGCGAGCTGGAAACCTACGATCACATCCGCGCCGCCTCGTTTCTCGCAATGCGGGCGATCCGCCAGGGGGATTTCATCAAGACATCGACCGGCAAGACGTCCCTCAACGCCACGCCCGGCAACCAGCAGGTGATGCTCGAGGCGATCCGCGACCACTACCTTGCCACCGGCGTGGAGATCGCGATGAAACCTGCGGGCGGCATCCGCAATGCGAAGCAGGCCCTGCATTTCCTCGTCGCGGTGAAGGAGACGCTGGGCGACGCGTGGCTCACGCCGGAGCGCTACCGGTTCGGCGCATCGGCGCTGCTCAACGACCTGCTGCGCCAGCTTGTGAAACAGGAAACAGGGGCCTACCCCGCTCCGTGGGGGTTCTCCGAGGCAGCGGGGGGCTATTGAGCTTCACTTTTCGCGCGGCTCGATCGAGCGCGAGAGCCATTCGGCATACTCCTCCGCGCCGATCGCGCCAGCGGCGAGCGCCATGGTCCGGAGCACGGCTTCCTCCTCGGGGGCGACCAGTTGCCGACCGTTGGCGGCGAGAAACGTGTAGGCGGCCATGAATCCGGCGCGCTTGTTGCCATCGAGAAAAGGATGGTTTTTGACGACGCCTTCCGCGTAGGCGGCGGCCATTGCGACCAGATCCGGGTTGCCGTAGTGGTAGAGCTGCTGCGGGCGGGCGAGCGCGGAATCGAGCAGCCCGTCGTCGCGCATGCCGCCCAATCCGCCGAATCTCGCGATCAACGACGCCTGGATGGCGAGCATGATTTCGCGGGTGATCCAAACGGGTTCGTTCATTTGGCCAGCTCCCTCAATGCGTTGCGGTAGCGGTTCATGCCATCCTCGGCGAGCGCCATGATGTCCTTGAACTCCGGTTTCGCCGGCGTGACGAGCAGCGATTCATCCGGGGCTTCGGTTAGAAAAAGCGTTGCCCCCTCCTCGACATGCAGGCTTTGCAGAGCTTCCTTGGGGAGCACGATTCCGAGGGAATTTCCGATGCGGCGGACTTTGGTTTGGATTGGCATGTGGGAACCATCGTTATTATCTTTCGGTTTGTCAAGCGGGCGGGTGGTCTGACAGGCTCGGGCATGATCGAGCGTGTCTTTCTCGGGTTGCGGCGTCCGTTTCTGGATGAGGCGGTGGAGTGGATGGCCGGGCGGGGGAATGACTGGAGCGGGGTGCGGGTGATGGTGCCGACGGCGCAGAGCGGGCGGCGGTTGCGCGAGGCGCTGGCGGAGGCGTGCGGCGGGGCGGTGCTTTCGCCGAAGTTCGTCACGCCCGGGGCGGTGCTGCGCGGCGAGGACGCGCCGGGAATCGCGGAAAACTGGGAGGAGGAACTGGCGTGGGTGGCGGAGTTGGAGGCAGTGGGCGACTGGGAGCCCTACGAGGCGTTGATGCCGGAGCCGGATCGTGGCGACGACGGATGGGCCGCCGGGCTGGCGCGGGAGCTGGCGGCGCTGCGGCGGGAGCTGCAGGAAAACGGTCACACGCTGGCGACCGCGGCGGAGCGGCTGGCGGAGAGTGTGGAATGCGAGCGCTGGCGGGCGCTGGCCGGACTCGAACGCGGGATGCGGCGTCGCCTCGGTGAATGGGGGTTGCGGGACCGGGCGCGGCCGTTTCATGAAATTTTACCGCCGGTGGACGTCGCGCCGCGGATCGTGCTGGCGGGCGTGCCGGATCTGCCGCCGGTGGTGGCGGCGGACGAGGCGGATGCGGAGGCGTTTTCGGCGTGCGGCACTCCGCTGGCCTGCTGGGCCGGGCGCGAGTTGCCGTGGCCCGACGGACGGGTGTTCGTGGCGGGCGACCCGCGCCATCAGGCGGCGCTGGTGGTGGACGGGATCGCAGCGGGCGGCGCGGCATCGGACGAGGTGGCGATCGGCTGCGCGGATCCCGAGGTGGGCGGCGAGCTGAAGCGGGCGCTCGATGAGGCGGGCTGGCCGGCGTTCCACCCGGCGGGGCCGTTGTGGGATGATCCGCTCTGCCTTTGGTGGCGCGTCTTCGCGCGCTGGATGCGGGCGGGCGACTTCGCGGCGCTGGCCGGGCTGCTGGCCTTGGAGGAATCCGGCAAGCTGGTGGGCGGCAGGCGTTTCCAGAAATCCGCGGCGCTGCACCGGATGATGGACCAGGCGATGGTGCGCGACGCGGCGGACCTGCGGCATCAACTGGAGCACAACCCGGATTTCGCCGACCACCCGGACGAGGAGAAAAAGTCGGCCCTCCGCGCCGCTGCGGAGGACGTGCTGGAGGCGGCGGACGCGATGGAGCGGTGGCGGGACAGCATGCGCGGCGGCGATTTCGCGCGGACCGCAGGGAAGCTGCTCGACATCATCGCCGACCCGCAATCCACCACCACGCGCGCGATGCGGGACTGGCTCGACCGCGCGGAACCGATGATGCGCAGGCTGCGCAAGCCCGCGTCCTTCTGGCTGGACCTGATGCTCGGCGCGATGCCCGCCGCCGCGGCGGCTCCCGACGACGGACGGGTGATCGACATTCTCGGCTGGCTCGAGGTGTTTCACGAACCGGGCGGCCACCTGGTGCTGTGCGGCCTCAACGAAGGGCGCGTGCCGGCGCGGGCGGCGGGTGAGTCGTGGCTCGGCGAACCGGCGCGCGAACATCTCGGCCTGGTCACCGCGGAGGCCCGCGCCGCGCGCGACGCGTGGCTGTTCCACGCGGTGGTCACGCCCCGGCTCGGCGCGGATGGCCGCGGGGTGACGCTGGTGTGCGGCAAGACGTCCGCCGGAGGGGACGCGCTGTTGCCCTCGCGGTTGTTGCTCACCGGCGGCGGCGAGGCTCTGGCGCGCCGCGTCCGTGCGTTGTTCCGCCCGGTCGAGCCGCCGGACGCCGGGCTGCGGCGCGAGCCTGATGAGTGGCGGTGGAGGCCGCCGGAGGTCGAACCCGGGCGGCTGCCGTCGGCGACGGCGCTGGGCGATTACCTGTCCTGCCCGTTCCGGTTTTACCTGAAGCATGTGCTGCGGATGCGCCGCCCGGAGCCGGAGCGCGGCGAGTGGAACGCGCGCGACTTCGGCAACATCATCCACAAGGCGCTCGAGAACTGGGGTTCGAAGCCGGAGGCGCACGGTAGATCAGAGGAGGAGATCGCCGCGCTCCTGATCGATGAGGCGGAGCGGCTGGTTGCGCTGCAATTCCACGGCAGGCCGCCGCTGGCGGTGCAGCTCCAGTGCGACGCGATGCGCCAGCGCCTGCGCTGGACCGCCCGCCTGCTCGCCGAATCGCAGGCGGACGGGTGGGAGATCATCCACACCGAGAGGAAAATCCAGATTCCCGTGGCGGACGGGCGCCGGCTCGCCGGGACGATCGACCGGATCGACTGCCACCGCGAAAGCGGCGCGATCCGCATCATCGATTACAAGACCGGCGCCCTGCCGGACCGGAAGCACGGCCAGGTGGAGGTGGCGCACCGGATCGCCGCCACTGAGAAGGTGGTGGCGCGCCACGCCCACCTGCCCGAAGGCAGCCCGGCGTGGCACGAGGCACCCGATGCAAAGGGAAGGCCGCGCGGGTTGATGTGGAAAAACCTCCAGCTTCCGCTCTACGTCGCGGCGGTGATGGATGAATTCGACGTGCTGCCCCAACCGTGCCTGCTGGCCATCGGCCACACGCGCGAGCGGGTGGCGCTGCGCGAGTGGGAGGGCTTCTCGCGCGAGGATGTGGAGTCCGCGAAGACCTGCGCCGACTGGATCATCGGGCGCATCGACGCGCGCGTCTTCGGGCCACCGGCGGAAAAACCGGTCTTCGATGATTACGAAATCCTGGCCCTGGAGGACGGGCTGGCGGATCCGCCGGGGTGAGGGGGGCTATGGGAACCAAGGGGATGGACACGGGGATCCTCGTGGGACGCGGCAATTGTATCCCGATGCGATACAGGGTCGCCGGGGAAAAAATTCTTGGACGACCGGTCGCCGGGGTCAGGATGTCGGCTCAAGCGATACGGCAAGCAGCGACTCGCCGTGCCGCGTCAGCCATTACTCCAACGCGAACATCACCCACAGACGATTTGAAACACACCTCCGACCTCCACGATTCCACGCGGGCTTTTGGCCGTGCCGCCACCCCTGAAGATCATGATCCCACGGCCCGTGCGGGTCACACGGCAACGACCGGAACTCCCCGCCATGGCCGCGCGCATCCGGTCGGCCTGGCGGTCGCCGCCGCCCTGGCGCTGGCGCTCCCCGCGCACGCCCAAGGCACGTTCTCGACCAGCGTGGAACCACCCGAGACCGGGCCGATGGACCTGGCGAACCATGCGGAGACGACCGGGTCTCACAAGTGGTGGCTTTCATCACCGGCGTTGGGGCAGACATTCACCACGGGCGATATCTCCGTGCTGTTGCGCTCGGTGACCTACCAGACGCGCCGCAGCAATCCGACCCAGACGTTCGTCATCCGCGTCGGCGAGGTGGATGGCGACCGGTTTTCCGAAATCCACTCGGAAACCATTGTTCAGGATGTGGTGGTCGAGGAGGATTCCTACCGGACGTGGACGCTGGCGTCGCCGGTGGCGCTCGAACCGAACACCACCTACGGAGTCGATGTCGGGTTGATCGAAAGCAGCGAGGGCTGGAGGGGGAATATCCCGCATCTCAGGCTGACGGACGACGCATTCGAGGGCGGCGGCCACTACCACTCGGGTGAGGACGGCGTGGGAACCGACGAGTTGGAATTCCAGAGCAACCGCGACACGGTCTTCCACTTGGAATTCGAGCACGCGATGTTGCCCGATCCCGCGATCGGGGTGACGGTGCCCGCCGGGGAGGTGACGCTGTCCTGGACCAATCCGGGCGATGAGGAGGCGGTGGACGTGGCGGTGGTTGTCTGGTTCGGCACGGAGGGCGAGGAGTTGACGCGGGTGGTCGAGGGAGAACGGAACGCGACGACGACCCAGGTCTCCGCGCCCGTGGCCGCCACCTATCTCTGGCGGGTGGACGTTTATCCCGACGGCGGGGAAGGTGAGCCGGAAACGGGCGACCTGTTCCGCTTTGTGGTGGACGACACCGACGGTGACGGCATCCCGGACGTGTGGGAAATCAAACACTTCGGCGGGCCGACCGCCGCCGATGCCGACGAGGACGCGGACGGCGACGGACTGACGAATCTCGAGGAATACCAGGCCGGCACGGATCCGAACAATCCCGACACCGACGGCGACGGGCTGCTCGATGGCGGCAACATCACGGTGACGGACGACGACCCGCGCTACGAGGCCTTCGCCGCCGCCGGCATTCACCACCGCGACGAAGGCTCCCGGCGCACGTTTTACGGCGAGGCCCACTTCGGCACCGATCCGCTCGACCCGGATACCGACGGCGACGGGCTGCTCGACGGCGACAACATCACCGTGGAGAGCGACGACCCGCGCTACCACGAGTGGGAGGAGGCGGGGATTTACTTCACCGGGGACGGGAGCGCGCGGACGTTTTTCGGGGAGATCGCCCACGGCACCGACCCGCTCGATCCCGATACCGACGGCGACGGCATTCCCGACGGGATGGAAGTGGCCGTTTACGGCACCGATCCGCTCAAGCGCGACACCGACGGCGACGGCGCGGATGACTGGTATGAGATTTACGCGGCCTTCACCGACCCGCTCGACCCGGACGACGCGCCCGTCGTGCCCCACCCGCTGCCCGCGGTGGACCCGGATGACACGGGGGCGGACGACAGGCCCGTGCGCGTCTATATCCTCTCCGGCCAATCGAACATGGTCGGCTTCGGCGAGCGCGACGGCGAGGAGCCGGGGACGCTGGAGACGATGGTCCTCCGCGAGGGGAAATTCCCGCACCTGCACGATGGGGACGGCTGGGTGACGCGCGGCGACGTGCGCTACCGCGGCGTGATCACGGACACGGGCGACGAACCGCTGACGGCCCGGGGTTCCCGTTTCGGCCCGGAGCTGGGTTTCGGGCACGTGATGGGCTGGTATCACGACGAGCCGGTGCTGTTGATCAAGGCGTCCCAGGGCAACCGCGGGCTTGCATGGGACATGCTGCCGCCGGGCAGCGAGGGATACACCATCGACGGCACGAGATACGCCGGCTACGGCGAATCGCCATCGAGCTGGGAAGAAGGCACCGAGGCCGATCCGAGCCCCTGGTATGCGGGCCGGACGTTTGACAAATTCTTCCTGGACCCGGCGGACTGGGGCACCCAATTGAGCTGGGAAGAGGGCAAGCGCTTCGGCAGGCGTTGGTTTGTGAAGCACGACGGGGCGGTTTACCGCAGCCCGCGCGACCCTTCCGAACACGTCGCCTCGGCGGACACCGAACCCGGTACGGATGGCGGCGATTTCTGGACGGAGGAAAACCCGGTGAACGTGGCGCACGTGCTGGACCACTTCGCGGAGGAATATCCACAGTGGGCCGACCAGGGGTTCGAGATCGCCGGTTTTGTCTGGTGGCAGGGCCATCGCGATAGCGGCTCGCGCGAGGCCGAACGCTACGAGGAGAACCTCGTGCGGCTGATCGAGCAACTGCGGGGATATTACGGGGACCGGTATCCGGATCAGATCGCGGACGACGCGCCCTTCGTGCTCGCCACCATCGCCTTCGACGGCTGGGACATCTCAGGCGGGGAAAAACAAGTGGCGGAGGCGCAGCTCGCGGTGGACGGCGACGCGGGCAACCATCCGCGGTTCGAGGGCAACGTCCGGACCGTCGAGGCGCGCGACTACTGGAGACCGCGCGATGTCTCGCCGGCGGGCGCCGGATTCCATTACTACCACAATGCGGAGACCTACCTGCTCACCGGCGACGCGCTCGGGCGCGCCATGATCGGGCTGCTCGAAGCCCGCGGGGACGGTGAGTGAGCGTTTCCCCGGCGGTGATGGAGAGAGCCGCCCGGCCGGCGTGCCGGGCGGTGGTGGGTGCCGTGGTGGCGAGGGCGTCGCTGAGGATGGAGATGAACAAGGTCGTTGAAGCGGACATCACATCCTGATTTGGTTATTCGATCTCTTCGAGAGTCGCGATTGTTGCTTCGATGAGTTTCATGCACTGTCGGGGTAGATTTGGATGCCGACGCGCTGGATGTGGTCGAGCAGCGGTTGATGATCGAGGTGGGCGATTGGTTGGACCTCGAAGCGACCGGGCAGGGGGAGTTCGCCGGGTTTACCGTCGTTTCACGAGGGTGAGGATTTCGCGGAGTTCGGGGACGCGGAGGAGGTGGGAGAGGGCGAGATAGGTTGCGGCGGCGGCGGCGATGATGGTGGCGAGGGAGGCGGCGCGGAGGGGCCAGGCGACGGCGCCGGGGTCGGCGAGGAGCCAGGATTGGCCGAACAGGCAGATGGCGGACATGGCGGCGGCGGCGACGGCGAGTTTGGCGAGCAGGGCGAGGATGGAGCCGCTGCCGGGGTCGCCGGCGTAGTGGCGCATGGCGAGGTAGAGGAAGATGAAGTTGGCGGAGGCGGTGATGCTGGTGGTGAGGGCGAGGGCGGCGTGGCCGTAGCCGAGGATGAAGACGAAGAGGTAGTTGAAGCCGATGTTGACGAACAGGGCGATGATGCTGGAGATCATGGGGAGCCAGCGTTTGTCGATGGCGTAGAAGGCGGGTTGGAGGACCTTGAGGGCGGAGTAGAAGAGCAGTCCGACGCCGTAGGCCTGGAGGGCGAGGGCGGTCTGGACGCGAGTCTCGGCGGTGAAGTTGCCGCGTTCGTAAACGACGCTGATGATGGACTCGGCGAGGCAGATGAGGCCGAGCATGGAGGGCAGGACGAGGAAGATGACGAGGCGCAGGCCTTTGGAGAGGGTGGGCAGGAAGTCGGGCGAGATGCCGTTGATGGCGGCGCGGGCGAGCGAGGGGAGGGTGACGGTGGCGACGGCGACGCCGAAGACGCCGATGGGCAGTTGCATGAGGCGGAACGCGTAGTTGAGCCAACTCGGCGCGCCCTCGCCGACGCCGAAGGCGAACATGGCGTTGACCATGACGTTGACCTGCACGATCGAAGCGGCGATCACGGCGGGGACCATCAGGCTGAGGATTTTCGCGACGCGGGTGTCGCGCCATTGGAAATCCGCCAGCAGCCGGAAGCCGGTTCGCCAGAGGGCGGGAAACTGCGAGACGAGCTGGGCGGTGCCGCCGATGACCACACCGATGGCGAAGCCCATCAGGCTGCGCGGCCCCCATTCGGGATCGAGCCACCAGCCGATGCCGACGCCGCCGAGAATCGCGCCGAGGTTGAAGAAGCAGGACGAGAGGGCGGGAATGAAAAACACGCCCTTCGCGTTGAGCATGCCCATGACGAGGGCGGCGAGCGAAACGAGGAGGATAAACGGATACATGATGCGCACCATGGTGACGGTGAGCGCGAATTCCTCTGCGTTGAAGCTGCGGTCGGTGGCTTCGGCGCGGGTGAGCAGCATGAGCAGCTCGACGATCCACGGGGAGATGAGCACGCCGAGGATGGTGACGAGGCCCATGAAGACGGCGGTGAGCGACACCATGCGGTTGGCGAGCTGCCAGGCGCCGTGGTCGCCCTCGGTTTTCAGGGTTTTTGAAAAGGTGGTGACGAATGCTTGCGAAAGGGCCCCTTCGGCGAAGAGGTCGCGCAGGAGGTTGGGCACCTTGTAGGCGAGGACGAAGCAGTCGGTCCACCGCGTGCCGCCGAAAAGCCCGGCGAAGACGACTTCGCGGGCCAGGCCGAGCACGCGGCTGGCCATCACCGCCGCGCTCACCTTCAACGTGTTTTTCGCGGACATCCGGGAGCAGCGTATGGGTGCCGGGTGGCGATATGCACGGCGAAATGTTCGACTGCGATTGCGATCTTCTTTTTATCGCTGGAGCCTCGGGCGTTTGTGGAAAAGGTAGAGACGTGCGCGCCAAAACCTTTGACGCCTGCGGATGATTTCGGTTACGCTGGTCCAAACACCTGATGTGTATCAATCCGAACCAATGCGGTATGTCCCGTCTGATTTGAACTTCCGGAACAAGGGCTGCGCCGCGTTCATAAGCGGACTGGCGATGCCGTAGCGTGGTGGGGTACACGTCGCATCCACATGGTTCTGAAATCATGAACACCGCAGAAGCTGCCAGTCCCGGGATCATCTCCTCGATCTTCATCGTGCTCGGGGGGTTGGCGCTTTTTTTGCTGGGCATGAAAATCATGACCGAGGGATTGCGTCTGGCTGCGGGCGACCGCATCCGCCAGATCCTCGCCCTCGCGACGAAGTCGCGCTTGGGCGGTTACGGGTTGGGCACGATCCTCGGCTTTCTCATGCATAGCAGCGCGGCCGGCGTCATGACCGTTGGCTTTATCAATGCCGGACTCCTCACATTGGTCGGAGCCATCCCCATCCTCTACGGACTCAATCTGGGCACCACCTTGTCGATGCAATTGATTTCCTTCCGCCTGACCGATCTGGCCTACGTTTTTCTGGCGGCTGGCTTTTTCGTTCAAATGGCATTGCCCGACAGCTGGATGAGGCAAGCGGCCCGGGCGCTGATGGGCTTCGGCCTGCTCTTTCTGGGGATGGACATGATGAGCGGCGCGCTTCATCCATTCCGCGACGACCTCAGTCCGCTTTTGACCCGGATCGATGGCACCACGCTTGCGGGCATGATCACCGGCATTCTGGTGGCGGCGGCAATCACCGGTATCATTCAAAGCAGCGGGGCGATCATCGGGATGACCTTTGTGATGATCGGGGCCGGTATCTTCGACTCCCTCGGGCAGGTCTATCCGATCATTCTGGGCGCCCATATCGGCACCAGCGTCACTTCACTGTTGGCCAGTATCGGGACGCATATCGAGGCCCGCCGCGCCGCTGTCGCCAATCTGCTTTTCAATCTATTCAACGTCGGCCTCGGTGCGCTGGCCGCCGTGCCAATCATCCGGATGATCGAATGGTGGACCGACGATGTGGTCCACCAGGCCGCTCATGCCCATACCGTGGTCATGCTTCTGGCGGGTGTGTTGCTGTTGCCCGTGGTTGCTTGCCATGCGCGAGTGGTTCGCAAACTGGTGCCCTCCGCCGATCCCATTCCCGAGGCGAGTCACCTCGATCCGGGACTGCTGGCCCGTCCCGAGGCCGCGCTCCACGCCGTGATGCGTGAGATCAATCGCAGCCTCGGGGTGTGCCAGGAGAATCTGCGACATGCCCGGGATTTGCAAAAGGCCCCTGACCGGCGCCTCTGGAAGCGGGTCCGCTTGAACGAGGAGGTCCTCAACGAACTGAAGGGCGCCGCAAGGGATTACCTCACCCAGATGACCCGCCGCTATCTTTCGCGCCGTCAGGCATTGATGGTGCAATACCTCAGCCGCGCCGCGTCCAACATCGAACGCATTGGTGACCATTTGGAGTCCATTGCCCTCCTGGCGCTGGAACGCGGGAAGCACAACGGCAAACAACTTCCCGAGGATGCGAGGGAAAAGCTGAACCGCTTGACGGAACATGCGGACGAAATCCTCGGCTCCCTGCGCAGGGGTTTGCATCCGGAACAAAACGACTTCACGGGAGCGGCCAACCGGCTTCTATCCTTGCGCGACCGTTTTGCCGAGGAGGCCGAGGAAGTGGAAGCCTGGTTCAACCGCCGGGTGGCTGACGCTGAAGAGGACCCGCTGACGGGACTTTACTTTTCCGAAACAATCCTCGCCCTCAGCCGTCTGGTCCGGCACGCCAAGGTCATCGCGTTGGAAATGAAACAGCCCTATTTCACGCTCAAGGAGAGCAAGCTCTCCCGTGTCGAACCCGCCGGAGTGCTGAAAAAGGAAGGGAAACCGAAGTCCAAAACTGGAGATTCCGCACAACTGCGGGGTTGAGCCATTGTGGGGGGCGTGCAATCCTGTGTGAAAAAGGGTCATTTAAGATAATGATTTGTTGTTGATTTCGATGTCCGTCATGATCAGCCTTCCAACGACGGCTACGAATAAAGCACGAACGTTCCTTTTGAAAGCACCCCAATTCCTCCTGAATCTCATGAAAAACAAGACCACCATCCATCGCATCGCGGGCCTTGCGGCTCTCCTCGCGATTCCGTCAAGCGTCCATGCCGTAACCGTCTCAACCCCCGTGAATTTCGATTTTGGGACAGGACCAGGTCAAGAGGACATCAATGATCCAGGCAGCGATTTCACGGTCACGATTGTCGATGATGGTACCCTAGGCGAATTTAATACGTTGGCAAATTCGCTTCAGATGGTCAATAATGTGAATGCCTACACCAATATGTCCGCGACTGTCGCGACCGATTTGAGCGTCGCGTCCCAGAGTAGTTTTTTAATGACTACGACATTGACGCTTGAAAACTCAGGCGGAGATGGCTTCACCCGTCCCGGTCTGGTCTTTTTTGGTAATGGCGGCGTTGGATTGTCGGCCGTAATCATGGCCAACAATAACCAAATCCGCTTCAGGAGCGGATTGGACGATGGTCTTCAAGCGATCTACGCAACAACAAACGTCGGGGGATGGTCGGACGGAGGCATTTACGATCTCTCAGTCACAGGCAACTTTCTTGCCAACGGCGATTTGGAAGCCGTTTTTTCCGTGGATGAAGTCGGCGGTAACGAAATTTCGGCAAGCGTTTCGCACACCTTCACTGCTGCCTTTCTCGACGATTTGGACTTGGGCAATGAGTTTGGCGTAATCGGAAGAATTCGAAACGGATTGGACGTTCGATACGATGATCTGTCCATCATTCCCGAGCCCACCACCGCGCTTCTGGGCGGCCTCGGGTTCCTGATGCTGCTGCGCCGTCGTCGGTGAAACAGGGGCTTTCCGAGATCGCCGTTACCGGCGTCGGATAACGCAATAAGTTGTTCAATCCGTCCGCTCCGCGCGTATTCTGGAGAACTGCCGGTCATGCGCGGGCGGGCCAGGAATGAGAATGCGTATATGGCTCCGGATGCGCCGGAATACCGCCACCAGTCCGCCGCGATGGCCGAGTGATTTCAAGCGCAGATGAGGCCGGATTTTCCGATCTCCTCAATGCGCATGTGCCGGATGCCGTGGCCGGTATCCCACTCGACCTCCGCGTTCCGCCTGCGCCCGAACACGGCGAGCGACATGGGGTGGCAGATCGAGATGTGGTCCATGTTCACGTCGGCATCGGCGGGCGGCACGATCTCCATCCGGTACCAGTCGGACGCGTCGGCCGGATTCACCAGGGTGACCGGATCGTGGAGGCCCACGTGGTTTTCGAGGATTTCGTCGTCCTTGCTCACCCTTGCGGTCGCAAGCATGTCCCGCAGGGCCGATAGCGCCGTGGGCGTCATTCCCGCTGGCGGGTCATCTGGATCAATGAGGTTCTTGATGGTCTCGGCGTCAGCCGGGTTGATGATAATGGAAGTTTTCATGAGATGATGGATGGATTGTGAATTTTTTGGTTTTGTGGGAAACGGGTGTTATTCACCCGAGGGGGCATGGTGGGAGTGTGGAAGCGGTCACTGGAAACACGTCATTGCCGCGTATCACGTATCAGCACTCCGTATTACGGGCGAGCTTCATCAACCTGATCTGGTTTCAACTGGAGGAAGTCGCCCGCTCAAATCCGAAAAGCGGCCATGCGGTGTCGGCACCAGCCAACCATCGCCAGACCCTGAGGGCCCGTCGTTGCGGCAACAGATTGGCGTGCTGAATTCAACATCACGAATACGTTAGGCCGGGATTTCCACGAATGCAATCATGAAACTCAATTTCCGCTGAAGGTCATTTCGCTTCGGCAAGGTGATCATGATGGCTTTTGTTCTTCAAAGGCGGGGCATCCGCCGAAATCCAACCGGGCATGACCAAGGGATTCCTGGCCGGCGAACGCGGCATCCGCAAGGAAACCTTGTTGCGCATCCTCGTAGATGCACGCTTCAGCGTGCCCGGGGCGCGACAGCTCCCGGCTTGGCCCTTCTCTTATTCGCAGAGGCACCTCGCCGCGGTTCATCCGGTTCCGTGGATGCACCCCATCGTGACAAAGAAAAAC
>SLAV01000370.1 GCA_007126655.1 Haloferula sp. | reverse complement strand
TGTCTTATTCTGTCTTATTCTGTCTTATTCACTCAAAATGAACTCCGAATGGCTCTGACACGGTTCACCAGCCTGCTTAGACCTCTGAAGCAGAGTGGTTTACATCGCCTGCCTTATTCGGGCCAATTCTGTCTTATGGTTGTCTTATTCGCACCAATAAGGCCGCCTCATTCCGCCTTCATTCACTCCAAATGAGCCTCTGTGTCGTAATGCAAAAAAACTCACATGCAAAAAAGCCCAGACCCTTAACACAATAAACATGCAAAAAAGCCCAGACCCTTAACACAATAAAAAACAATCAAAAATCCGAGCCCCACACCGCCCTCGTCTTCCCAGCCGCTCGACGCCACCATCAAACTCCCGCGCGAAATCGGTGGCCATGCCTCACCATTTCCATGCATTCTCTCCCCCGGCAACCCGCCACGACCATTCCATGAACCCCTTCCGCGAAGACCTCGTTGCCCGCAACCAGCCCGAGCCGTGCATCGTCGGTGAACAAAAACTCCATCCCCTTCGACACCGGCAGCCCGATTCCATCCCCTTCGACACCGGCAGCCCGATGAAGCCCAGCGGCATCCGCATCGGAACACCCGCCGTCACAACCCGCGGCATGAAGGAAAAAGACGTCACCCAGGTCGCCGACCTCATCGCCGACGCCCTCGAACACCACGCCGACGCCGGCCACCTCCACGCCATCCGCGACAAGGTCCACGCCTTCAACCGCGCGTTCCCGATGCCGTGGTGAAAAATGTTGGGGACGCATGATTCCCACCACCATGAAAGAAACGCGCCTCACGGCATGTTTCCAGTGGATGCGATTTCGATATTTCCCCGGTGCCGCCGCCGCATGCGTCTTGCTTGCCGCCACGATCACACCCGCCGCCGCCGGCCAGAAGCCGCGCCCCAACATCGTCTATCTCTTCGCCGACCAGATGCGGGCGTCCGCCACCGGCCATGCCGGCAACCCGGACGTGCAGACACCCCACCTCGACCGCCTCGCCGCCGAAGCCGCCAATTTCCGCAACACCGTGGCCACATGCCCGGTCTGCACCCCGTATCGGGCGGCGCTCATGACCGGCCGCTACCCGACGAGCACCGGCATGTTCAAAAACGACCTCCACCTCCCCGCCGAAGAACTCACCTTCGCCGAGATCTTCGCGGACGGCGGATATCATACCGCATACATCGGCAAGTGGCATCTCGACGGCCACGGCCGGTCGGTTTACATCCCGCCGGAGCGCCGCCAGGGGTGGCAGTTCTGGATGGCAGCGGAATGCGACCACCGGAACTACGAATCACACTATTTCACCGGCGAGTCCGACGAACGCCGGTTCTGGGACGGCTACGACGCCATCGCACAAACGCGCGCCGCGCAGGAATACATCCGCACCCGCGCCGATGACGACGCCCCGTTCGTGCTCATGGTTTCCTACGGTCCGCCGCATCCCGCCTCGCAGCCCGCGCCCGACGAATTCCTCGCGCTTTACCAACGGGACAGCCTGGAAGTGCCGCCCAACGTCCCGGAGGAAAGGCATGCCGAAGCGCGGCGCCTGCTTCACCACTACTACGCCCACTGCTCCGCCCTCGACGCCTGTGTCGGCGATCTGCTGGAAACCCTGGACCAGACCGGCCAGGCGGAGAACACCATTTTCGTCTTCACCTCCGACCACGGCGGCATGCTGTGGTCCCACGGCAAACCGCAGCAGTGGAAACAAGTGCCATGGAGCGAATCCGCCCACGTGCCATTCCTCCTGAGCTATCCCGCCATGCACGGAGATACGGCACGGGTGGTGGACACCCCGCTCGGCACCACCGACATCCTCCCCACACTGCTCGGCCTGGCGGGCCTGGAGGTGCCCGAAACCATCGAAGGGGCCGACCTTTCACCGCTGCTTCGCGACGGGCGGGAAATGCCGGACCGTGCCGCACTCTACATGTCCGTCTCGCCATTTGTTGGCCAGGGTGGCGGCGCCGTGCCCTATCGCGCGATCCGCACCAGCCGCCACACCTACGTGCGCGGGCTGGACGGCCCGTGGCTGTTGTTCGACGACCGCGAGGATCCCTACCAGCTCGACAACCTCCTCGACCACCCCGAACACGCCGCGCTTGTCGAGGAAATGGATGCGCGCCTGCAAGCCGAACTGGACCGCATCGGCGATGATTTCCGCGCCCCTGCATCCTACCGCGAACAATGGGGATATGATGTTGGAGATGGGGAGCACATTCCTTACAGCAGCGGTCCGCGCGAGCCGGTAACGCCACAGCGGCAATGGTGATGGGCCGGTGGATTTTCCGATTCCGGCCTGCATCAGCCTGATCCATGCCAGGAAATTCGTTCGCCGATTCAGCGGCGGCGGCGCATCAGGCCGGCTGCAAGCAGGATGCCGACCAACGCGGTGCCCGGCTCGGGTATGGCGGTCCAGACCAGATCGCTGCCGGAGATCGAGAACGTTCCATAGGTGGCGAGCTCCGTCGCAGTGAAGGTATTCTCCAAGTGCCGGAATACGAAATGCTCTGGCTTGAATCCGCTGATGGTTTTGCCATCAAAGATATGACTCCATTCCTGATCTTGCTCCCAGAATGGGTCACTAAATTCAGTGGTGCTGACGATTTCCAGGATCGCTCCGTCTTCTATGGTCAAATCACCTCCCACTTCAACTCGATCATAAGTTTCACCATCAGTGACAGTCCATTGGAAGACGGAGCCCTCGGTGTAGGTCAGGTTGCCGCCGAACCGGTGGAGTCCGATGCTGTCGTCCGAGCCGTCGCCGACGGCGTGGGTGCCGTTGATTGTCGTGTCGCCTGCGATGTTGCCGGTGCCGCCGTCGTGGTTGCCAATTAGGTCGGCGTCGATCCCGACGGTGCCCGTGCCGGTCCCGGAGCCTGTTTGGTTGCTCACATCGAGGACGCCGCGCCGGACGATGGTGGTTCCCTCGTAGGTGTTGGCGTTGTCGAGTCTCAGTGTTCGGTTCTCTTGCAAGTCGAGTCCGCCCGTTCCGGTGAGCAGCACTGTGTTGTTGTCGAACTCCCCGGCGTGATATTGGAAGCGCCCGCTGATGTTGAGCGTTCCGTTTGTGACTTCCCCGCCGCGTTGTTCGATGTTGTTGACCGACTGGGTTGTTCCGCCGAGGTCGAGTGTTCCGCCATAGGCAATGACGTCCCGGCCGGGCGCTCCGAGTGTGCCGTCGCCTTCGGTCCGGACCGTTCCGTCCATCAGGGTGATGTTACCGGTGAAGGTGTTTTCGGCGGCGAGCACGAGCGTGCCGCTTCCGCTGTTTGTGAATCCTACCGCACCTTGGATCGGTTGGTCGATGGTCAGGATCCCCGACCCGCTGTTGGAGATGAGCATGTTGGTGTTGAAGGTCAGCGATCCTCCCCCGTCGCCCCCGATCGTGATGTCCCCGGTCATGGCTTCGCGCACGAAGATCGACGAGCCGTCGCCATCGGCGAGGAAGTTGAGGTTCACTCCGTCGTTTCCGTCCGCGCTGGCGGTTGTGCGGAGGGTGATGTCGCCCGGGGTGGCGCCATTGAATTCGAGCGACCGGATCGAGCGGTCGGCCCCGAGGTAGTTCTCCAGCCTGTGCGCGCCCTCCGCGGTGAATACCAGGTCGGTCTGCCCGTCGAATGCGGGAAGTCCGTCGACCCAGTTATCCTCGTCGCCCCAGCTTGAGGTGGATGCGCTCTGGCCGTTCCAGATGTTCCCGCTCGCGCCGGACTCGGTGACAATCAAGTTCTGGATCTCCTGGTTGGATCTTGCGTTTCCGGTTCCGGCGGTGAATCCGAACATGACCTCTTCGGGACAGGGCAGGTCGCAGTCTTCGAGCACGAGCTTTTCCCAAACCCCGTTTGCATCGGTCCATGAGACCGAGAGCGTCCGGTCGGGGGATACCTCAATGCGGGCGCTGTGGGTGGTCACTTCGCTTCGATCCTCGGCGTCCCGGGTGAAAAACGGGTCGAGTGACCCGGTGCCCTGGATGTATTCGTATCCCGATTGCCGGTCTTCGCCCATCGGCCCGCGGATGGCGATCGAGTCCGGCCGTCTGCCGGGTCCTCCGACCCGGCCTTCCCGGCCTTCGGAGAAATTGCCGAACGGGTCGAAGCCGACTCCAAGGAGGGCGTTGCTGAGTCCCGGATCGTTGAACCGTTGTGCGTATCCGAGCGAGCCGCCGTAGCCGCCGGCCTCAACTGTTTCGTTTTCCGCCGGGGGTGCGAAGATCGACAGGGTGAACCCGTCGCCGGCATTGCGGGCTTCGGTGGTCCAAATGGCGAAGTCGAAGTTAAAGACCATGCCATTTTCCGAGCTGATGGGAATGTTGTAATACGAGAAGGTGCTTTGGTTGCTCAAGTCGTTGGTGAGGCGCAGCCAACCTTCGCCGGGGTCGTCAATGCCGGTGTCGGCTGTCAGGCTGGGTAACTGGGATCCGTTGCCCGCCACGAAGATCCAGTCATTAGCCGTGGTTCCGGAGAATGTTTGCTCCAGCAGCACGGATTGGGACCATGCGTTCGTGCTCATCGCTACACAAGCGATGCTACCCGCCAGTAATAATCGGGAATTCATGATTTCACATACGCAAAAGACATTGAATTTTAACCTCTTAATGGTCAATCAATTAAACACTAAAAAATTCTAATTTCACCGGAAATTTTCGGAGTTTCTCAGTCGCGCTTGCAGGTGCCTTCGCAGCCGGGCGAAGCCCTGTGTTCACTCAAACACACAGGCATCGCGAGCGTAGCCTTGTCGTCGTTATATTTCTGTTTTCAGGTTCGGGCTTTCACCGGATTGGGTCGCTGGGTGCGTCACGGCTCGGCGCCTCCTCGAATGCCTTCCGCATGCCTTGGTAGGCCGGTTTTTTCCGGTAATCGCGGTCGAACGGCAGCGCGTGCCCCATGCCCGGAAAAAACCGGGGCACCCAGGATCTCTCGTCCGTGAACCCCCATGTGAGCACGCCAGAGCAATTCGGCTGCGCCAGCGCGGTGGCCACGATGCGCCGGTATTGCTCCCCCTGCGCGGCCAACTGCACTCCGGTCACCGCGCCCTCCGCGTCATCGCCATCCGTCGGCAGCCGCAGATGGAGTTCGGTCACGATCCCATCCAGCCCGATTTCCGCGAGTTTGGAGAACGTCCCCGCGGTTTTCCGGTGCCGCCGGCCATGCAGTTCGATCCCGTAGTCGTTGTAAACCAGCCGCACGCCGGGGTCCGCCTCCCGCGCGCTGCGGAAGCAGGCGTCGATGAACGCCTGCTTGTCCTCCACCGCGTCATACCACGTGCCCTTGCGGAAGCCGTCCGGCGTCAGGATCTCGTTGATGACGTCCCACTGTCGATGAGGGGCGAAAACCTGCGCAATACTCCAGCACCGCCGTGATGTAGGAGGTCGCGAACGCGGTGACCTGATCCGACGTCCAGTCCCCGACCTCTTCGCGAAG
>SLAV01000241.1 GCA_007126655.1 Haloferula sp. | reverse complement strand
TTGGCGATGGAGGCCCGGCAATCAACGGCGGCATCACCCCCGCCACCGATTCCATCCTCCGCTCGCCAAACATCGACCTCGGCGACATTGGCGGCGCGAGCCTGCAATTCGCCGCCGCCGTTGATGCGGTTGTGGGCGACACCCTTGAAGTCCTCGTCCGTGATGCCGCCAATGACGCATTGCTCCAAACCATCACTCCATTCCCGGCCAATTTCCCGGACGACGCGCAATGGCAGAACCTCGGTCCCTTCCCGCTCTCGGAAGACACCGACGACAAAATGATTTACCTGGAATTCCGCTACGTCGGCACCGACTCCGAATACCTCGGCTTCTACCTCGACGACGTCAAAATCTCCTTCTGATCCCGCAGCAACATCCACGCCGATTCGAACAAACCAATCCACACCTCCCAACCAAGCAACCCACCATAAAACCACAACATCGCTACGCAGCTTGCTCATCGTTACCGGTTCGCTCATTGCGTTTGCCGTCACCACCCACGCCCAAACCACCTGGAACGGCAGCGTGGACAACGACTGGCACAACGAAAACAACTCGTCCAACGGTCTGCCCGGCACCGGCAACATTGCGGTGACCGAGAACGCCGACGACGTCGTGAATTTGACCCAGAATGTCATCATGAGCAGTGGCAGGTTCGATCTCCGGTGCACTTATCGGCACCGGTGACCCGGCCACCCTCAATATTTCCGCCGATTTGGATATGGACGCCTGGGAAATCGAAACCGTCACTATCCCGGCGAGATCCCGATAGCATCCCGGAAAATCCCGGCCTGCGATGTCCTGCCTTTGAAATCGGACGTGGTGGCATTGACCACATCTTGAACCCACTCATCCAAATGAAATCCACCTTCACGCATGTTTCCGCCGCCATGGTGGTTTCCGTCCTCGCCATCGCCACCGGGCCCGGCCAGACGCCCAACCCGGACTTCACCCAAGGCGAATCCATCCCGGAAGGTGTAACTCATTTCTACAACCTGGGAGCCACCGGCGCGCGCGGTTGGATGCACAGCCACGGGCTCGAAACCACCGCCGCCCGCCAGATCATGGTCACCGAGGTCGCGGAGGGTTCGCCCGCCGATGGAGTTCTCAAAACCGGCGACGTGATCCTCGGCGTCTTCAGTGAACGCTTCAGGCGCGACCCGCGTGAGGAACTCGGCACCGCACTGACACGCGCGGAGGCCGGCGATGGCGCACTGCCCCTCATCGTCTGGCGCGACGGCGCAAACGGACCCATCAGCGTCCCGCTTGCACCGCTGGGCGCATACAGTGCCACCGCTCCATTCGATTGCCCGAAATCCGCACGCATCCTCGAACGCGGCTCCAAGGCATTGGCGGAACGCATGAAGCAGTCCGGCTACGCCCGCTCGCAGAACACCATAACCCGCTCGCTCAACGCGTTGGCGCTGCTCGCCACCGGCGACCCGGAATTCCTCCCCCTCGTCCGCCGCGAAGCCGAATGGGCGGCGGGTTTCTCCGCCAACAGCATGCAGGTCTGGTGGAATGCCCACGCCATCATGTTGCTCGCGGAATACCAAATCGCCACCGGCGACGCATCGTTCGCCGGAGGATTGGAACGCCTGGCGCTCGAATCCGCGCGCGGCCAGAGCATCGTCGGCTCGTGGGGCCACGGCTTTGCCGGGGCCGATGGCCGGCTCGGCGGCTACGGCATGCTCAATGCCTCAGGCCTGCCGCTGCTCGTTTCCCTGGTCATGGCGCGCGAGGCCGGCATCGACCACCCGGATCTCGACACGGCGATCGAACGCGGCGCGCGGCTGATCCGGTTTTATGCAGGCAAGGGCTCGGTCCCCTACGGCGACCATGCGCCGGCCCGGTGGGTCCACGATGAGAATGGCAAAGCCGGCATGGCCGCCGTGTTGTTCAACCTGCTGGAGGAGGAGGAAAACACGGAGTTCTTCGCGCGGATGAGCGTGGCCTCTCACAGTTCGGAGCGCGACACCGGGCATACCGGCAATTTCACCAACATGCTCTGGGCCATGCCCGCCGTTTCACTTGGCGGCCCGCAGGCCACCGGCGGCTGGATGCGCGAATTCGGCTTCTGGTATTTCGATCTCACCCGCGCGTGGGACTTCCACTTCACCCACCCCGGCCCGCCAGGCCTCACACCCGACAGCTTCCGCGGCTGGGACGCCACCGGCAGCTACCTGCTCGCCTACGCCATGGGAAAACAACACATCCTGCTCACCGGCAAACCCCCGAAGCTGCTCGATCCCTTCGACGCCGCCCTGGTGGAATCCCTGCTGCGCGACGGCCGTGGTTGGAGCAACAACGACCGCCACAGCGCCTACGACTCGCTCAACGAGGCCCAATTCCTCGAAAAACTCGGCAGTTGGTCACCGACGGTGCGCGAGCGTGCCGCAACTGCACTCGCCCGCCGCGCCAGAGGTAGTGGCGAATTCCCCGTAGAAACACTGATCTCCATGCTCGAATCGCCATCGCTCAATGCCCGTTACGGTGCCTGCCGGGCGCTCGAGATGGCGGGGAGGCGCTCCGCCCCCGCCGTGCCCGCGCTCATCGCCCAGCTCGATCACGACGACATGTGGCTGCGCTGCGAAGCCGCCAATGCCCTCGGCCGCATCGGCCAGCCCGCCCTGCCCGCGCTGCCCAAACTGCTCGACCGGATCGCCCAAGGCCCCGGCCCCGATGACCCGCGCGGCATGGAACAACGCTATCTGAGTTTTGCCGTCTTCCAGCGCCTGCTCGGCAACTCGATCGACCAGGCCGACCGCGCCGCGCTCCAAGCCGCCGTGGTCGCCGCCCTGTGCAACGAGGACGGCCACTCGCGCTCCGCCGTCAGCACCATTTACCGCCATCTCGATGACGAACAAGTCCGCGCGCTCATTCCCGCGATCCGCGAGGCCATCGTCACTCCCTCTCCCAGCGGCCTGGCCTTCTCCGAAGGCGTCCGCCTCGCCGGCTTGGAATTGATGGCGTCCCGCCACATCGAGGAGGGCATGGAGATTGGCGTCGATTACCTCACCAGCCAAAACCCATGGGGCAGCGAGCGACGCATCAACGACATCCTGAAACATCTCGAAAAATACGGTGCCCACGCCCAGGCCATGGTGCCACGGATGCTCGAAATCGCCGATGCCATGGAACAAGGCGAACCGGATTTCCCCCGCCGCCTCAGCCGGCAAAAAGCCCGGGCCATCCGCGACAGCGTCAAGCGCATCAACGCATCCACCGAACGCCCGCCGCTGCTCGACCCCGCCCAGGGACCGTAGGCGCGATTGTGAAATCGCGGCTCGTTGGGCCAAGCGGCGTCCACCCATCCCATTCTCATCCCGCAGGGCGGGAGGCCTACGTTTCGTGGCAAAAGCACCAGCCTCAGCGGGATTCCCAATCGTAGGCGCGATTGTGAAATCGCGGCTCGTTGGGCCAAGCGGCATCCACCCACCCCATTCTCACGTATGCTTCTTAAACTTCAAAAAAACCGCGAATTCCCTCCGCCTAGTGCTAAGAATCCCCCGGAGACCCGCCGCTGCATCCTGCCCGGCACGTCATCTCCGTTCCATCCGATGCCTTCCGACCCACAGCACGGCGACCGCGCCAGCGACTTCATCCCGCTCATCACGGGCAGCCAGCGGGAGTTGAGGAACTACCTCTTCAGCCTGCACCCTCATCCCGGGGATCTCGACGACCTGTTCCAGGAAACAAGCCTCAAGCTGTGGGAAATCTTCGATGAATACGACGCCAGCCGCCCGTTCCTGCCGTGGGCGCTGCGCATCGCCTATTTCCAAGTCCTGCGCTTCCGCAAAAAGCGCAGCCGCGACCGCCTCGTTTTCTCGGACGACCTCGTTGAACTGCTTGCCAGCGAGGCTCCGGACTCTGGCCGTGCCGACGTCGTCCGCGACGGCCTCGACCGCTGCCTGCAAAATCTCACCCCGCGCGCGCGGCAGGTGCTTCTCGCCCGCTACAACCGCGATGCCAACGTCTCGGAGCTGGCCAAAGAATCCCGCCAAAGCGTGCACGCACTCTACCGCCTCCTCGAAAAAGCCCGTGGCCAGGTCGCCACCTGTCTGAATCGACTGCTTGCCGACGAAGGCCACATCCGTCCCGCCAGCAACGCGCCCGAATAATCGCCCGACCACCATGATCCGCTCAAATCCCCACGCCCGCCTCGACGAGCTGCTCTCCCGACTGATGGACGGCTTGTTGTCCGATGCCGGGCAGACTGAGCTGGAAGAAATCCTGCGCCGCGACGCGGACGCTCGCGAGCGCTACCGCATCCATCTGGCCGCCCACGTCGAGCTTGCCAGCCACCCGCGCGAAATTCCCGCCCGCCCGATGCTTTCCTTCTGGCAAAAAGCCGGCGTCCCCCTTGCTGCCGCCGCCGCAGTGGCGCTCATCGCTGGTTCCGCGCTATGGCTCTCCCGCCCCGGCGGCGATTCCGCCTCCCCAGTCGCCGCCTCACCGCTGCCGCGCTCGCCTCTCCCCGTGCTCGCCGTCGCCTCATGGGTGGATGCCGCCGCCTGGGATCTCGAAACCCCGCTTGCCACCGGTGCCAAACTCCACCCCGGAGAAACCCACCTCACCGCCGGCATCATCGTGCTCGACCTCCCCGGCGGCCAGCAACTCACCCTGCGCGCACCCGCCCGCTTCGACCTGCTCGGCGAACGCGAAATGCTCCTCCACTCCGGCGATGCCGCGCTGAGGGTCCGCAAACAAGGCCCGGCCTACATCATCCGCGTGCCCGGCGGAGCCGTCGTCGATCTCGGAACCGAAATCTCCATCAAAGTCGCCCCCGACGGCACCTCCGATGTGCGCGTCTTCGAAGGCCTCGCCAACGCCTCGCTCGTCGATCCCGCAGGCCGCACCCGCCAGGAAATGCTCGTCCACGCCGGCCAAGCCGTCCACATCGGCACCGGACTCGAACCCAGCGAAGCCGACGAGAATTCCTTCCTCCGCTCACTGCCCGGTGCCCTCGCCGACCGCTCGCCTGCCGGCGATGCCTACGCCGCCGCCGTCGCCGCCTCCAATCCGGTCGCCTGGTGGCGCTTCGACCACCTCGCCGACCCCGCCACCGTCACCCCCGAGGCGGGCGAAATCCCACTCCAACTTTTCGGCCAGGCGCAAATCACCGGCCCCGAAGGCGCTCGTTTTCTCTTAACCAATCCAACCGACGCCGCCGGCTTCGCGATGCCTCCCGCCGCCATTCCCGGCCTCGATTCCGACTCCGGCTTCACCCTTGAACTCCTGCTCCACCCGCTCTCCGAATCCTACGGCACCGCCATCGCCATCGATCAACCCGACCTCCCACCACCCGCCACCGGACCATTTGCCCGCCTCCGGCATTCTCCCCAACGTCTGATCATCCAGCGTTCGGGACGACGCGGCTCGAATGTCGGCCACATCCATGAGGACTTCGCGCTGCGCGCCATGATGCGGTCACCCGCCGGCTACGACGGCGGCTTGAACATGTATTCCACCGAATCCCACCTCATGCACCGGTGGATCCAC
>SLAV01000289.1 GCA_007126655.1 Haloferula sp. | reverse complement strand
TGTCGCCCACCGAGAAATAATGGGTCAGCTTCGCGGGCGGGCCATGATAGGCCACCCGGCCCTCGTGGAGGACGAGGATGGAATCGTAAAGCTCCAGGTGCGCCAGCGAATGCGTCACCGTGAGGACGACGCGCCCGTCCTTGCGCGAGAGGTCGTGGAGGAGGTGGACGATGTCGCGTTCGGAGCGCGGGTCGAGCCCGGAGGTGACCTCGTCGCAGAGCAGGATGTCGGGGTCGGACACCAGCTCCATGGCCAGGCCGAGCCGGCGTTTCTGCCCGCCGGAAAGGACGTGGACCGGCCGGTCGGCGATGTGCTCGAGTCCGGTTTCGCCGAGCACGCGGTCGATGCGTTCGTCGAGTTCGGCGGCGTTGCGGGCGCGCACGCGCAGGTGGGTGGCGGCCTCAACCGATTCGTCCACCGTCAGCGGGTCGTATGCGATCGAGAACTGCGGCACGTAGCCGATCTCGGAGGGCGTGAAGTCGCCGTCCTCCGACAGGTTGCGCCCGTTCCAGAACAACGCGCCATCCGATTCCGGGATCAGCCCGGCGATGGTCTTTAGCAGCGTGGTTTTCCCGCAGCCCGACGGGCCGACGATGGCCATGAAATGCCCTTTCGGCACCCGCATCGCGATGTCCCGCAGCAGCGGGAAATCCTCGCCGTCCTTGCGGATGTGGAATGAAACGTCCTTGAGTTCGAGCACGGGAAATGGATCGGGTGGCGGATTCGGAAAATGGCGTGGCCGGATGCGGTAACCGGCGGATCGTCCGGCGGGTTTATTCGTCAATCGGGACGACGCGCAGCTTGCCGCCGGTCGCGGCCTGGTCGCGGATGTCGGCCGCGAGGGTGGGTGCGGTGGCATTCGGCGGGCCGTCCGTGGCGGCGGGCGTGCCCCCGAGGGCGTTGCGCAGCGCGCCTTCGACGAGCTGGCCGCAGTGGATTTTCATCGGCGGCAGCGGCCCGAGTTCCCCGCCGAGATCCTCCGCGCTGAGGTTCGCGGCCTCCTCGGCCGTGCGCCCCTTGAGCATCCGCGTGGCCATCGTGGCCACGGCGATGGCCGTCTGGCAGCCGAACGCCTGGAACGACGCGCGGTCGATCACGCGTTTGCCGTCCTTTTCCGAGAATTTCAGCCACATGCGCATCATGTCGCCGCATTCCGGCGAACCCACGGTGCCCACGGCGTCGGCATCCGCCAGCTCGCCCTGGTTTTCCGGGTTGGCCAGCGCGTCGCGGACGCGGGATTCAAAGTCATCGTTCATGGGCGCAGCGTCGCCCCATCCGGCGGTGCGATCAAGGATTTGATGATGCGGGCGAACGTCGCGGCCCCGTCCTCCAGCGCGGCCACCTCGATGAATTCGTCCGCCGTGTGCGCCTGGTCGATGTGGCCCGGTCCGAGGCACACCGCCGGCACGTCGGCCGCGGCGAGGTGCGCCGCGTCGGAAAACCACGGCGCCCAGGCCGGTTCGCAGCCGTGGCCGGCGAGCAGCCTCACGTCCGGGTGGTCCTCCGGGGTTTCCATTGGCGGGTTTTCGCGCGGATCGGCCACCTCCACGGGCAGGCCGAGCGCGGCAATGGCCTCCTCCAGCAATCCGAGCGCGCCGCCGGCCGCCGCCAGCTCCGGCGTGGTGCGGATGTCGATTTCCGCCTCGGCGAGGTCGGGCACGATGTTCGGGCGGGTGCCGCTGTGAAACGTGCCGAGGTTCGCCGTCGGCGCGCCCATGCGCGGATGCGCGAACCGGTCGAGCGTGCCGGCGAGATGGCCGTCGAGCGCGACCAGCGCGCCCGCGAGCTTGAGCAGCGCGTTCTCGCCGCGCTGTGGCTGCGAGCTGTGTGCGGCCTTTCCGCGGGCGCGCAGCGTCGCCCACAGCGATCCTTTCGTCTCCCGCACCGCGCGCATCGACGTCGGCTCGCCGACGATGGCGAAGCGGTACCTCCCGCCGTGCCGCCGCGCGAAATCCCGGCTCCCCCACTGGCCGGATTCCTCGCCCATGAAGGCCACGAAATCCACCGCCACCGGCGCGTCCGCCAGCCGCCCGGTGTGTTCCAGCCATCCACAGATCATCGCGGCCATCGGCCCCTTGGTGTCGCTCGCCCCGCGCCCCCACACCCGGCCGTCGCGCAGATCGGCGGCGAACGGGTCGATCGTCATGCCCGCCACGCCCACCGTGTCGAGGTGCGGGCCGAGCAGCACTCGCGGTCGTCCGTCCACCGGCGCGAACCGCGCGATCAGGTTCGGCCGGCCGGGCCGGACCTCCTCGAGCGTCACATGCGCGCCGGCTGCGGTGAGGAAGCGATCCAGCCAGGTCGCCAACCCGCCTTCGCCGGTGTGCTCCGTGCCCGCCGGCCCGTCCGGGTTGCATGAGGGCACGCGGATCAACTCCCGCAACAAATCAACCACCGGATGTTTCATGAGTGCATGCTGGTGGCTCACAGCTGAATATCAACCCCCGATCCCTAATTCAGCATCACCGGTCTGCCTGCGAGCGATTCGGCACACGCAATTCAAACAACCTTTTCGTGCAAGTCTGAATTTTTCATGCCCAAAATGAGGTGAGCCTGTCGTTCCAGCCAAGTTCTCTTGCATCATGATGACCCGTCTCGTTAGCGTGTCCTCCGCGCCAACAAACATGCGGCTATTTCCATTTTTACCATGAATACCATCGTAACCGGCCTCCAGTGGGGGGACGAAGGCAAGGGCAAGATCGTCGATTATCTCACCGAAGACGCCGATGTCGTCATCCGCGGCCAGGGCGGCAATAACGCCGGCCATACCGTAATCGCCAGAGGCGAAAAATATGTCCTCCACCTGCTGCCATCCGGCATTCTCTGGGACGACAAAACCAACGTCATCGGCAATGGCGTCGTCCTCGACCCCGCCGGCCTCGTTGCGGAAATCACCCGCATCGAAGGCCAGGGCATCGAGATCACACCGGATAAACTCGTCATCTCCGACCGCGCCCACATCGTTTTGCCCGTCCACAAGGAACTCGACGCCGCCCGCGAAATCTCCCTCGGCAACGCGAAAATCGGCACGACCAAGCGTGGCATCGGCCCGGCATATGCCGACAAGATCAACCGCTGCGGCCTGCGCATGGCCGACCTCGCCAACCGCGCGTTCGCGGCCGAGCGCATCACCCGCCGCGTCGCGGAGGCCAATGAAATCCTCGCCCGCCACGAACTGCCCACCTTCGAGGCCTCCGCCGTCATCGCCGAAGTCCAGGACGCGTACGAGCGCCTCAGGCCTCACATCACCAACACCATTCCCGTCGTCCATCGCGCCTGGCGCTGCGGCAAGAAACTCCTCTTCGAGGGTGCGCAGGGCACCCTGCTCGACATCGACTTCGGCACCTATCCTTTCGTCACCTCATCGAACACCACCTCCGGCGGCTGCTGCACCGGCAGCGGGCTGCCGCCAACCGCTGTCGGCCGCGTCATCGGTGTCTGCAAGGCCTACACCACCCGCGTCGGCTCCGGCCCGTTTCCCACCGGCGACGAAGAACTCTCCGGATACCTCCACGGCCTCGGCCGCGAATTCGGAGCCACCACCGGCCGCGCCCGCGGCTGCGGCTGGCTCGACACCGTGCTGCTGCGATTCGCCTGCATGGTCAATGGCGTCACCGGCCTCGCCGTGACCAACCTCGACGGTCTCGACGAATCCGAAACCCTCAAAATCTGCATCGCATACGACATCGATGGCGAACGCCACGAACTCCCGCCTGCCGAACGCTCCGCCTGGGACCGCGCCACGCCCGTCTATGAGGAACTTCCGGGTTGGAAATCCGACACCACCGGCTGCAAGCTCCACCGGGATCTCCCCGCCAACGCCCGCGCCTACCTCGACCGCCTCGCCGCCCTTTGCGACGTGCCCGTCGCCTTCGTCGGCGTCGGCCCCGACCGCGCGCAGACCCTCGTGGTCGAATGACCCAGGCCCCCATGTCCGAATTCCCCGACATCCCCCGGCACATCGCCGTGATCATGGACGGCAACGGGCGCTGGGCCCGCGAGCGTGGCAAGCCCCGCCGCGATGGCCACCGCGCCGGTGCCGAATCGGTCCGCGAGGCAATCGACGCCTGCCGCGAACTCGGCGTCGAATATCTCACCCTCTACGCCTTTTCCTCCGAAAACTGGAGCCGACCCGCTGATGAGGTCACCGCGCTCATGGGCCTGCTCGACCGCTTCCTCGACGAAAAGGCCCGCGATCTCGACAAACAGAAAGTCCGCCTCCTCACCATCGGCCAGCTCGAACGGCTGCCCGAAAAAACCCGCCGCAAGCTCGACCGCCTGCGCGACCGCACCCGCGGCTACACCGATCTAACCCTCGTGCTCGCCCTTTCCTACGGCGCGCGCGAGGAGATCGTCCGCGCCGCCCGCTCCCTCGCCGCGGAAGCCGCCGCCGGGCGGCTCGACCCGGAGTCCATCGACTGTGCCACGTTCGCCTCGCGCCTCCAAACCGCCGGCATCCCCGATCCCGACCTGCTCATCCGCACCTCCGGCGAGATGCGCGTCTCCAACTTCCTGCTCTGGCAGATCAGCTACGCCGAAATCATCATCCTCGGCAAGAACTGGCCCGACTTCCGCAAGGACGACCTCAAGGCCGCCGTCGCCGAATACCGCCGCCGCCACCGCCGCTTCGGCGGGCTGTGAGCCTCCGCTGGAACCCGGCGGCTTCGCAAACCCGGGTCGGGCTGGAAAGCGCTTTTGGAAGCAACAGGCGACAAGTGTTTTGCGTTGATAATGGGGTGGTTGGCGTGATGCTTCCGCCGTGCCGCCGAAACTGACGCCCAAGATCCGCTACCTGCGCCTCGTGCGCAGTGCGTTCCGCACGCTGCGGCACCGTCGCCTCCGCAACCACTCATGGTGGCGCACGCTGACGAAGCCTCTCTTCCACCGCAGCCTGTGGATGCCGTGCCGGGCCAGCGTGTCCACCGGGATCTCGATCGGGCTGTTTTTCGCGATGATGCCGGTTCCCTTCCAGATGATCGGCTCCGCGCTGGTGTCGATGCGTTTCCGGGCGAACGTGCCGTTCGCGATGGCCGCCTGCTGGGTGACCAATCCGTTCACGCAGGTTCCGATCATCCTCATGCAGTTCCGGATCGGCCACTGGATGCGGGATACGCTGTCGGTGCCGATGCCCGGATTCCTCACCCGGGTTGATTACACCATTCCGGGTGTCGGCGTTTTGAATGCGGCGAGCTTCACGCTCGGATTCATCACGTCCGCCATCCTGCTCTCAATGATCGCCTACCCGTTGGTGCAGTTGGTTTTCTCGATATTGCCGTCATCGATGAAAGGGCCGAAGGTCCGGTTGATTCGACGCAACAAACCCAAGCCACCCACTGACACCGGATTCGTGCCGTGAAACGACACTCCATCATCAACCGATGAGCAACCACGCCCATGTCATTGCCGGGAGACTCGCGGAAGACGCATTCTGGAACGATGCCGCTGTGGTGAAATTGCTCCCCGGTGGGAACGAATACACCGGAACGAAAGGAGTCCCGGAGCATCACTTGCTTTTTGCAACTTCAGGGACAAGCGGCTCGCCAAAGTGGATTGCGATCAGTAAGGAAGCGCTGGCAGCCTCGGCCCGTGCGGTGAACACCTGTCTGCAAGTGGATGCGGAATCCGCGTGGGGGCTGGGGTTGCCGGTGCATCACGTCGGTGGGTTCGGGGTCGTCGCGCGGGCGCGGGCCGCGGGATGCGCGCTGGAGGTTTTCGGCGGCAAGTGGGATGCGGCCGGGTTTTCCGCCTGGTTGGAAAAGCGGCGCGTGACCCACACCAGCCTGGTAGCAACTCAGGTGCATGATCTTGTGGCGGCGCAATGCCGCGCTCCGAACGCCTTGGTCGCAGTGGTCATAGGTGGCGGACGCCTTGACGCGGTTGCGGGACGCGCCGCGCGCGATCTCGGCTGGCCGGTTCTCGCCAGCTACGGGATGACGGAAGCCGCCTCGCAAATCGCAACCCAGCCTCCAGCCGCGCTGGAACTGCCATACGATCCAGCGCCGATCCAGGTGCTGCCGCATTGGCGGGTACGGGCGGATTGCAACCAGTGTCTCGAAATATCCGGCCCGGCGCTTTTTTCCGGGACGGTGCGGGATGGAGTCTATCTGCCACGCGTCGGCGATTGGCATGCGACGCGCGACCGGGTGTCGGTCACCCCGCTGGGTCTGGTGCCACTGGGACGGGCGGATGGATTGGTGAAGGTTGCGGGCGAATTGGTTGATCCTGCGGAGGCCGAGGCACGCCTCAACGCAGCGGCGACGCCTCACGGAAGCCGGATCGCGGTGGTCGCGGTGCCGGACACACGGCTCGGCATGCGCTTGGAACTGGTGGCGGAGCGCTCGGTGCCGCCGGATTTGCTGGATGCGGCGTTGCGGACCTACAACGCGGAGGTTCCGCGCTCACAACGGATCGACGCCGCATTATTTGTGGAGGAACTGCCGCGGGGCGACCTCGGCAAAATCCAACGCGGGCGGCTGGATGAAATCGTCCGGCAGGTATGCGGGGGTTAACCCCGCCCTGGTCCGACAGTCGTTCGTACGAATGACAGCGCATTCGGACCCGCTACCGCAGTTTCAGACGAATGGGGCCTTTGGCCGTCGAGGGATCCACCACCTGGCCCCGCTGGGTGATGACGAGCCGGCCGTCGGCCACGAGCCGACGGGCCACGCTTCGCACTTCCTCCATGTGATCCCTCCATGTGTCGGGATGGAGTTTCCTCGCGACTTCGCCGGGGCAGATCGTGGCACCGGATTTCCGTTCGGCAAGCATCGCGAGGATCATCCGCCCGGCGGCCTCCGCCTCCGGGCCCGGTTTTTGGCGGCGGCAGCGGGCAGAGCAGAAGCGGACTTCATCCCAGCAATCACGCCATTTCGCACGCCACTCGATTCGACGGCCGCAGGCGGCGCAGGTTTTTTCCGGGAGCGGCTTCATGGTCGGGACGCGCGCTGCCGCACCGCCTCGAACAAGCAGACACCCGTGGCCACCGAAACATTGAGGCATTCGACGCGCCCGGCCATGGGCAGGGCGGCGAGAAAGTCGCAATTTTCCGCGGTGAGCCGCCGCATCCCTTTCTCTTCCGAACCCACCACGATGGCCAGTGGACCGGTGAGATCCAGCTCGTAGAGCGACCGCGAGGTGGTGTGGTCGGAGGTGCCGACGATCCAGATGCCCGCGGCCTTCAGCTTTTCCATGGTACGGGCAAGGTTCGTCACCCGCGCGAATGGCACATGGTCGGCCGCGCCTGCCGACACCCGGCGCACGGTCTCGGTCAGGCCGCAGGATTTGTCCTTCGGCGCGATCACGCAGTGGACCCCCGCGCCGTCTGCCGAACGCAGGATCGCGCCGAGATTGTGCGGATCCTGCACGCAATCGAGAATCAACAGGAATGGCGCTTCCCGCGCGGCGACGATCTCCAACAATTCGTCCTCGCCGGCCGCCGGTGCCTCGCGCTCTTCCTCGCGCGGGCGGACGTGGCGGTTTGCCCGGGCTTCGCGGCCTTTCCTGCGGTCGTGGGGTTTGCGGGGCATGGGAGGCTTCCGTGTCGTGTCCGGCGTTCAGCGTGCGAGATTCCAGACGATGTGCGGGGTGTAGAGTTCGGGCTCCACAAGAAAGGAATCGTGCCCCTTTTCGGAATGCACGGTGATGTGCATCACATCGACACGGGCCCGCTCGAGGTGACCCACAAGTTCGGCCTGCTCCTCAGGGTAGAAGCAGAAATCCGAGTCGATGGAAAACACCAGCCACTTCTGGCCGGCGGTCTGGCAGCGCTCGAAAAGGGCGGTCGGCGTGTCGGCGTCACCTTCGAGAACCGCGTCATAGCGGGACCACAGGTCGATGATCCGCAGGTAGGTGTTGGCATCAAAACGACTGACGAATTTTTTCCCTTGATGGAGCATGTATGACTGGAAGGTGTCCCGCACCCGGTACCAGTCGAGAATGTCATCGGGTTGGATGATGTCCTTGCGCGCGCGGCGCTCGATCGCGTCGAGGTGGACGAACGTCTTGTGTGAGATCATCCTCGCCAGCGCCAGCCCGTAGAGGGGAGGTCTTTTGCCATAGAAGTCGCCGCCGTTGAAATGCGGGTCGTTCTCGATGGCGAGGATCTGCTCGAAGAGAATCAGGCGGTTGAGCACCGTCGTCTTGAATCCGGCCGCAATCATGATGACGTGGCGAACACGCTCTGGAAACCGGGTGGCGAACGTCAGCGCGCACAAGCCGCCCACGGAGGGGCCGCACACCGCGTGCAGGGAATCGATCCCGAAATAATCGATCAAATGGCGCGCGCACTCCGCCTGATCGGCCGCGGATACCGCAGGGAACGCCGACCCCCAGGGCATGCGGGTCGCCGGGTTGGTGGATGCCGGGCCGGTGGATCCGTAGCATCCGCCCAGGTAGTTCGCGCAAATGACGAAAAATTCGTTGGTATCGAGCGCCTTGCCGGGGCCGATCATGTTTTCCCACCATCCCTCGTGCAATTCGGGCTGCCAGATGTCGCCGACGCCCTCGATGCCGGGATTGTGTCCGGCGGCGTGTTGTGATCCGGACAATGCATGGAAAATCACAATCGCATTCGATTTATCCGCATTCAGCTCGCCCCACGTCTCGTAGGCAAGGCGCACCGACGGCAGCTTCGAGCCGTCCCTCAGCCGGAACGCTCCTCCGGGACCGGTGAATTCATGAAACCGCGTGCGTGTCTCGCCGTGCATGCGTCCCAGCATGTGTTCACTCTCCCGCGATGACAAGACACCGGGCCGAACAAAATGAAGAACAGGCCAACAATTGGTTGTGGTCGATGAGGGATATGCGCTGGAACGATGCAATTTGGGGTACGGCTCCGCGCGGATAATGAAATTTGATTGTCACTCAAAGCGGATGAAAGGCCGCACGTTCTCAAGAGTCGCCGGACCCACGCCTGGAACATCGAGCAGGGATTCGGCTTTCGTGTGCGGCCGCGCTTCGATGATCCGGTTGGCCATCGTTTCGCCAATTCCGGGCAGGCGCATGAGTTCCTCATGTGACGCGGTGTTCGGATCGAGGTAAAATTCGCCCTCGACCAGAGCCGGACGGATCGTTGCGCGGAGTTCATTCTCGTATTCGCGCAGCGTCCGCCGCTCCTCGGGGAGCTTGTCCCAGTCGGTGTGCGCCCAGACGCCCTTGCGGCGGACGGCGGCCTGGATCTCAAGATCGGAGAGCGAGTCGCGGTATTCATTGCCGGAGCGACCGTCGGGATGTGCGCGGATGACGCCGAATGCGCGGGCGAGACCTTCCGAAACCAGCGCCGCACCGAGGTCGCGGTCGTCGGCCAGGGTGATGAAGGCGTAGAAACGCTGATACCGCGCGTCGCCCCTGGCGTCGGCAAATGCCGTGTGGACGGTGAACGGCTCCTCAAGACATTCGGCGACCTTCTTGGTGGCGAGTTTGCCGTAACGTTCGGCGAGTTCGATGGACGTTTCAAATGAGCCGCCGTGTTCCGAGATGCCGAAGTAGCGCCGCTGGTCGCGCAAACGGCGCGCGTCGCTGGGCGTGAAGGGCCCGGTTTCGAGGCAGTCCACGCCATAAAGCCGCACGGTGAATTCCCTGCCCTCGGCCGTCCTGACCCGGAAACTGTCCCCATCCGCCCAGTCGGTGGGAACGAACGTGGATCCGGTGAAGGATTCCATCGCCATGGTGGCGGCAGCCATGAGCGCCATCAGAACGAGGCAGGAAACGGATTTCATCACATGTGGATACGTTGTCGCACGGCGTTTGCGATCATGAAACCTCCCGGTGCATGCCGGAAATGAAACCGCGCTCAGAAATTCCAGCGGATTCCCGTGAGGTATTCGATGTCGGTTCTGCCGACCGTTTCCGGAGGCCGAGAGTCGTGGGTGACATTGAACGAAAGCTCCAGCGAAAGGTTCTCCCGCATCGGCACTGAGTAACCGAGCACGGCGGTGGCGCGGTAGTCGCCGGGGTCGTCGAACGCGGGCTGGAAATACACCGTGCCGCTCAACGTGGAATCCGCGAAAACGGGCATCACGGCTCCCAGATACAGGTTCGCGCGCATGGCGTTGCGATCCGGCCCGGAGCGAATCGATTCCCTTTCGTGAAATGCCCCGGTGCCGAGATACAAACGCTCACCATCTTCCTTCCGGGCGGGCTCCAGAAGATCCCATCGCAAGCCACCTCCCAGCAGCACCCGGCTCTGGAGGCGCGTGAAATCGTTGCGCTGCCATTGCCCGAACGCCTCCCATGCGACCCGCTCCCGCCAATCCCGGGTGTGCCGGAGGTGGAAGGTTTGTTTGTCCGTGTCCCGCGTCCCGGATGTCTCGGCGTAATCGCTGGAAAAAGTGACGAGGTTCACCGCGCCATCCCGCCGGTGCTGGGCGAGCACGCCGAGGGCGGCGTGGAACTTGTCGGTATTGCCGCTGCTGCCGCCGAGGTCGAATTTGACCGCGCCGGACCAGCCGGGGGTCTCGTCGAATCCGCGGCGCATGCCTTCGATGTTGACGATCGTGGCCGTGGCGGCGGGCGCGCCGGCGGCGAGCAGGATGGCGAGCAGGGTGGAAAACCGTTTCATGGTGCGGGAGAGCGCGTGGTGCGTGCGGACGGCGGGTGCATGACACCGGAACCCCGGAAAATCAAGCGCCGCGCGGCGGATCGGGAAAAGCCGACCCGGCTGGCGCGCTCAGCCGACCCTGAGCCAGAACACCACGGATGCCAGCAGCCAGACGTAGATCGCGAACACCCGGAACCGCGCGCGGTAGAGGAGCCTGAGCACCAGCCACAGCGCGACGCAGCCCGAGACGGCGGATACCACGAAGGCGACCAGATACGGCATCGCGCCGATCTGGTGCCATCCGTCGGTGCGCACCACCTCCACCGCCTGGACCAGGCTCGCCGCCAGGATCGTGGGAATCGCCAGCAGGAAGCTGTATTCCGCCGCCCAGCGCCGCCGCATGCCGATGAACAGCGCCGCCGCGATCGTCAGCCCGCTGCGGCTCAGGCCGGGCACCAGGGCGAATGCCTGCGCCAGGCCGATCACCAGCGCCTCGCGGACGCCGAACCGCCGGAGCGAGGCCCCGCCCCGCACCGCGTCGGTGCCCCAGAGCATGGCCCCGGTGAGGAGCAGCGCCGTGGCGACGAAAAGCGGATTCGCGAAGACGTGGGTGACGTGTGCCTTCATCAGCAACCCGAGCGTGCCCGTCACGAACACCGAGACCCCGCATAAAAACGTGAGCCGCAGGTGCAGCCGCTCCCACGCCACCCGCCAGTCGAACGACGCCGCACGCAACGCGCCGAGATCCGCCAGCAAACCGCGCCACCAGTCCATGATGGGCCTGCGGAAAACGACCACGATGGACACCAGCGTGCCGACGTGGACGACGAGGTTGAAGAAGATCATCGTCTCGCTGTCCGGATCGGGAAACGCCGCGCCCTTCCCCTTGAACCAATGCTGCACCAGCACCAGGTGGCTCGTCGAACTCACCGGGAAAAACATGAAGACACCCTGGACCAGTCCGAGGATTGCCGCTTGCCACAACGTCATGGGCCAATAGCTGGGACACCGGCGCGGGACAAGCAAGGCACGTTTTCAAACAAATCCGCCATCCGCCCCGCCTTGCGGGGCCGCGCTCAGAACTCCACCGTCTCCCCCGCCCCGCCGATCATGATTTTCCCCTTGTGGCGGCCGGCCAGCGCGTCGCGCAGGATTTCCGCGCGTTCCGGTTCGCCGTGGACGAGCCACACGCGTTCCTTCTTCCCACCGACGCGGTCGAACCACGCGAGCAGCTCGCTGTGGCCGGCGTGGCCGGAGAACGAATCGACGCTCTCGATCCGGGCCCGCACCTTGTGGCGCCCGCCGAGGATGGGCACCTCCTTCTCGCCATCGACGATGCGCCGCCCGAGCGTGTTCGCCGCGCAGTAGCCGACGAAGAGCACCGTCGTCTTCGGATCGCCGATGTTGTTTTTCAAATGGTGCAGGATGCGCCCCGCCTCGCACATGCCCGAGGCGGAGATGATGATCGCCGGCTCATCCAGGTCGTTCAGCGCCATCGACTCGCGCACCGAGCGGATCAGCCGCAGGTTCTCGAAACCGAACGGATTGCGTTTCTCGAACAGGGTCTGATAGACCTCCTCGTTGAACGCGTCCGGGTGCAGGCGGTAGATCTCCGTGGCGCTCACCGCCAGCGGGCTGTCCACGAAGACGGGCAGCTCCGGGATCGCCCCCGAGGAGAACAGCTCGTTGAGCACGATGAGCAACTGCTGCGTGCGCTCCACGGCGAACGCCGGGATCAGGATCCTGCCGCGCCGCCTCACCGCCTCCTTCACGATCCGTGCGAATTCGTCGCCCACCCCCGGCGGGGCCTCGTGCTCGCGGCCGCCGTAGGTGCTCTCCATGAGGAGGAAATCAACATCGTCCGCCGCGGCCGGATCGCGCAGCACCTCGTTGCCGCCGCGCCCGATGTCGCCGCTGAAGAGCAGGCGTTTCGCGGGGCCGCCGCCCGTGTTGACGTCGAGCACCACCTGGGCCGAACCGAGGATGTGCCCGGCGTCGATGAACTTGAGGGAAACGCCGCCGCCGAGGCTCACCGGGCGGTCGTATCCCAGCGTCACGAACTGCCGCAGGGCGCGCTCCGCGTCCTGCTCGGAGTAGAGCGGCTCCACCGGCGGCAGCCCGTCGCGCCTGCGGTGCTTGTTGAGCCAGTTGATGTCGCCGGCCTGGATCCGCGCCGAATCGCGCAGCATGATCTGGCACAGGTCGCGCGTCGCGTGCGTCGAGTAAATGTTCCCCTTGAACCCCTTGCGGCACAGGTTCGGCAGATTGCCGCTGTGGTCGATGTGCGCGTGCGACAGCACCACCGCGTCGATCTCCGCCGGATCGAAATACGGAAAACAGCAGTTGATGTCGTACGCCTCGCGGCGGCGGCCCTGATAGAGCCCGCAATCCAGCAGGATTTTCCGCCCGTCGATTTCCAGGAGGTGTTGTGAGCCGGTGGTGGTTCCGGCCGCGCCGCAGAATTTCAGTTTCATGGGTTGCGGGCATCATGCCATCCGGCCCGCCGCGCACAACCGCAATCCGGCCGGGTCGCGCCGCCATCAATCGGCATCGGCCGCGCCGCTCGCGATCAGGTCGTTCATGTGGCCGCCGCGGGCTGTCACCCATTTGCCCTTGCGGATCACCCGGGGGAAGCCGAGGCCGGAGGCGGCGGCGGCGGTGAAGCATTCCCATGCCTGGTCGGCGAGGATGCCGGAAACGATGAGGTCGCCGCCGGGGGCGAGGGATTTCGCGATCACCGGCCAAGCTTCGATGAGCACCGTGGAGAAGAGGTTGGCCGCAACGACGTCGTAGCCCCGCGCGGGGGGGCTCCATTGCAGGACATCCTGCTCGCGCACGGTGATGCCCGGCTCGCCGTTGCGCCTGGCATTGCGTGCGGCGGCGCGGACGGCGAACGGATCGAAGTCGCAGGCGAACACTTCCGCAGCCCCGAGTTTCGCGGCGGCGATGGCGAGCAGGCCGGTGCCGGTGCCGAGATCCGCGCACGTCCACCCGCCGGCGCGCGAGCGGGCCGCGTCCACCAGCAGGCGCATGCAGGTGGCGGTGGTGGCGTGGTCGCCGGTGCCGAAGGCCATCTCCGGCGGGATCGAGATGACGTCGCGGCCCGGGTGCGCCTTGCGCAGCGCGGCCAGCCCGGCGCGCGAATGCTCCGCCGTCACGAGAAAGGCGTCCCGCACCTTCAACGGGCGCGGCGGTGCGGCGGGTTTCCTCCACTCGCCTCCGGCGACCTTGCGGTATGTGCCGCCGAACCGGGCGACCACCGCGCGGGCGTCCTTTTCCTTGTCGCAATAGAGTTTGAGGCGCAGCGATTTGCCGCCCTTGAGGTATTCGACGACGAAATTCGGATTTCCGGAGAACCGTTCGTCCCAGGCATCGTGCCAGCGGGCGGAGGAGAGCTTGGACCAGAGATACATCGGGCGCGGGGATCGGGGCTTCAGGCGTTCGGCGGGCCGCCGCTGTCGCGGAGTTTCTCCAGCGTTTCGGACATGTCGTCGAGGCGGTCCCACAATCCGCGCAACACGAACATCGGCGCTTCGTCGCGCACCGCGAGCGCAAGCGAATCGGACGGGCGGGCGTCGAGTTCGACGATCTTGTGCTGCATCAGCTCGTTGCTGGCCTCGAGGATGAGCCGGGCGTAGAATACATCGTCTTCCATCGCGACGATCGCCATGCGGGTCACCTTCGCCCCGAGTCCGTGCAGGGCCTGGATGAAAAGGTCGTGCGTCATCGGCCGCGGCGGGGCCTGCCCGGCAAGTGTGGCGTTGATCGCCGCACCAACCGCCGGATCGATGTAAAACACGATCACCTTCGATCCATCACCAAGGAAAACCGCGCACCCGGCCTGGGTGGGCATGAGCGCGATCGGTTCCACGCGGACGAGGTCGGACATGTCTGTAGCGTCCGCCAGTCCACCGTATTTTCCAAGCCCAAAGCGGTAACGCGGGTGTCGCGGATTTTACTCGGATTCCTTGACAATCAGGCTTCAAAAGATTTTCCTGATCCAAGCACATGATTCGGCGACGCATGACAGTGGAGAAGCTGAGGCGGATGGAGGCGCGGACACGCTTCTTTGTGTTTTCGCGGCGGCTGGTGCTGATGGCCTTTGGATTGGCGGCCGGGATGGTTGTGGTTGCCATGGCGGTGCCGCAGAAGCGAGTGCTCGATGATCTGGAGGAGGCGCTGGAAGAGGCGCGGCAGCGCGAACAGGCGGTGTTGGAGAAGAAGCAGGACTACGAAACCGAGCTGCGGGCACTGCGCGAGGACCCGGAATTCCTCGAAATCCACGCTCGCGACCGGCTCGATTACCACCGCGAGGGCGAACGCATTCTGAAGTTCAGCGAGTGACGCGACGCCCTCACTCGTCGCCGGTTTTCAGCTCGTCCGCCAGTTCGATGGCGATGATGAGCCGTCCGCCGCGCCACTCGGGTCCGAGGACGAATAGCGGACGCCCCTCGACCAGGCGCACGTCGGTGCGCAGGATCTGCTTGCGGCTCAGCCACAACTCGATGCCGAGGCGGACGCGGTCGTTCTCCGGGCGGCTGCGCGCCTCGAAGCGGACGAGCACTTCGTCGGATGGCTTGAGCGGCTGGGCCCAGTTTTCATAACTGCGGTAGAGCGGCTCGATGTCGCGGCCCAGAGCGCGGTAATGCGCGAAGCGCAGGTTGCGTTCCGCGCGCAGGCGGCGTTCAGTTTCCTCATCCACCGGGCGGGCCATTTCCCCGGCGACCTCGGGATCGCCGTTGGTGGCGTGATAGACCGTCACGGCGATCTGGGTGAGCACGGCTTTCCCGGGATCCTGCAGGGCGGCGGCCTGCCCGGCCAGTGCGGCCAGCACGGCGACTAGTGCGAGATGGATGCGTTGGATCATGGGGATGGAAGCGGGGATCGGTTTGCTCAGCGGATGCCGCTGTCGCGGCCCTGGCCGGCGGTGCGGTCGATTTCGCGGGGCATCGGCAGATAGACCGTCTGCGAGAAATCAGTGGTGTCGGGAATGGCGCTGACGCCGGTGAGGACGATGACTCCGGACTTGTCCTCCGCGGCCAGCCATTCGGCGTTGACGCCGGATTCCGGCACATACACGTCCGGCTGCGCACCGGCCTGCATGGCGGGAGTGCGCGGGTCGCCGGTGTTGCTGCCGATCCAGAAGGCGAGCAGCATGCCGGCGGCGGCGGCCGCCGGCATGAACCACGAGCGCGGACTGAGCCAGACGGGCACCTCCACCGTCCGCTCGCGGGCGGCGGCGGGCGCGGCATCGGCCGAGGTCTCGATCATCCTCGCGATGCGGGCGTTGAAGAACTCGGGCGAAGGCGGCTCCACGCTCGCCGGAACGGCGGCGCGCAGGGCGGCCTTGTAGCGGCGGTTTTCCTCGCGGGCCTCGAGCTGGTCGGGCCGACCGGCGGCCCAGGCATCGACCGCGGCGAGGTCCGCGCCGGTGAGTTCGTCATCGAGCCACAGGGCGAGGGTGGTTTCATCGGGCGTCGTATTCATCTTTCAGGAGGGTTTGGAGTTTCTGGCGGGCGTAGAAAAGCCGGCTCATCACGGTGCCGAGCGTGCATTCCATGACCTCGGCGATTTCCTTGTATGCGAGCCCCTGGACGTCCTTGAGGATGACCACCTCGCGGTGGTCGGGGCTGAGTTTGGCGAGTGCTTTTTCAATTTTGATCCTCAGCTCGCCGTGGCCGAGCGCGGCATCGGGCGCTTCGGAGGCGGATGGCGTGGTGGTGGCGGCGGGGTCGATGCGGTCGCGCTCGAAGATCTCGTCGTTGAGTTCGCCAACACTTTCGATCCTGCGCTTGCGCGACCAGTCATAGACCGCGTTGTGGGCGATCCGGTAAAGCCACGTCGAAAACCGCGCCTTGGCCTGGAATTTCGGCAGTGCCTGCCACGCCTTGACGAAAACATCCTGCGAGATGTCCCAGGCATCGGCTTCGTTGTGTGTCATGTTGCGGATCATGGCGAATATGCGTCCCCGGTGGCGGGTGACGAGCGCGTCGTAGGCGCGCATGTCCCCCTGTTGGGCCAGGGCAACGAGCCGGAAGTCATCTTTCGAATCGTCGTCACCACCGGCATCTGTGTTGTCCGGCGTGGTTTTGGACGGATCTGGTCGCTCGTTATTCATCGATTCCGCGAAAATCGCCGCCCGCCCGCACTGGACGTGGTGACAACACGCCCAGCATGGCCGCGCCACATCACAAGGGCAATGCCGGAAATGCCGGCTCCTCCCCTTCAACGCCAGTCCGGGATTCGCCACAATCCGCGCCCTGAAATCCGCCAATCTGCCCAACGCCCCTCGCCGTCGAGATCTTCAACGGCAACACCGCCGATCCTTCGGCCCTCGGCAAACCAACCGAAAACCGCAAGGCGAGAGGCACGCGCACCCTCGATTTGTAGGGGTTCGTCTTGGCGCTGAGGTGTCCGGCTTTTGCCTCCGGATCATCATGAGGTGGATCAACCGGCATGCCGCCGACGGCGGCGGTAGAGCATCATCGAGGTGATCGAGATGAGGGCCAGGCCGTGAGTGGTGGGTTCGGGGATGAACCCGGACACGCGATAGACCTGGTTGCCCCCGCCGAAGCTGGAGAACAGGAAGTCCCCGGTGACCGGATCCACGGCGGCACCCTCGGCGTTTGTCAGTCCGGTCACCATGTTTCTGGCCGTGCCGGGAATCGGCATCCCGTCCGCATCGAGCTCGTATGCGACGATGGCGTTCGCGGAATAGGCCGAGACCAGGAGGTGGGGCGTTTCACCAAAGACCGGGGACCCCAGCGGCACATGGGTGATTCCCTCGGGGCCGCCCGATATTTGAACCTCGTGGGTCGCGTCGAGAAAGGTGTAGGTTCCATCAACCTCGGTGAACGGCACACGATAGATGCGGCTGGCATTGTAGGAGGCGACCATCATGTCTCCCGCTCCCGCGAACCCGGACGGGATATAATTGAGGCTTCCGACCGATGCGGCCACGCCAATTGTCGTGAGAGGCTGAGAAATCGTCATCGTGTTGTCACCCGCGGCGACCTGGCCGATCTCATTCATGCTGTAGCGGGTGAAAAGCATCGTCCCGGTCGGACTGAATACCAGCCCGCCATCAATGTTGGGCGTGCTGGCGAACAACGAGGCCTGTCCGAATCCGGTGATGAAGTTGTCCGCGTCCCGAAAAATCGGTGCCCGATAAACCCCCGCGCCAGCCTGGTTGGCCGCGCCGCCGATGTAGAGGAAATCCGGTTCCCCGGGGCGGATGGTCAGGCCACCGTAGTTTATCGGCAGACCCGGGACGCCACCCAGATTGAAAACGTTGTAGTCATCAATGAAGTCCGGTCCGATGTTTTGGGCGGAGGATGGGAGTGCGAGGGCGGCTGTTATCACACCCAGCAGGGGGAATGTTTTTTTCATTGCATGAAAAACATGAAATCCCCGCCATCAGGACAAGGGTTTTTTCAAAAAACTTCCTCAGACGACGGCACCGTGGCGAGGCACCGAACCTGACGCGGTCATCCTTGAAGAACTCGAAGTGGGTCCGGCCCAGCCCGATGAAATGGAGCACGTCGCTTCCCGCTCAAATAGCAACACAAACTCGGAGCAGGTTGCGCATGGTCAACGG
>SLAV01000260.1 GCA_007126655.1 Haloferula sp. | reverse complement strand
CGGATTCGGAGGTTTCGGCGGGGCGGGTGCGGAGGATGATCTCGGCGAGGGCGGGGAGGAAGACGCCTTGGTCGGGCCAGTCGGTTTTTCCGGGGTCGAGGGCGAGGTTGAGGAAGAGGATGGGGGCGGCGTTGGTGCGGATTTCGAGGATGGCGGGGACGCCGTCCTGATAGACGGCGATCTGGCGGACGCGGTCGTGGCGGGCGAGGGATTCGGGGAGGTCGAGGCGCTGGCGGAAGGTGCCTTGGAACGGGTTGCCGAAGTCGCCGGTGGCGAAGAGGCGGATGGCGGGGTGGCGTTCGTCGGGGAGGATTTGCCAGCCCTGGCTGTTGGTTTGTTGGCGGGGGACGGTGCCTTCGGGGAGGAGGGATTGGATGGCGGTTGCGTCGGCGGGGGATTCGACGAGGGGGGTGATGTTGGATTCGGTTAGACCGGGGATCCCGGCGGGTGGCGGGTTGTGGGTGATGTCGCCTGCGGCGGGGGTGTCGGTGGGTTCGAGCCAGGGGATGGCGGTGGCGACTCTTTTGAGGATGGAGGCGGCGGGCGAGTCGTCCGCGCCGGTGTGGATGCGGATGGCTTCGCGGACGAGGATGACGGTGTGGCGGGTGTTGTCGGCGGGGAAGGCGTCGCCATCGATGGAGACGGTGGCGGGGAGCTGGCCGGCTCCGGCGGGGCGGAGGGTCAAGGCGGCCTCGACCTCGCCCCAGGGCGGGAGGTCGATGGGCTGGGACTGGCGGGAGCCGTCGGCATCGAGGGTGAGCTGGGTGTGGACGGGATCGGGGGAGAAGTTCCGCACGCTGGCGAGGATGGTGGTTTCCTGGCCGGCGACGGGGGCGGCGGGTTGGGCGAGGAGGCGGGTGACGGCGAGGTTGGGCGGGGATTCGGTGGCGACGGGGAGGGTGATGACTTCGACACCGGACGGCATGGCGGGCGAGAAGTCGCGCCAGGTGGCGGCCTGGAAGTCGGAGATGATGACGAGCTGGCGGCGTCCGCGCGCGTCGGCGAGCTGGCGCAGGGCGTTTTCGATGGCGGCGTTGAGCGCGCCTTCCTCGAGGCGGGGCTGGGCGGAGCGGATTTCTTCGGTGAGGAAAGCGATGTTGGGGCCGGGTTCGGGGAAGACGGCGGCGGGGTCGGCATCGATCCAGACGAGGTTGGCGGCGGTGGGGTTGGTGGATTCGAGGAATGCGGCGGCCTCGGCGGTGGCGGCGTCGAAGCGGGTGCCGGCTCCCTCGCGGGCGGCCATGGAGGCGGAGCGGTCGATGACGACGACGGCGGTGGAGGCTTCGCCGGGCAGGGCGGTGTTGTTGGAGACGAGGAGGGGCGAGATGAAGGCGGCGGCGATGGCGGCGATGGCGAGGGTGCGGAGGATGAGGAGGAACCAGTCCCTGGGGCGGCGGATGCGGGAGGTGCGGCGGATGACGCGGCGGAGGAACTCGATGTTGGAGAGGCGGTATTGGGGGGGGCGGGCGCGGGATAGGAGGTGCACGATCGCCGGGAGGGCGGCGAGTGCGAGCAGGCCGAGGAGGGCCGGGGTTTGGAGGAAGAGGGACACGGGAGCTTGGAGCTTGGAGCTTGGAGCTAAGAGCTAAGAGCTAAGAGCTAAGAGCTAAGAGCTAAGAGCTAAGAGTTAAGAGTTAAGAGTTAAGAAATGAGATTTGAGATTTGAGATTTGAGATTTGAGATTCTTAGTGGGTGCGGAGGCGGTCGAAGAGGGTGAAGTAGGAGTCGGCGGTGGAGGTGAGGGTGTAGTCGGCGTGGCGGGAGGCGGCGAGGGCGCGGAGGGCGCGGGTGTGGGAGAGGATTTCGGCGTTCCAGGCTTCGCGGATGGAATGGGGGTGGGCGGTGAGATGTTGGGCGGTTTCCATGTCGATGAAGCGGGAGAGGCCGCGGTTTTCGAGCTGGATTTCGGTGGGATCGAGAAGGTGGAAGAGGTGGATGCGAAAGCCGCCGTGGAGGTAGGGGTTGAGGGCGCGGAAGAGGGCGGCGGGGTCGTCGTAGAAGTCGGAGAGGATGACGAGGGTGCCCTTGCGTTTGAGGAGGGGACGGGCGCGGGCGAGGGTGTCGGTGATGGAGGTGCCCTGGCCGGCGCGGGTGTTTTCGAGTTCTGTTAGCAGATCGTGGAGGTGGCCGCGGGTGGAGCCGGGGGGGATGAATTTGCGGATGCCCTGGTCGAAGAGGGTGAGGGAGACGCGGTCGTTTTTGGAGGTGACCCACCAGGCGAGGGAGGCGGCGAAGAAGGAGGCGTAATCGATTTTGGAGAGGCGGTCGGATTTTTCCGGGAATGCCATGGAGGCGGAGCAGTCGAGGAAGATGTGGCATTCGAGGTTGGTCTCCTGCTCGAAGGTGCGGAGGAAGAGCTTGTCGTTGCGGGCGAAGACGCGCCAATCGACTTTGGCGGGATCGTCGCCCTGGACGTATTGGCGGAACTCGTGGAACTCGATGGAGGAGCCGCGCTGGCGCGAGCGGTGGCGGCCGGAGAGGTAGCCCTCGACCATGGCCTTGGCTCCGAATTCGTAGTTTTTGAGCCGCCGGATGTCGGCGGGGTCGAGGTATTTGTAGGCGGGCATGGGCCTTCAGAGTGACTTGATGAGGCGGGTGATGATTTCATCCGCGCCGATGCCCTCGCCGGTGGCGTTGTAGTTGGGGATGATGCGGTGGCGGAGGACGGGCTGGGCGACGGCGCGGACCTCGTCCTCGGAGGCGGACGAGTTGCCGCGGAGCATGGCGAGGGCGCGGGCGGCGCGGGCGAGGCATTGGGAGGCGCGGGGGCCTGCGCCGTAGGAGACGTAGTTTTTGACGTCGGCGGTGGCGTGTTCGGAATCGGGGCGGGTGGAGTGGACGAGCTTGAGGATGAACTGGATGACGGAGTTGGGCAGGGGGACATCGACGGTGGCCTCCTGGAGTTCGATGACCTTGGTGGCGTCGAGGAGGGTGGCGGGTTCGGTGAGTTTGTGGCCGATGGTGCGGCGGACGATCTCGCCCTCTTCGTCGAGGGTGGGGTAGCCGATGTTGAGCTGGAAGAAGAAGCGGTCGAGCTGGGCCTCGGGGAGCGGGTAGGTGCCTTCGTGTTCGATGGGGTTCTGGGTTGCGAAGACGGTGAAGGGTTCATCGAGGCGGCGGGATTTACCGGCGACGGTGACCTGTTTTTCCTGCATGGCCTCAAGCAGGGCGGCCTGGGTTTTTGGCGGGGTGCGGTTGATTTCGTCGGCGAGGATGAGGTTGGCGAAGATGGGGCCGGGGACGTATTTGAAGTTGCGCTCGCCCTGTTGGCCGGTCTGGAGGATTTCGGAGCCGACGATGTCGGTGGGCATGAGGTCGGGGGTGAACTGGATGCGCTGGAAGTGGAGGCCGAGGATTTTGGCGACGGTGGAGACGAGGAGGGTCTTGGCGAGGCCGGGGACGCCAACGAGGAGGCAGTGGCCCTTGCAGAGGAGGGAGGTGAGGAGCTGCTCGATGATCTCGTCCTGGCCGACGATGACGTTGGCGGATTCGGAGCGGATGTTCTTGACGGTTTCCTGAAGACGTTCCCAGGTGGCTTCGGCAGGTTCGGACATGATGGTGTGGATGGTGGGTGGGGGTGGATGGAATGTCAGCGGGATGCGAGTGTTTCCGCGTGTTCGCGGGTGATGACATGGATGCTGAAATTGAGGGGGGTGCCGGCTTCGCGTTTGTCGGCGATGGTTTCGGCGAGGGTGGTTTCGATTTCGCCGGCGATTTGATTGGAATCGTCGAGCGCGAAGGGCACGGGCACTCCATCGACGACCCACCACTGGAATCTGCCGTGGTATTGCATGCCGTGAATGCTCATGGAGATGAGTGCCGCGGCCTCGTCGGGCGCGTCATCGAGACCGAAGAGGCGGGCGTGGAACCGGAACATGTCGGCGGGGGTGTGCATGGCGTGATGGCGGGCATGGATGCCGCCATCCGGATCATCGCTTTCCGCGGGAAGTTCGGCGCGGATGCCCTGCATGGTGAGGCCGGGTGGAAAGCCGTCGCGACCGATGGAGACGATGGAGAGGCTGTGATCCGAGGCGTTGGCGGCGAGGTCCGAGAGATAGCCGTCGATGGTGTCCTCGTGGATGGTGAACCCGGGTGCGAGGTCGAGAAGGCCGGGGACGGGGGTGATGCCGCCCTGGGGTGTGGTTTTTTCCGAGGTGATGGTGAAGGTGAGGTTGCGGACGGATTCGGGACGCGAGAGATCGCCGGGATCGAAGTACCATTCAAACCATGCGGCACGTTCGTCTGGGGTGAGGGCGTCGAGTCGGGAGTGGATTTCTTCCGGCGGTGATTCTCCTGCGGCGGCGACGATCTCGCGGAGGCGGTCTTCCGGGACGTTTGCGGCGTCGGGCATGGCGGGCAGGGGTTCGCCGCCGAGGCGCGCGGTGACGCGATCGCGGATGAGATCGGCATAGGGCCGGTTGAGGATGTGGGCGGCGGAATCGAGTTGGTAGATGCTGTTTTGCATGAGGGTGAATTCGGCGGCGTAGGCTGCGAGTTCACCGATGGTTTCGGTGGAGCGGTGGAAGCGGTCGCTCCAATCGGGCTCGATGGGGCGGTCGTCGGCAATGAGGCGGGTCCAGATTTCCGTTTGGGATTCGGGGAAGCGGGCGGGGTCGGCGGGATCCTCGTCGTCCGCGACGGCTTGGGCGTTGCGGATGCGGAGGACGTTCTGGAGGAAAGTGAAGCGGATTTGCGGGTCTTCGGCGGCGTCGGCACCGGCGAGGACGGCGGCGAGAGCGGCATCGGGGGATTCGGAGCCGATGCCGCGGAGGAGCGCGGAGACGGCGGCCTCGGCTTCGGCGGGGTCGCCCGCGGCGATTTCGCGCGCGGTGTCCTCGGGGGATATGCCCTCGGCGATGGATTCGAGCTGGCGGAGGGTTTGTTCGAGTTGGTCGGGGTTTCTGAATTCCCAGGCGAGGTGCCGGTTTTCCTCGATGTTCGAGCCATCGCCGATTTCCTCGCGGATGAGGGGGAGGTATTTGGCGACGAAGTCCCTGGCTCCGGTTTTGCGTTGCTGGGCGTAGAGGATGACGGACGAGAGGCTGGCGCTCGGCGGGCTTGTCTCGATCAGGTGTTGTTCGAGGATTTCGTGGTGATCCGGGTCGGATGAGGTGGCGAAGAGGCGGGTGACGTGGGTTTTCTGGCTGTCGGAGCCATCGGCGAGGTAGGCGGCGGCGATGGTGGTGGTGTCGGCCCCGGCGTGTGTGGAGTGGAATTCGAGGGCGACCGAGCGGATGGTTTCGGGATCGGCGCGGGTAAGTTGGTTGTCGGGATCGGGAAGGGCGGCGAGGAGGAGCAGGCGCGCGAGGTCGCCGCGGGTGGCGGGGCGGTTCATTTGGGCGTGGGCCTCGATGGCGCGTTCGATGGCACTGGTGCGATAGGAGAAGCTGTGGCTCCTGTGGCCCGGGTTTGCGAAGCGGGTCGGGTAGGTGTCGCCGAGGAGTGCGGCGAGCACGGGGAAGGCGTCGATGCCGTAGATGCCGAAGCTTCTGACCTTCGCCAGCATGGCGTCCCTCGCGGCGG
>SLAV01000064.1 GCA_007126655.1 Haloferula sp. | reverse complement strand
CTAATTTATCAGCTATAGCTTTAGCACCACGAATAATATTCTGATTAGCTGTTTTACGATTCTCCCAATCTCCTGAAACTTGTGTAGCGGTGTACATAAAGATACCAAGCTCATTACATAATTCTTTTAAGTTTGTAGAAAACATATGCAAAATGTTATCTTCCCTCAACCTAATCCCGCCAGATTCTTTACCAACCTCTGATAGCATTTTCATTGTTGTGTGTAAATAATCAAAGAAAAAGTAACGGATTCCTTTATTTAAATAGTATCTTTTAATAGTATTTTCAATATCTTGGTAAGAGAAATTAGGTAAGTATTCTATCCATAGTTGACTTTTATTCAATACCTTAATAGCGTAATCAATTCTTTCTTCTTCTTCTTTTGTGTATTCTCCATCAAGTATTTTAGTTTCATTTATATTCGACAGAAAAGCCAATAGAGGAGTTTGAACCTCATCCATTTCCAATTCTGTTGTAATGAATAGAGTAGGTGTTGTAATGCCATTCTTAACCCATCTACCCAACTCTATACTATATATCTCATTCGTACCTAAGTTACAAGCATCCCCAAGAGCAAGACGTGTTTTACCTACAGATGTGGGAGCACTTCTCATATACAACTTCTTAAGGCGGGCGCCTCTTGTAATCATGTTCATAATACCGCCACGTAGCGGCGAACCTATTTCAGGATTCTCTTTTAATTCTTCTTTAAGCTCTGCTGCCCCTTCACCTGCATGTTGTCCGGCGTGTCCATGATGTAGTAAGAATTTGCTTTTTATATCTACAATTTTTTTATCAATTTCTTCAGTGATTTGTTCTAGTGACAGTCTATCAAACCTTTCCTGCATTTCCTCTTGTCGTCTAAGATCAACAATGCTTTCATTGTAGATGTCAGATATATCTATACCCTTCTGTTGGTACTCTCTCAATAGTGAGAACTTTTTAATCCTATCATAAGCGTAGTTAAAGTTACTTAGGTCTGCTACTTCTTTAGCTTGCTGCAGATATTCAATACCATTGTTCTCAACAAAAATTTGGTATTGAAGATCATACTTAGATAGATAGTTGTCTATGATAATGTAGTCTATTTTTGTTACTCCCTCGTTCCATAAATTGTAAATGGCGGCAAAAATGATTTTGTGGAATTTCTCTGGAAAATCATCTTTAGTTAAGTTGTAACGAGTGGTATTGTTAAACAGTGTAGGATTTTGTAATAAACATCCAATAACGAGAAAGATGGAACGCTTATCAACTAACGCCAAATTTTTCACTCCATTCCAAAAAAATATCCTTTCACTCTAAAGACCGGTAATATCTATGGTCTTTTTCGTTCTATATTTTGCTTGTTTTGTGGGGTCTTTAATAGTTACTTTCTTTTCTGTGACAGGTACATCTTCTAAAGTGCGCAAATTTTCTGCCACCTGTTGTTTCATCATGTAATATTGTTTAGCTTCCTCATAAACATAGGGAACAATACCTATTCCACCTTGTGATTTAGCTAAAGAATTACCTTTCAGTTCAAAGAAATACTCTAATGTTAATTGGATTCCTTTGTATTTATAACCGTAGTCATCAATAAATGTTTTGATTTGCCGCAAAATTCTGGCATCCACTTTTTTATTAAATAACTTTTCAATGTAAGATATTAACTCCTGTCGTTCTGTTGTAATGCGTTGCTTCTCTCCAACTTGAGCATTATAGCAGTCAACATGCCAATACCTTTGTTTATAAAACTCATATTTTTCAGCACTTCTTCTAAAGTATTGATTGCAATATGGACATTTAACTGGTCTATCAGAACTCAAATTAACTCCCTCCTAAGAGAGTGGTGAATAAAAAGGGGCTATATATAATAGCCCCAATTTTCCTCTCTTCAAAATAAACTTAAATTATTGAGACAAAAGGGTGCTCAACTCTTCATTAATAACATCTATAATGTCTGCATTCTTTTCATCAAGTTCCGACACTTTTCTCCCTTTGCCTATGTGTGTTTCTATGATTTTTTGTATTACTTTTTGATTCTCTGGATCTTGTTCCATTAACTGAGTAGTAATATTCACAAACCTACCTCTAACATCTTCAAAATCTTTAGGAGTATCCTCATAACGTGTAGATTTTTGATCTGTTACACTACTAGAATCTTCTTGAGCTTGTTGATCAACAGCATCAGCAATAGCATTCACTAGATTGTCGTATGTAAATTCAATAAATCGTGGTGTGTATTTAAAGCGGGAGCCCGCTTCAAATCTCACTGTTGCTCTCATATATAGGTATGTTTTCTCTTCTTCTGTGCCATCTTCATTTGTAGTTTTAACAATACGAGAGTATCCAATAATATCACAGAATCTGTTGATAACCTTTCTTGCAGTTCTAGGTAAGGTGGGTTGAATTCTTTGATACTCTTCGCCAGTTTCATCTTTAATGGTTTTATCGTCAGAGTGACTGATAATTACAACACCATATCCAAATTTGGCTAACTTTTGCAATACTCTATCAAACTCATTACCAGCTTGAGCGTAGCCTGCACCATATGGTATATCACCAATTTTATCTACTCCATGAATACCACAAACATGACGCTCACAGGCATCATATGCTAAGTCTCCAGTATCAATAACAATAGTATCATACATTTCTTTAGCTGCTTCTGTTTGAAGCTGCTTTTGTACTCTCAACATATCAGCCCATGTATTCATTGGTTGAGCTTTAACACCAGGTAGGGCTGAGTAACCTTTTTCGTACGCTAATAATAAACTTCTAGGAAACTTAGATGCAGTTGTAGTTTTTCCACTTTTTGGCTGTTGTTATCCTAAAGGGTTTTTATCCTTTAGTTCTGGAGGTCTCCCTCATACCTATATAGGATACGACTGGTCAATTCCAGCCCAGTTCAGCATACCTTTTCATCCTCATTTTGAGGAGTTCCTGTCTCGTGGGTATTATAATTTTCAATGAATTTTTTATACTTTCGTGGTAAATATAAACATTTACCTTGATAGATATTATTCATAAAGAAAATTGCATCATCGCCATTTAACTCAAATGAATAAATATTTCTATTTTTTGTTAAATGATATATTGTGCCTTTCTTTACAAAGTCTTGAATTTCATTTAAAATTCTTGGATGGAAAGAAGATATTTTAACTCTGTGTGTGTTATTATAATAATAAGACCCATCTGCATCAAAGAAGCCCCTGATGTAGTGCCATTTTAGGTCACTAGGAATCTGCTGCATTGTTACACCTTTAGTGGTTTTATTGTTAATAACAGAATATTTTGCTAAAGTTTGCTTAATTAACACAGAGGAAAAAGACAATTCTATAACATCATATCCTTTATTTGTTTGATATTCTAAAATATCTCTTTCTATATTCATAGTTTTTTTAATGGTTTCTAAAAAAAGGCGATCTTTAGCACTTAGTCCAATTTTAATGAGATTTCTTGTTGGGTGCACATATCCGTCTCCAGCTAAAAATCCTATAATATAAACATTTGTTGTGTTTAATTCATTAAAAAAACTATGATTAACATTTTTAGAACGCCTTATATTTTCTAATATAAGCTGTTCACCTCTATTGCGAATGGCTATGTTATTATTATTTAGGATTTTTTTAATTTTATATTCACTGATTTTAAATTTCCTATGACAAGATTTTAATGAATTTCCATCCAAATAAAAATCAATAATATCTTTGGTGTTCATCGTTAGAACACAACCTTTCATTGAAAATTTTATACCTATGCGTTGCACGTGTTAGGGCTTCGAAAACCATAACTTCCGTTCGGATTATCTTAGAAAGATGTCTCCGCTTTTACAGGAATTTTTTTCCTAAGTGTTACCACGAAGGGGAGACCCAAAATTAATCTCCATACAATAGAATACTATATCCTTTCAGGTCTCTACTAACCTGATGTGGTTGTATATTAAGAATGTCTATACTCAGATTCATCACCTCTTTTAATCAAAGCTAAATGCGCGGGAAAGAATGACGCACCTAAAAAGGTACGTCACCCTTGCCACCACTAAAACCAGTGTCAGCTTTTGGAGCCGCAGGTTTAGTTGCTTTTTCTTTCAAGTTATTTAATTGTGTTTCTCTTTCAACCATAGCTTGTTTAATAAGCTCTGGATCAAATGTATTTTCTTCATACGGTTTACTACCACGAGTTACAATAAGCTCCCTCTTTGTTCTTTCATAGGTAGTAACAATATCATCGCCAAATTCCATTTCTTCCGCTTTAGTTACCTCTTGCACTTCATTCCTAATTGTACCGGCGATTTTTACAGTATCACCTACAGAGTAATTGTCTTGAATGTATCTAATACCATTGGCATCCTCAACAAAGAAGTTTAACACACTAACTCTACCACCGTACATTGGCACAATACCTTTAATCATTACTCTGCCAGTAGGTTCATCATCAACAACTTCATCTGTAATACCTTGTACAAAAATTTCAACTTGAAAACTAACACCAGGTGCTAATTTAGTTGTAACACGGTTAACAAAGTTGGATCTTATTCTAAATGTAGAAATAAGTTGTCCTGAACCACTGTAGAATTCATTAGATTCTAAGCGGCCGCCAGTAATCTTTACCCTTTCAGCTTCTTCCATGCTGTGTTTAGCAGCTGATTTATACTGCTCCATTATAGTTACAAGCGAATCAAAAACTTTGCTTTTGCCTCCATCTACCTTTGTTTCCGCACTAAAGAAGTTTACCGGAACATCATTATCTGCGGCAACCCTGACAATTAAATTACCTCCAATAGCTCTACCTCTTTCAATAGTTCTATAGTCTAGTCCGTTCTCAATTACTACCCCTTCGATTAAAACTGAATTCTGAGCTTCCCTTAGTTGATTACTCATTAAGATACCTCCATTTATTATTTATCATCTAATAATATTATACCACAAATTTTGAGAATTGTCAAATCTTCCCTTATCGCGCTGTAAGAAAGAAAAAGATTGCAATATTACTATTGCAATCTTCTTCCCTTAATAGTTTCACAAGCTAACAGCGATATGTTTAATTACTCAGTGCTTGGAGGAGTATAAGCGTCGGGATCATGCTCCCAACCTTCGTCTGTTAGGCTAATTCTTTTACGCTTTTTGCCTTCAATCTCCACGGGATCACTAGCTAAATATCCTTCTTTTACCAATTTGCCCATTGTTCCTCTAACCGAAGCCACAGTTAAACCAGAAACTTCCGCAATTTCTTCTACGCTCGCCGTAGAGTTGTCACCTTTTTCCTCCAACAGTTGTTGAAGAACCTTAATTAAGTTATTTCCTTTTGCTGTTACAGCCATACTGTAATTCCTCCTTGTTAATTTTGGTTTTTAATATCGAGGTCTTATGCCTCTAAGAAATAATGAATATTTCTCTACCCTCCTTTATTGCCTTTGGTGGGAAACACACTTTATTTCTTTTGTAATATAATTATACCACATTTTTTAAACTTTGTCAAGGCAAACATTAATGTTTCCAAGCTTATACAGGTCTTCCAATAAATTCTTAATCAAAAATTTTGCTCCATGTGCAGTCT
>SLAV01000329.1 GCA_007126655.1 Haloferula sp. | reverse complement strand
GGTTCATGCCGGCGGTCCACCCGAATCCGCTTGACCATGCGGCGCCGCCCGGACTGCACTCGCCGTGATGAACTGTGACGCGCGCATGGAATCCGGTGGGAACCCGGAGCAGTCGCGCTGCGGTATCCGGTGACATCCTCCCACACGCCAATCTCCGGCGAAACCCGGAGGTGAAGGCGGGCGGATGGCGGACATGGAGGCCCCGCCTCCATGACCACAGCCGGGAGCCCGAATACTTCGCGCGCCACGCTCGTCCCGGCCCGGCGGGAGCAACCGATCCCGACGAGCCGTGCAGGCCTCCCCGCGCAAGGGGGGTGACGGGAACTCGGGATGGCCGGAGGCGCGAGCAACTCCGGCCGGTTCGATGTTCTCAAACCAACGAGAAACCACACGAACCAAAACACACATCCATCCCATGAAAGACAAGAAACGCACGGCCGCGACGCTGGCCGCCTGCCTCGCCGCGTCCGCATCCGCCCATGCCGCCGTCATCACCTTCGAGGACGTTCCCCTCGGGCCGCCCGCCGGACCGGAGGGCGTCTGGAACGGCTCCGACGAAAGCGGCGGCCTGAACCTCGGCGGAGTCGATTTCCCGAACCAGTTCACCGACTTCGGCGGCGGCTTCACCTCCTGGTCGGGATTCGCCTTTTCGGACCACACGGACGTGACGACGCCGGGATTCGGCAACCAATACAGCGCGTTCGCCGGCGGCGGACACGCCGGCTCGTCCCAATACGCGGTTTCCTTCGGTGACGACGCGCGAATCCTCTTCAACACGACGGTCGATGGCTCGAATGCCGGCGCGTGGTTCACCAACACCACCTATGCCGCCATCGCCATGCGCGACGGCGACTCGTTTGCCCGGCAATTCGAGGCAGGCGATTTTTTCACCCTCAGAATGCAGGGATTTCTCAACGACACGCCCGGCGGGATGATCGATTACACGCTGGCGGACTTCACCGCCGCGGATCCCTCGGAGCACTTCATCGTGGATGACTGGGAATGGGTCGGCTTCGGCGGCCTGGGGAGTTTCGATGAAATCCGGTTTTCCTACGAATCCACGGATACCGGCCAGTTCGGCATCAACACGCCGACGTATTTCGCGATGGACACGCTGGTTATTCCCGAACCGGGCACGGCGGCATTTCTCGCCCTGCCGGCGCTCATTCTGGTCACCCGGCGCGGCAGGAGGTCGTCCCCATGAAATCAGGCTTTTATTTTCCGGCGCTTGCGTGCGGTCTGGCCCTCGCCGCCTCTCCGGCGGTGGCCGGGCCGTATTCCGCCGGGGCCGACGACCCGGACAACCCGTTCGACGCGCCCGTGCCGGGCCTGGTCGATGGGACGTCCAACCCGCTTTTCTTCGGCTGGGCCGCCGGTTGGGAGGATTACCACCGGGCCGACGACGACGAGGAATTCAACGACCCGGAGGTGGCGCTCGGTCCGGCCACCGGGGACCAGTTCGACGTCGTCTCGCTCGGCGAGCTGGACGCGAATGCGATTGCCGCGGGCGACGAGCCGGGGCGCGTGACCATGCTGTTCGACCCGCCGATACGGAATTTCCATGGCGCGGATTTCGCGGTCTTCGAGAATTCGCTGCCAAGCTGGGACGGCGGCGTGTTCGCCGAGCTGGCATACGTCGAGGCCTCGGACGACGGCGTGGTCTTCCACCGCTTCCCCGCCATCTCGCTCACGCCCGAGGCTGTCGGGCCCTACGGCACCATCGATCCGACCGACGTCCACAACCTCGCGGGCAAACACATCAACAGCGGCGGCGACTCGTGGGGCACGCCGTTCGACCTCGCCGACGTGGGGCTCGACCACGCCACCCACATCCGCATCGTGGACATCCCGGGCGACGGTTCGTTCAAGGACGATGCCGGACGGCCGATCTACGACGCCTGGCCCACGTTCGGGTCCGGCGGATTCGACCTCGAGGCCATCGGCGCGATCTCGGTGGAAATGCGCTACCAGGACTGGCCCGCGCTGCAAAGCCTGCCACCCGATGAACGCGGCCCCGCCGACGACCCGGACGGCGACGGCCTGCCGAACCTGCTCGAATACGCGCTCGCCCGCGACCCGGCGGCTCCCGGGGCGGAGCCTCCCACGCGCATCGTCCGCGAAGCCGGCGGGCCGCCCGTGCTGGTGTTTCGGCGCGACATGCGATTGATCGATCTGGAGCTGGAGATCCAGGTTTCCGGGGATCTTGTGGAGTGGACGACGCTCGCCGTTTCCACCGGCGGGGCGGAGTTCGTCCCGGCGGATGGGTGGTCTGCCGAGATCACCGAAACCGCCGCTCCCGGCATCCGCTCCGTGGGGGTGATCCGGGAGGTTCGCGTCGAAATGCCGGGAAAAACCCGCGTCTTCCATCGCCTGAGCGCCAGCCTCATCGAACCATGATGCCCGCCCGCCACCACCGGCCCGCCCGGGGCACGCACGGCTTCACGCTGGTGGAGCTGATGGTGGTGGTCCTGGTCGTGGCCCTGCTCGCGGCAATCTCCGTCTCGCTCGGGCGCTCGATGCTCGTTCGCGCCCACATCTCGAAAAGCACCGGAAACCTGCGTCAACTCGCCACCGCCAACCTCAACTACGCCAGCGACCACGGTCGTTTCTGTCCGGCGGACGACCGCCGCAACCTGGTCCGCTGGCACGGCGCGCGCACTTCTTCATCCGGCCGGTTCGATCCCGAGCGCGGCCTGCTCTCCCCCTACCTCGGAAGAAGCCGCCGCGTGACCGACTGCCCGTTGTTCCACCCCGGCGAAGGCGGGTTTGACGACGGTTCTGGCGGATACGGCTATAACTCCACTTACATCGGTGGCATTCCCGGCGGCGGATACGACGCCGACACCGGGCTGCGCGTGTCCCAACGGCCCGCCAACGTGGCCAACCCTTCCCGGACCGTCATGTTCGCCACCACCGCATACGCCACCGCCGGCGGGCTGCGCGAATACGCGTTCTGCGAGCCGCCGTTCTGGGACTTCGGCGGCGGCCCGTCCGGCCACCGCCCGAGTCCCAGCACCCACTTCCGCGCGAATGGCAGGGCGCTCGTCGCCGCCGTGGACGGATCCGTCACCGCCGTCGAACCCAACACCGCCCAGCACGGATACAACCCGCACGGCGGCGACTCGCGCGACGCCGGCCTCGGCTGGTTCGGCCCCGAGGCCAACAACGGCCGCTGGAACCCGGAAAACCCCTGAAAACAAGCCACTCATCCTCCCATCCAGCCGCAACAATTATTTTCCAGGAAAATAATTGTTGATGTGGGGATTTAGCTTTCGGCGAGGCGTTCGGCCATTTCGGCGCGCTGGAGGGCGTGGGTGAATTCGTCGAAGTTGCCGTCGAGAATGGCGGCGAGGTCGTGGGAGGATTGGCCGATGCGGTGATCGGTGACGCGCGACTGCGGGAAGTTGTAGGTGCGGATTTTCTCCGACCGGTCGCCCGAGCCGATGAGCGAGCGGCGGTGGGACGAGTAGGCGGCCTGTTGCTCGCGGAGTTTGAGTTCGTAGAGGCGGGCGCGGAGGATTTCGAGGGCCTTGTCCTTGTTCTGGTGCTGGGAGCGGCCGTCCTCGCTGCGGACATAGAGGCCGGTTGGCAAATGAAAGACCTGCACGGCGGATTCGGTGCGGTTCACGTGCTGGCCGCCGGCCCCACCCGCGCGGCAGACTTCGATGCGCAGGTCGGCGGGCTTGAGGTCGATATCGACGTCCTCCGCCTCGGGAAGCACCGCGACGGTGACGGTGGAGGTGTGGACGCGCCCCTGCGTCTCGGTCTGCGGGACACGCTGGACGCGATGGACGCCGGATTCGTATTTCAGGTAGCGGAACACCTGCTCGCCGGTGATTTTGAGGATCACCTCCTTGAAGCCGCCGACTTCGGACGGGCTGCTCCCGAGGTGCTCGCAATTCCATCCGCGGGTCTCGGCGTGGCGCTGGTACATGCGCATGAGTTCGGCCGCGAAGAGCGAGGCCTCGTCGCCGCCCGCTCCGGCCCGGATTTCCACAAGAGCGTCCCGGTTTTCGGCGGGATCCTGCGGCAGCAGGGCGTATTGGACCTCCTCGGAGAGCGACTCGACCGAGGCCTCAAGGCCGGGGATCTCGGCGGCGGCGAGTTCGGCGATGTCGGAATCATCGCTTTTCGCGAGTTCCTGGCTTTCGGCGAGCTGTCGGCGCTGGTCGGCGAGCTTGTCCCAGAGATCAAGTGTCTGCTGAAGCTGACGGTGCTCGCGGAGGATGTCGCGGGCGCGCCGCGGGTCGTCGTAAAGCGAGGGATCGCCCGCGGCTTCGTCGAGTTCGGCGAAACGCGCGCGCCGGGCGTCGATCAATCGCTGGTAATAATCCATGGGACGTGGCCGGACGGGTTGGATCCGGGGAGGAGAATTCGGAGTTCAGAACATCGCGGGCATGCGGTGCGGGACCGGCTCGTCGAGTCCGGGCGGCCCCGGGAAATTTTCCTCCACAAAGCGCTGCCACGAGTCGCGGGTTTGTTTCGAGAGTCCCTCCTCCACCTTCATGCTGCATTCCTGGCAGATGAGCACCGGAAGCGGACCAACCTCAAGCGTGCCGGGTGACCGGAACATGGCCGAAACCCCGAAGCCCTCGGCCGCATCCCGCGAGGCACCGCAGGCGAAGCATGCGTCAATAAGGGAGTCCGGGGCGTCGTCGTCCGCCGCGAACTGGCCGATCCAACGCATTGGGTCGATGTGCCGTTCGAAAAAATTCTGTACGAAGCGGGCGGACTCCTCGGAGATGGAGGCGACCATTTCGCCACGGCAATCGTGGCACAAGGCGTATTCCATGACGCATTCGCCCCGGTGCCACTCCTTGTTGACGATCCAGGATTCGCGGGTGTCGGCGAGGTCGCAGTCGCATTTGGTGCATTTCTCGAAGTCGCGACCGGTTTCGACGGACCGCAGCCATTGGTGAATGAAATCGCTCACGCGCCGAATGTGCCGCATGCCGGACGGGATGACGAATTGAAAAATCAAGACGCGCCAGCCCGCCCGCCCTTCGGTTTGACAAGCGCCCGACGGCATTTTTAGTCTGCCCGCATGAGCGAGACGGAATTTGAAAACGCGGTGGAACAGATCGTCCGCCGCGACAGCCGGTTCGACCCGCTGGCCTACTATTTCCTCAAGAATTCCCTCGATTTCACGGTGAAGCGGCTCGCGGACGAAACCACCCGCGGGCGCTACCGTCACGTGACCGGCGGCGAGCTGCTGGCCGGCTTCCGCGACCACGCCATCGACCAATTCGGACCGATGGCCTCCACACTGATGCACGAATGGGGTGTGCGCGAGTCCCGCCACGTCGGGGAAATGGTATTCCATCTGATCGACGAGCGCGTGTTCGGCAAGCAGGAGAGCGACCGCAGGGAGGATTTCGCCGACTCCTTTGATCTCACCGAGGCGCTGACCACGCCGTTCCTTCCGAGGCGGAGGATGAACCGCCCGATGTCGAACCGCCGCCGCGGCGACCGGAAGGCCCGCTCATGAGCGCCGCGCCGAAACGCCTGGCACTGATCAACATCGTCGGGCTTTCGCGTTCGCTGATGGGTCACAACTCGCCCCGGCTCAACGCGTTCGCGGATGCCAGCGGCGGTTGCGCGACCTACCGCCCTGCCTTCCCGGCGGTGACCTGCACCGCGCAATCCGCCGTCACCACCGGGCTGCCGGTGGACGACCACGGCATCGTGGGAAACGGCTGGTATGACCGCGAGACCGCCGAAATGCGGTTCTGGAAACAATCCAACGCCATCGTCCACGGCGAAAAACTCTGGGAAAAACTGCGCAAGACCCGCCCGGATTTCACATGCGCGAAGTTGTTCTGGTGGTACAACATGTATGCGGCGGTCGATTATTCGATGACGCCGCGCCCGCTCTACCCGGCGGACGGACGCAAGGTTTTCGACATCCACACGCAGCCGATGGGGCTGCGGGAAAAAATCAAGCGGGCGCTCGGGGATTTCCCGTTCCAGACGTTCTGGGGACCGGCCGCGGGCATCGACTCGTCGCGCTGGATCGCCGATGCGGCGCGCCGCGTGGAGGACGACCATTCGCCGGATCTGGCGCTCGTTTACCTTCCCCACCTCGATTACGCGCTGCAGAAGGACGGCCCGGGTGCGCCGAACATCCCGACGGAGGTCGCCGCGATCGACGACGTGGCCGGCGGGCTGATCGAACACTACCGATCTCGCGGGGTCTCGGTGATGGTGATGTCTGAATACGGCATCTCGCCGGTCTCGCGACCGGTGCACCTGAACCGGCTTTTCCGCGAACGCGGCTGGCTTTCGATCAAGGACGAGCTGGGGCGCGACACGCTGGACGCCGGCGGGTGCCGCGCGTTCGCGGTGGCCGACCACCAGGTGGCCCACGTGTATGTGAACGACCCGACAATCGCCGCCGCCGCGCGCGAACTCGTCGCCGCCACGCCGGGAGTGGCCGAGGTGCGCGAACCACCCGGCGGTATCGGCGGCGCGCGCGCGGGCGACTTCATCGCCGTGGCGGAACCCGGTGCCTGGTTCACCTACTATTTCTGGAACGACGACGCGCGTGCGCCGGACTTCGCGCGGACCATCGACATCCACCGCAAGCCCGGATACGACCCGTGCGAGCTGTTCATCGACCCGGCGCTCAAGCTTCCGAAACTGCGCATCGCCTCGTTCCTCTTGAAAAAGAAACTCGGCATCCGCGGACTGCTCGACGTGATCCCTCTGGACGCCACGCTGGTCAAGGGATCGCACGGCCGCGACGACGTGCCGGATGCGGAAAAACCCGTGATCATCGGCAGCCCGGTGCCGGTTGCCGGGGCCACCGACATCCACGACGCGGTGCTCGCCCATTTTGGATAGCCGCGCCCATCACAGAGGCATCGGCTCGATTTCACTCACCGCCAGCGGGCGGCATCAAAGGCGCGGACCGCGGCATCGTGGTGGGTGGCCAGGTCGCCGAAGGTGTCGGTGTCGATTTTGAATTCCCCCCATTCGCGGTGCACTTCCGTCAGCGACGAATCGAAATTCACCGGGTGTTCGTATGTCCCCTCCGCGAGCATCCGCTGGATCTCCGGGCTGAGCAGGAACTTCAGGTATTCGTGTGCCGGCCCGGTGTGGGTCGCGTGTTTTAGCAGCGCAATGGCGGAGACGTTGGCATGCGTGCCACGGTCGTCCTGGTTCGGAAAAATCACGTCCACCTGGCGCGCGGCGGCACGCTCGGACGGGTCGGGCGACTCCAGCATCATGCCGAGATAGTAGCTGTTCGAAATGCATACATCGGCGAGACCCGCGGCAACCGCCTTGATCTGGTCGCGATCCCCACCCTGCGGCGGGCGTGCCATGTTGCGCGTGACCGCCTGCGCCCATTCGGTGGCCTCACGCTCACCGTGTGCGGCGACCATCGATGCCATCAGCGCCTGATTGTAGCTGTTCGATGAGGAACGCGCAAGCAACCGACCGCGCCAACGAGGGTCGGCCAGATCCTCGTAGCGGTTGATTTCCCCGGGTTCCACCCGGCCTTTCGCCGTCAGGATCACTCGGGCCCGGATCATATATGGGTGCCAATATCCATCGGGATCGCCAATGCCGTCCGGCGGATCCGGCATGTCGAGATCCTCTGTGTCGAATTTTCCCAGCAACCCGAGTTTCCTCGCACGTTCCATGCGACCGGCATCCACCGTTACCAACACGTCGGCCGGACTGTTCGCCCCCTCGGAGCGGAGGCGCTCGATCAGTTGATCGGCATCCGCGTTCACCATGCGCACTTCAATGCCGGTGCGCTCGGTGAACAGCGCGTTCACCCGCTCGTCGATCCCGTAATGACGATGCGAGTAGATGTTCAAGGTATCGCCGGTCACGGCGGCCATCGAAATGACCAATGCGAGAAGAAACTGGCAGAATGGTAGTGGTCGGAAACGACAATTATTGCGACTGATTCTCATCAAGGCAAACGGACCACGCAATCCGCTCGCCCGCAAGTCGAAATTCAGCAGTCATTCGCATCCAGTCTCTTTTCCCGCTTGCGCCGCCTCAACGGCGGCGATATCTTCTCCGTAATCCTCGAATGAATAGGTGCATGCGCGCCATGGATTTCGAGGCATCATAACGGGCAATCGCCCATTCATAAACAACACAAACCCGAACATAACATGAACATGCACAAGAAACTGAAAGGTGGTTTCACGCTGGTGGAACTACTCGTCGTCATCGTCATCATCGCCGCACTGGCGGGCCTCACCGCCCCCATGGTGATGCGTCAACGGAGCAGGGCCGACCAGACGGAAGCCTTGAACAACGCCCGCCAGGTTGGCCTCGCGCTGCTGGAATTCGACACGGAATACGGCCGCTTCCCCGACAATAACACGCTCACGCAAGTGCAGGAGCGCACCCAATCGCCGCTGGCCGTTGGTGGAGGAAACAATTCGAACGATCATTTCCGCCAGCTCATTGCCGCGGGCATTGTGAATTCCGAGTCGATCTTCTACGCGAAAACCGCATACACGCAACAGCCGGATAATGTGTTCACCACACCGGATCGTGCGCTTGAAGCGGGTGAGGTCGGCTTCGGATACATCATGAACGGAGAGCGCGCGCAAAGTGCTTCCGGCAACCCGGGGCGCCCCGTCCTCTGCGCGCCACTCGCGTTCACCGGTGGATCGGTCAGTTCGGACACGTTCGATATTGAACAGTACAACGAACGCGCCGTGGTCCTCAAACTGGACCTCAGTGCGCAATCGATCAATATCCTTCGTGAGACCGGGGAGGCCCGTCTGGACGGCAATAACCTGCTGACGCCCGGGGCCAACACCGTGTGGGGAACCAACATCACGCCCCGTATCTCCACACCGGAACCCAACTAAGTACGGCTGCGACATCCGTAACTCCAGCCTGGCCGGGGTCTCCATCATGGAGGCCCCGGCTTTTTCGCCTCATCATGTTCGCGGCCGGCGGATTCATGATCCTGCGGTTCGGTCGCGGCAAACGCGGGTGGGCGGCGGACGCCTAACCGCCGATGCCGTGCAGGGTGGCGCGCCCGCGGTCTTTCGCCTCCGCGTCGTCCATGTCGCGCTCCGGCATTTCGAGCGACTCGGCAAGCAGCTTCCGGGCTTCGGCCTCGCGGCCCATCATCGCCAGCGTCCGCCCGTATTCGATCCGGTGAAGCAGGCGGTCGGGCCGCAGCTCGCGGGCGCGACCTAAATGGTGCAGCGCCTCGTCGTAGCTCGCGCTCGGCAGCCCGCCGTAGATCACCCGCGCCAGCGCGCGGGTGGCGGTGCCAATACCGGCGAGTTCCTGGTGCCAGCGCCCGAGCATGTGGTGGGCGTAGTCGCACTCGGGATTCAATTCGAGCGCGCGCTCCGCCCGCTCCCGGATTTCCCGCGATGTCTCGATTTTCTCCCGGTTGCCCATGAACTCGGTGCTCTTGCCGAGCGAGATCGCCACGGAGAGGTGGGCGTCGCCCAGCCGCGGGTCGAGCTCCAGGGCGCGCCGGGAATAAACGAGCGAGGTTTCCGCGGCCATCTTTCGCTCTTCGGGGTCGCGCATCCGCGTCATGAGGTCACCATGCTGTTTCGCGATGCGGACGAGGATCTCCGCCTGATCCGGCTCCAGATCGTCCGCCTTCTTGAGAGCTTCGAGCGCTCCCTGTGAGTCGCCTTTCGCCTCGCGCTCGTCGGCGCGCGCGAGCCAATCGTCAGCCGTCATGGCACCCGCCGATCCGGTCAAGGGCATGGCAAGCAGAATGATCGTGGTCAGCAATCGGAACATGACCGGCAAATTCATTCCAAACGCGCGGATTGCGAGAATTATTTCCACAGCATGATTCGGCGGATTTCAGATCACAGATTTCCTGCGCGTGCGGCAAAACCTCAGCTCTGCTCCGGTCGTGGATCGCGGTTGAGCAGCTCCTGCATCGCCTCCGCCGCAGGCTGGCCCTCGTAGAGGATCCGGTGAACCGCATCGATGATCGGGGTGCGCGCCCGGTTGCGCCGCGCGAGCTGGTGGATCGAACGCGTGTTCGGCACACCCTCGGCGACCATGCCGAGCGACGACGCCGCCGCCTCCGGCGAGTCCCCGCGCCCGATGGCCAGGCCCACCCGGTGGTTGCGCGAATGCTCGGAAAAACACGTCACGATCAGATCGCCCACGCCGGAAAGCCCCGCGAACGTCTCCGGCTGCGCGCCGAGCGCGGTGCCGAGGCGGGTCATCTCGGCCAGCGCGCGCGTCACCAGCGCCGCCACCGCGTTGTCGCCCAAGCCCAGCCCGTGGGCCATGCCGGCCGCGATCGCGTAGATGTTCTTGATCGCGCCGCCGAATTCAAGCCCCGCCACATCCTCGCTCGTGTAGCTGCGGAAATGCGGCAGCGTGAAGAGTTCCTGAAGGCGCCGGGCGAGCGCGGCGTCCGCCGAGCCGATCACCGCGCACGTCGCCATCCCGCGCGCGATCTCCTCGGCGTGGTTCGGCCCGGAAAGCACCGCCACCGGGTTCTCCGGAAACACCGCGTGCAGGATTTCCGACATCCGCTCGCCTGTTTCCAATTCAATCCCCTTGGCACAGGAAAGCAGCGGCACGCCGCCCGGCAGTCCCGCCGCCGCAAGCGACTCCGCAGCCTCGCGCGTGCCCGAGGTCGGCACCGCGAACACCACCACATCCGCCGCCAGCGCCGCCCGCACATCCGTCGTCGCGACGACGTGCCGGGCCAACTCAATCCCCTTGAGATATTGGGGGTTGCTGTGGTCACGGTTGATGGCCGCCACCTGGGCCGCGTCGCGCCCGATCAGATGAATCGCGGCCAACTTCGGCTCGAGCAGCCGGGCCATCGCCGTGCCGAACGATCCCGAACCGAGAATGGCCGCGTTCTCAAAAGATATTTCTTCAGCCATTGGCGCGCTTCTTCCTCCATTCGAATCGGTTTTCATTGCCCACGCGGAGACGCTGCAGATTCGAGCGATGCTTCCAGACGACCATCAGCGCGATCGCCCCCGCAAGCACGAACAGCGGCTTGTTCCATGTCCCGTCCTGGATGCGCCCGTGCGTCCACGAGCCGTAAAGCGTCATCAACGGCAGCGACAGCGCCGCGATCACGCTCGCAAGCGACACGTAGCGCCAGATCAGGAACACGATCAGCCACACGACCAGCAGCATCAGCACCCCGAAGGGCATCAGCGCGAGCAGCACGCCCGCCGAAGTGGCCACCCCCTTGCCACCGCGGAAGCCCACCCACGGCGAGTGATTGCGCCCGACCACCGCCGCCAGCGCCGTGATGATGTGGATCACCTGCACCCTCAGCGCTTCTTCCGGGGGCGCGACGTGCGCCCAACCCGCGAGAAAGCCGGCCGGCACCTGGACCGCCCGCCCCTCGATCTGCAGCAGGTTCACTGCCAGCACCACCGGCAGGAATCCCTTCAGCAGGTCGAGCGCCAGACAGGCGATGCCCGCTTTCTTGCCGCAGATCCGCAGCACGTTCGTCGCCCCGATGTTTCCCGACCCGTGCTCGCGGATGTCCACACCCTTCGCGCGCGCGATCATCAATCCGAACGGCACCGAGCCGGCGAGCAGCGCGATCAACGGACAAAGCCATTCATACATGGGTCGGATGGGGCGGGTGGTGGGCTTGCAATGGAACGCGCGGATCCGTGGGTCGCGGGACGGCGTGTCCGCCATCGGCATCCGCCTGTAACGGGCCGCGCGCACGGACATTCCCGGGCGCGCCATGCCTAGGCCCGCGCGGACGCGATTGCAAGCGCCGAGCGCGCCACACCCGGCCCCGCCTCGCACACCCGCGGCAAATATTTTCAGGAAAAAAATACTTTACACCACTTTCGGCCATCGACTCCGGGTCATTTCGCCGCAGGACGCTTTTTTGCGCGACAACCCGGGGGCCCTTCCCTTGGATTGGCACGCACCTAGCTTGCCCTCTTCCTCCCATGTCCACGATCACCAAGCGCGAACTCGCCATCCGGATTACCGACCAGCTCGGCGAACAGGGTTACAAGATCACCCAGCAAACCGTCGCCGAGATCCTGCAAAAGCTCATCGATGAAATGAGCGACTCGCTCGCCCGGGGCGACAGCGTGGTGATGCGGAACTTCGGAACCCTGGAAGTCCGCGAAATGAAATCCAAGATCGGCCGCAACCCGAAGGATCCCGCCAAGGACGTCCGCATCCCGGCTCGCGCCGTCGTGAAATTCAAACCCGGCAAGGAACTGAAGGAAAAGGTCGCCGCCACCCTGCCGCTCATCCGTGAGAAAAAACCGTGAATCGTCTCATCCCCTCCGCCGCCTGCGCCCTCGCCGCCGCGCTCCTCGCGTCGTGCTCGGTTTCGCGCCCCGGCGGCTACGAAGGCTACATGACCCGCTCCTACACCATCCGCGGGCAGACATACCACCCCATGTCCGTCGATGAGGCCCTCGGCTTCACCGAAACGGGCGTCGCCTCCTGGTATAACGAGTCCACCTTTTTCGGGCTCCGGCGCGGCAACACCTCGCTGGGCGAGCGCGTCATGCCGTGGCATCTCACCGGAGCCCACAAGACGCTCCCGCTGCCCGCCATGGTCCGCGTCACCAACCTCGAGAACGGCCGCACCGTGCGCCTCCGCATCAACGACCGCGGCCCGTTCATCCCCGGCCGCCATCTCGACGTCACCCCCCGCGCCGCCAAGCGCCTCGGGTTTTACGAACAAGGCCTCACCCGCACCCGCATCGAGGTGCTCTCCGTCGGCGACGGGAAATACCGCCGCCGCTCCCGCCGCGGATTCCTCTGGTTCTGAGGCTTCTCAGGATCCGTCGGCCGGTTCCTCGCCGCCCGGTTCCTCACCGACCAGTTCCAGGTGCCGCGGTCGCGGCCGCCCCTGTTCGTCCAGCACCGGGATCCGGCAATGCGCCAGGAAATACTCCCTCATCGCCGCGCGCACGGTGACCTTCAGGCCTCCGTTCCGCATCCCGTAGTCCAGCTCGATCGCCCGCCGCTGCTCCGCGTCCAACGCCGGATGCGGTGCCAGCTCCAGCGTCACCATCCGCCGCCAGTCCTCATCGGCGGCCGGAGGCGCGAATTCCTCCCCCGGCCACTCCACCCCCTCCATCCGGCTCGGTGCGAAATCTCGGAACCCCCCGTTCCGGAAACACCAGGCCCGCACATGCCAGCGGTAGCCGTCGTGACCCAGCGCGTGCGGCGCGATCTCGCGCCACAACGCCTTCCTCTTGCTCAGCGTGGCATAGCAAACCCGCAGCCGCCGCCCCTGCTCCATCGCCAGGAACACCCGCCGCTCCACCTCCGGCGTCGCCCGCCGCGCCAGCGGGCGGAACACATCCACCGTGGCGGCGGATCGCATCCGCCCTGCCCCGATCTCCATCCCCGGCGCATCCCCGCCATGAAACACCCACACCGCTTCCTCCAGCCGCGGCTCGTGCAGGATGCACCGCATCTCCGGTGTCCCCTCATACCGCTTCCGCTTCGTCTGATACACCAGCGCCCCCGGATTCAGCTCAGCATAGCGCTGCAAATCCCCCGAAGCCTGCGCCGCCGAAATCCCGAACCCCTCCGTCAAATCCGTCCTGCCCACCCAGCCCCGCCACCACAACAGCAGCTCCACCCGCCGCAACCGCTCCCGCGCCGCCCAATTCCGCTCGTTCGTCAGATTACCCACAAACCACCTCCCCCCGTAGCAGGTACCCCCGGCTCCTGCCCTCCAAAAGCCCCCCCAGCCCCGTGGCGCAGACATCCAGCCCGCAGCCCCGACCGAATCACCATTCGTCGCATCACACCCGCTGTCACAAATGCAAAATACTTCACCTTTCCGAAGCAATCCCTACCCCTCAAACCCTTGGTTGTCATTCTTTTTCTTGTGTATCGTAATTTACGTTTGACTCGTCATAGTAAATTTAAAACATGAGTCCGTCACCAACCCAAAGAAACACCGGGCGAGGGGCACACAGCCGCCACCGCCCAACCGCCCCACCCGAAAACCCCTCCCCCCAAGTTCCCGCGTAGCGGCCGACCCGCACCAGATCCCCCCGTGAGGGCAGGCAGGCCCGGTCCTGCCGAGCGCCGCCGCGCGGGAACACCCCCTTTTCCACATCTCCCCCCAGCGCCAAGAGCCACCATCGATCCACCCACACCCCGGAACACATGAAAACCCGGAACACATCAAAACCGAAATCGCATTCATCCTCGACCGTTCCGGCTCCATGGAGTCCATCCGCACCGACGCCATCGAAGGCTTCAACACCTTCCTGCGCGACCAACAATCCGCACCCGGCCAGGCCCGCTTCACTCTCGTCTTCTTCGACGACACCACCGAAGCGCGCAATGTCTCCATCCCCATCGCCGAAGTCGTCCCGCTCGAAATGGAAACCTACGTCCCGCGCGGCTGCACCGCCCTCCTTGATGCCATCGGCAAAACCATCGACAAAACTCGGCCGGCGCTTCGCCGCCATGCCCGAAGCCGACCGCCCTGGGCACGTCACCGTCGCCATCCTCACGGACGGGCACGAGAACTCATCACGCCGCTACAACTGGCATCAAGTGGCGGCCCTTCCACCGACTCCACCAACAATCTTGTGCCGCCCATCAAGTGCATTCTCATTTCTTCTGCATTGCCCCCCTCGAATTTCACCTTCTTCCAGAGAACATTCCCCAACTCATATCGCCAGAGTCCGACGTGACGCCGACTTAACGGACTCAGGGGTGTATTAGGGCCGAAACCCTTGATTTTGCGACATTGTGATCGAAAGGTCGGCACTACACGATCATTTCAATTCGTTGGTGGTGGGGCTTGAATCTTTGGCGGCGGTTGGTCTTTATCGAGACAGAATGTGTTCACGCCAAGTTGACGCCAGAGTTCGCAACCAAGCCAGCAAGGCTCCCCATTGACGGGGATGTTCGAGGCGCAGTTGGGAGATACGAACGCCAATATTGGGAACGGTTGAGTCATCGGCTTCGGGCAGGTGTGACTCGGGAAAGAGCGATGCTTGCTGCGGCATGGATGAATCCTGTCCGAAGAGTTTGACGGTTCTGCGCCATGAAGCTTCCTGGTTGCCGTTGAGTTCTCCAAGATGGAGCACATGACGCTGGAGGACGCGCCCTCCCATGACACGACGGTTCTCAACAATACTCCAGTCATGATGCTCCTTCCCATCCGTTACCCGATTGATCGTAAGTCCGATAAAAACTGGCAAAATCATAGGCTCCGACATCGGTTAGGGTGCCGGGGCCGCCAAAATAATTCGCTTGTGACGAGCTGATCGTATCCGCGCCCGTAGCATGTAGCTAATACATCCCTGTATCACCATTGTAATAAGCCGCCTTGAACCACTCATCCTCCGTCGGGATCCACACCGTGGCGCCCACATTTTTGTTGAAAATACCGCTGGTAGCCCCATTGAGCGTATAGGCTCCGGTTTCCGTGCTCCCACTACCTTGGCCATTGTGCATCCAGTTCGCCATCCGGGCCGCATCGAACCAGCTCACAAACAGCACCGGCTTGTTGCCCATGCCCGCCTTTACCGTGTAGGTGTAAGACCCATCGCTGCCGGAACGTGTGATGCCTCCTTGGGTGCTGCTGTTCATCTGCGTGTTGTATAGTCCATACGGATCGGACTTCGCCGCAGCATTCAGGAATGCGGCGTATTGCGTATTTGTCACCATGTATTGGCCGATCTGGTAGGTGTAGTCCACATTCCCGAGACCGTCGCCAGCGCCGAAGCTGTGGTTCCGGTTGTCAGAACTTTGTGCAAGTTTGCCGGGATTCCCCACCGTGACCCAGTCAATCGTGACCGTGGCCATGGCGGATGATGAAATGCCGACGGCCAGCGCCAGCGCGAGGGAGGATGCGAGGGGATGTTTCATGGTGTTTGGAGCACTTTTTTGCAGCCTCATCCAGAATAAGTCAGAGTCGGATGTCAAGGGGCTTTGAAATTTATTGGCCCGGACGTATCCGGTGTATTCCTCGATTTCTTCGGGGGTAAGCAGTCCTTCGGTGTTCCGGCTTGCACATTCTTCAATGCGATCGCGGAGCGATGGATCAAGACTCGCAGCGAGAACGGCTTCCTCCCTGCCAGGCAGAAGTTTTTCGAGGATCTGGCTGATGCCGCGTTGGAAGGCTGATGCGGTGCTCTTGGGTGGAATATGGTGTTTTTATGAAGGGGCCTCCAGTGAAATCGGTGCGAACAGGTATTACGCAAGCATAAGGCCGTGGGGGAGAAATGGATTGAAATCGCTGAGATTGAGTGTGGCCACGGGTGCCTTGGCGGCGATCGCTGTCGCGGCGATGACGCAGTCTGGCAGGGAGCGACGCCCGGTTTCGCGGAACAAACGTGCGCCTTCGGCGGCAAGCTCGGGGGTCTCTGGCAACACGCCGTGCAAAAGGGACACCATCGCAGCAATTTCCTCGGGGAGGACGGGGCCGCAAAGAAACTCCGCCCATGCCATCGCGCTGCAGTAGAACTTGCGATCTTCGACGATCCACAGCTCGACTTTTTCCACCACCTCATCGCTTGCTTCACCTGCGTAGGCGATGAGGTAGTTGGTGTCGAAGTGGATGGATGTGTCCATGAGATTTCAACGGCGGGAGTCGTGTGCGGTCGCGATCCATGCGGCGACGTCCACCTTGCGCTTCCTGAGACTGGCGCGGAGTTGTCGCGCGGTTTCGAGCCGCCGCTCGATGTCGCCGGGATATGCGGTGAGCTGCCGTTCGGCTTGCTCCACGGATCGGCGGACAACCCTCGGCTTGCGAAACCTCCCAGCGTGCGGCCAAGCGTTTGAGCCGCAGGGCGGTCGCTTCATCCAAGGCGAAGGTCGTTCGATGGATCATTTTTTGCATACCATCATTGAATACCATTGAATTTGTGTCGCCAAGACATGTTGGGGGGGATTCGCGAGCGGGTTGGGCATGGACCCGGACCGCCCGGAGGCCCGCCTGCCCCCTGTTACTGCTCGACGGCGAACGCGAGGTGTTCCGGCGATGGCGGAAAGATCCTCGCGAAGTTCGGCATCCGCGACCCCGAAAGCGGACGCATCGTTTACCGCTGGCATACCTTCAGGCTGGATCCGCAGCGGATTCCCGGCGAGGGTCTGACCATCACGAACGTAAGGGAGCACCGGGAGGAATGACCGACGAAACAAGGTGAATGGCTGTTGTCGGGTGGGTCATTCGGATTCGGATCGGTCGGGTGGCTGGTCCCCGCCGTCTCGTTGGGCGTTGTGTTTTTCGACGTCGGCGGGGGACCGGAAATAGTCGCGATTCTGCATGACGTTTCCCGTGTGACGGTAAGCGCGTTCCGTCCACCGGCGATACGGAACCCAGACTCCATCCCGGTGGAACAGTGGCAGAACATGGTCCTCGCCGCCCAGCCGGTAATCAAGCCGCGCCGCTTTCCAATTGTCGTCTTCAATGACCAGTCTCCGCACATCGAGATATCTGCCCTCTTCCACCACAACCTTGCAGGAAAACAGGGTGGGACTCGGATGGTCGTTCTGAATCAGGCGGATGCCGAATGTCGCGGCATCGGCGGCAGCCGTGATCATGAAGGCCGCGACAAGTGCCTGGAGTGTCAATTTTCGTGTCATGATTCTTATTTTTCAGGAAAGCGCATGCGCCACTAGGCGAGGGGTAGAAAGTCACATGCTGTGGTGTATCCCATGAAAAAGCTCCGCGTCATCGCGCAGTGCGAAGTGCGCTTTGAAACCGCCGAGGTCCGGCCTGCCACTGCGATGCCCCGGCGAACCCCCCGGCACCCGCCGGAGCGGCATCGCCTCGACTCCCATTCCCCGGAAATCCTCGTTTCCCGCGCAACAATTGATTTCAACGGGTGTCCCGGGTGTTTTCGGAGATGATGTCGGCATGGTCTCCATGTCTCAAAACCCGACCACGCCGGTGCCCGCAACGGCCACCATGGACGCGAACGAAGCCGTCGCCCGCGTGGCCTACCAGCTCAATGAATTTTTTGCGATTTACCCGATCACACCGTCGTCCCCGATGGCCGAGCTGGCGGATGAATGGTCCGCCGCCGGCAAACCCAACCTCTGGGGCGCGGTGCCATCGGTCGTCGAAATGCAGTCCGAAGGCGGGGCCGCCGGCGCACTCCACGGCGCATTGCAGACCGGCACGCTCTCCGCCTCCTTCACCGCCTCCCAGGGCCTCCTCCTTTTCATCCCCAACATGTTCAAAATCGCCGGGGAACTCACACCGTTCTGCCTCCACGTTACCGCCCGCGCCGTCGCCACCCACGCGCTCAGCATCTTCGGCGACCACTCCGACGTCATGGCCTGCCGCCAGACCGGCTTCGCCATGCTCTGCGGCGGCTCCGTCCAGGAAGCCCACGACACCGCCGCCATCGCCCAGATGGCCACCCTGCGGTCCCGCGTCCCGTTCATGCACTTCTTCGACGGCTTCCGCACCTCCCACGAAGTCTCGAAAATCGAACTCCTCCAGCCCGCAGACCTCGCAAAACTCATCGACCCCGCCTGCATCGACGCCCACCGCAAACGCG
>SLAV01000059.1 GCA_007126655.1 Haloferula sp. | reverse complement strand
AGGAGGATCTCCGCTGGCTCGGCCTCGATTGGAACGGACCCGCAGTCCGCCAGACCGCCCGCGCCGCCGCCCACCGCGAGGCCCTCGCAAAACTCCGCTCCGCCGGCCTGCTCTACCCGTGCTTCTGCACCCGCCGCCGCATCCGCGAGGAAATCGCGCGCATCGGCGGAGCGCCCCACCCCGGCGAATCGCCACCCTATCCCGGCACCTGCCGCCGCCTCGCCGCAGCCGAACGCGACGCCCGCCTCGCCACCGGCGAACCCCACGCCTGGAGGCTCGATTCCGCCGCCATCGCGGCCGCCACCGGCCCACTCACCTTCACCGACCTCCGCCACGGCACCGTCAACGTCGATCCCTCCCGGCTCGGCGACGTCGTCCTCGCGCGCAAGGAAATCGGCGTCGCCTACCACCTCGCCGTCGTCGTGGACGACGCATGGCAGCGCATCACCCACGTCACCCGCGGCGAGGATCTGCTCGATTCCACCCACGTCCACCGCCTGCTCCAGGCATTCCTCGGCCTGCCCGCGCCACGCTACCTCCACCACGCCCTCGTCACCGGCCCCGACGGCAAACGCCTCGCCAAGCGCGACGAATCGCAAACCCTCCGCCACCTCCGCCAATCCGGCGTCACACCCGGCGAGATCATCCACCGCCGCCTCGCCCCCCACGCATTCATCCCGCCATCGCAGCCGTGACAATGGCGCGTGCGACCAATCCGGTGCCCGGGAATTTTCAGAATCGGGTGCCAACCCGCGATCACACCACCGGCGTGCGGCGTCCACGCCGCAACAGCAGCCCCGTCATGGCAAACGTCACCATCAGAGCCGAGGAGGGTTCGGGAATGATGTTGTTGATATCATCCGCGAAGGAACTCACTCGAACATAAACATTCGAATCGCCGGAACCGGTGCCCGACCCGTAATCCACTCCCACCTGCGATCCGTTCCATGCCACATCATTGCCGAAGGTCACGTTGCCCGGATCCAATTGGAAAATGGCGGCCGCGATGCCCGTCAGAACCCACTCGCCGTCGATCTCCTGGAAAAAACCCGCACCCGAATCTCGGGTCGTCGCCGCCGCCTCGAAGTCGCCCGTCCCGGGAAACGGCGGGCTGTCGTTCGCCATCACCGTTTCAAGGGCGTCGAATGTGTAGGTCGTCTGGCCGAAATCATAAATGAAATTGTCAATCGACCGCGCCGGGTCGTTCGTGCCCCACCGTTTCACCAGCGGCGTGTTACCCCCGGCGATCGGCACCGTGGTGCTGCCCGGTCCCGGATCGTTGTCCTCGTCGCGCCCGCGCCCCCAACCCACCAGCGCTCCGTCGGTCGTCAGCTCGTCGATGCCGCTGTAAACATTCGCCGCACCCACCGTCGGCACCGACGACAGCCGGAAAATCTTCAGGTCCGCGCTGCCGATCTGCACCGGCGTGAAACTCATGTCCCGCGAAATGAAATCCGACCCGTTGAACGTCACCGAATTGAGCTGGTTGTCGGACAAATGGGCCGCCGTCAGCATGAATCCGCCGCCGAGATGCACACCCGACCCACCGTCCTGCGCGCCGGGCGAACTGTGGACCCTGGCCACCGTGTCGAACGGCAGCCCCGTCCCGGGATCCGTCAGGTTCGTGTCGTTGCCCGCCCCGAACAGGATCACGGCCTCGACCGGCATCGCGAACGCCGCCACAAATAGACCGGCCAGACCGGCACGGATGGGAAATGCCGCGCGAATCACATTGGCTTTCATGATGAGGTTGTTATATTGAAAATTGGATTTTATTAGACCCGACTTAAATCACTGCCGGTTAATAGCCTACGCCAACAGGGAATCAAGCCAATTTCATCGTTTTCGATTTTTTTCACCCCGCCGCCTGGCCTTTTTTCGGGCCCGCGCTCCCGCGGGTCTCGGGAATCCCGAAATTTGTTCTCGCAAACCGGCCCGGGAACCAAACGATGTCCGCACGATGACCACACCGGACGACATCGCCGCGCGCAGGCCGCTGAAATCCCGCGCCACCGGTTGGGCGCGGGCCATGTCCGCCTGGCTCGCTCGCGCCGGGGTCGCCCCCAACACCATCTCGGTCTTCAGCGTCGTCTTTTCCGCCGCCGCCGCCGCGTTGCTGCTGACCGTCGGTATCGGTGGCGCGCCGACGCCCTGGCTCGTCCTCGCCGCCGCCCTCATCCAGGCCCGCCTGCTCTGCAACCTCATGGACGGCATGGTCGCCATCGAGGGCGGCCGCAAAACCCCCGTCGGCGATCTCTACAACGAATTCCCCGACCGCGTCGCCGACGTCATCATCCTCGCCGCGCTCGGCTTTTGCGCCGCCTCTCAACCGCTCGGCATCCACCTCGGCTGGCTCGCCGCCGCGCTCGCCGTCATGACCGCCTGCGTCCGCATGCACGGTGCTTCGCTCACCGGTGGTCATCACGACTTCCGCGGGCCGATGGCCAAGCCCCAGCGCATGGCCCTCGCCACCGGTGCCTGCATCGCCGCCGCCGTCCTGCCTTCCCTGCTCGACTGGATGTTCTGGGCGTTGCTGCTCATGGTCGCGGGCGAAGCCGTCACCGTCACCCGCCGCCTCCTCGCGATCGCGGCCACCCTGGGGAAAGACTCATGATCGCGGACCTCCTCTCGATGTGGGTCCGGCTCGCCACCGGCGTCAGCGCCCGCGCCGTGCCGGGCTGGGACGGGCGGCCCTGCGTCTTCTTCGCCAACCATTCCAGCCACCTCGACCCGCTCGTCATCTGGGCCGCCCTCCCCGCGGAAATCCGCCGCCGCACCTCGCCCGTCGCCGCGCGCGACTACTGGACGAAAAACGCCGTCCGCCGCTGGGTCTCGGGAAAAGTCTTCCACGCCGTCCTCCTCGACCGCATCGGCCGGCCCAAGGACCGCTCCCATCCGCTGCAGGCCGTCTTCGACGTGATCGAATCCGGCCGCTCGATCATCATCTTCCCCGAGGGCACGCGCAGCCCGGATGCCAGGCTCAAGGATTTCAAAGCCGGTCTCTACCACATCCGGCGGCGCTTCCCCGGCTGCGTCATGATCCCCGTCAGCCTGCACAATCTTAACCGCATCCTCCCCAAGGGCCGCCTGCTGCCCGTCCCGCTCATCGGCAAAATCACCGTGCACCCGCCGCTGGAACCCGTCGATGACGAGTCGCGGGAGGAATTCCTCAAAAGAGCCAGGGACGCCGTCGCGTCCGCATTGCCGGAGGACAAATGTCATGAATAGGGAAATGATCTGGATGATGGTTGCCGTGCTCGCCCTGCTCGTCACGGCGAGCGTCGCCGGTTTCATCATGTCCCGCCGCGCCGGACCGGGGGCACGCCCCGTCGTCGCCAACTTCAACGCCCGCACCAGGTCGTGGTGGCTGATGGTCGCCATCTTCGGCGTCACCCTTTATTTCGGCCACTGGACCACCGTCGTCCTCTTCTGCATGATCTCGTTCCTCGCCCTGCGCGAGTTCATCACGCTCAACGAAACCGGACCTTGCGACCACCCCGTGCTGTTCTGGTGCTTCTTCATCATCCTGCCGCTGCAATATTTCCTCGTCGGCATCCATTGGTACGGGCTCGCGAGCATCTTCATTCCCGTTTACGCCTTCATATTCATTCCGGTGCTCAGGGTGCTCGGCGGGCAGACGCGGGATTTCCTCGCCACCACAGCCAAGATCCAGTGGGGCATGCTCACCTGCGTTTATTTCATCAGCCACATGCCCATGATCATGACGCTGCCGATCCGCGACTGGGACGGCGGCAATGCCCCGCTCCTGTTCTTCCTCGTCGCCACCGCCCAGGCCAGCGACGTGTTCCAATACTGCTGGGGGAAAATGATCGGAAAACGCAAAATCGCCCCCACCCTCAGCCCCAACAAAACCCTCGGCGGCACCGTCGGCGGCATCGCCACCACCCTCGTCCTCGCCACCGGCATGAGCCTCGCCACCCCGTTCAACCCGTGGCAGGCAGCCCTCATGGCCCTCGTCATCTGCGCCGCCGGCTTCTTCGGCGGCCTCGTCATGTCCGCCATCAAGCGCGACCTCGGAGCCAAGGACTGGGGCAGCTCGATCCGCGGCCATGGCGGCGTCATGGACCGCATCGACTCGCTCTGCTTCGCCGCCCCCCTCTTCTTCCACCTCACCGGATTCTATTTCGGCTCCGGCGTCGATCCCACCCCGCCCGACTGGATCCACACCATCCTCGGCAGATAGAAAACACCGCCCCAAGGCCACCTCCACCAAATCCCCCCACTTGCCCAAACCCGCAACCCGGCATTCGGCATTCGGCATTCGGCATTCGGCATTCGGCATTCGGCATTCGGCATTCGGCATTCGGCACTCGCAACTCTGAACTCTGAACTCTGAACTCTGAACTCTGAACTCTGAACTTTGCACGCTCCACCCGGCCGCGCCCGCACTTGCCCCGCCAGCCCGCCTCTGTCATTCCTCACCGAGTGAGCTATCCCGCGCCGAATCTACCCGCATCGCCCGCCCGAGGCTGGCCGGAACGCCTGCGCTGGCTCTCGCTCATTCCCGGCGTCGCGCGCCTGCGCGCCCTGCGCCCAGGCACCGACGCGCACGTCGGCTCCGTGGTGGACGCCTTCGCCGCGTTCGCCACAATTGACGAAAACCTCACCCCCGTCGAGGCCGACCTCCTCATCGACATGCTTCGCAGCGCGTTCCCCGAGGTCGATCACGGCTGGCTCGAACGCCGCCTCCGCCGCGCCATCCGCTCGCCCCGCCCGCTCCCCGCGCTCGCCATGCGCCTGCGCGAAAACCTCGGCGATCCCGCCAAGCTCGCCATCGCCCTCCAGCTCTACACCCTCGTCCACGCCTCCGGCCGCACCGACCGCAGCCGCTCCGCCTTCGAGGTCTTCATGCGCCGCCTCGGCCGGCCCGAATACGGCTCCGCCATCCTCCGCGAAATGCGCGATGACGTCGCCCCGCCCGCCACCAACCTCCCCTTCGAGTGCGTCGCCTTCGGCGGTCCCCACGGCGATGTCGCCCTGCCGCCCGCCGCCGCCGACCACGCCTTCCGCGTGTACCGCGCCGCCGGCCTGCTGCTCGTGCGCAATACCGGAGCCGCACCCATCACCGTGCGCGGACGGCTGCTCGAAACCGGCGCCTTCTCCCGCATGCGCGAGCGCCAGCCGCTCCTCATCCCCGGCTGGTCCATCGACCTCGCCGACCTCACCTTCTTCCTCGACGTCAAACGCACCGGCAGCGCCCCCGCCGTTTACCTCGAACCCGGCCCCTCCAGCATCACCGCCCAGCGCACCCGCACCCGCAACAGCGAGGTCCGCGTCCGCTTCGGCCTCGCCGCCGAGGTCGAGGCACTCAAGCCCACCGGCATCATGCTCAACGGCCGCACCGTGCTCGACCCCGCCTCGCCCCTCAGCCTCACCCACCACGACCGCATCGGCGACGCCACCGGATTCAGCCTCTCCATCAACGAACTCCGCCACAAGGCCACCGGCTCCGGACGACGCTTCCGCCTCGCCACCGAAAAACGCGAATACCTCGTCTCCAACGACGCCGCCTCCCTCGGCCGCGGCGACCTCCTCCTCGGCCCCCAGCTCGCACCCCGCACCGTCCTCCACATCCGCTTCGACGCCAGCCTCGCCGGCGGCGAACTCGAAATCCGCGAGCACAACGGCCCCGTCCTCGTCGATGGCGCCCCCGTCCGCTACCGCGCCGTCCTCCGCGACGGGTCGCTCATCCGCCTCTCCGGCAGCCAGGCGGTCCGCTGCCGGTTCAGCGAGGGATTCCTCGATGAGGAGCGCACCCTCATCGAATCGATCCGCGCCGACGACATCGTCCACGACTTCGGCCCCGGCGCCCGCGCCCTCGATCACATCCGCTTCTCCGCCAACCGCGGCGAGATGATCTGCATCGTCGGCCCCAGTGGCTGCGGCAAAAGCACCCTGCTCGGCGTCCTCGCCGGCCAGATCGCCCCCACCCGCGGCCACGTCCGCCTCAATGGCAACTCGCTCTACCAACACCGCCGCCGCCTCGTCCCGTTCATCGCCCACATGCCTCAGGAAGAGGCCCTCAACCCCCAGCTCACCGTCCGCGAGCACCTGCGCCACGCCGTCACCATCCGCCGCCCCGCACTCTCCATCGCCGAGCACGAGCGCCGCGTCGATTCCATGCTCGCCGAACTCGGCCTCCAGTCGATCGCCCGCCGCCGCGTCGGCTCGCCCCGCGAAATAACCATCTCCGGCGGCGAACGCAGCCGCCTCAACCTCGGCCTCGACCTCGGCTCCCGCGCCGAGGTCTTCCTCTTCGACGAACCCATCTCCGGCCTCTCCTCCAAGGATTCCGAGCACGTCGCCGAAACCCTGCGCGCCCTCGCCCGCGAGAAAATCGTCATCGCCTCGCTCCACCGCCCCGGCGCGCGCATGCTCCGGCTCTTCGACAAGGTCCTCCTCCTCGACAACGGCGGCCGCACCGCGTTCTTCGGCACCCCCGACGCCATGCTCGCCTACTTCCGCGAGGCCTGCGTCGAATTCAAAATCCCACACCCCGGCCTCGATTCCACCGCACCCCTCGGGGCCGACTTCGTCTTCGACGTCCTCGAAACCCCGCTCAGCACCTTCGGCAGCCCCGGAGCCTCCGGCGCGCGCCGCTTCCCGCCCACCTTCTGGCAGGAGCGCTTCGAGCGCACCGAGTTCCTCGATGCCGTCGATCACGACGCCCCGCCCGCCTCCCACCCGGGCAACGCCCGCCCCGGCGACCGCCTCCCCATCCCCCCGCGCCCGTCCCGCCGCGGCCGCGCCATCCTCGCCGTCTTCGGCACCCAGTTCCTCCGCTCGTTCCTCTCGAAAATCCGCAACCGCGGCACCATTTACAGCACCTTCCTCGAAGCCCCGCTCCTCGCCTTCCTCATCGCCCACACCCTGCGCTCATCCCCCCACGGCCAATACGACTTCAACACCGCCCTCCACATCCCCGCATACCTCTTCCTCAGCGTCACCGTGGCCATGTTCCTCGGCCTCACCAACTCCGCCACCGAAGTCCTGCGCGACAGGCCGCTCCTCCGCCGCGAGCGGAACTGCCAGCCCGGAGCCCTCTCATACGTCGCCGCCAAGTTCACCGCCCTCTCCGCCATCGCCGCCGTCCAGTGCTACATCTACCTGCTCGTCGGCAACCACTTCCTCGAAATCGAGGGCGTCCTCGGCCAGCACTGGCTGTGGATGACGTTCACCGCCCTCACCGGCACCGCCCTCGCCCTCTTCGTCTCCGCCATCGTCCGCAGCGAGCGCGCCGCCCTCACCGCCGTCCCCCTCCTCCTCGTCCCGCAGATGCTTCTCGCCGGCGCACTCGTCCCCTACCGCGAAATGAACCGCGGCCTGTTCCAGAACGCCGGCATCAACCGCGAGCGCGGCGGCTCCCCCGTCCCCTCCCTCGTCATGCCGCTCCGCTATTGCTACGAGGCCATGGTCGTCGCCCAGGCCACACGCAACCCGTTCGAAGTCGAGCGCATCCGCCTCCAGCGCCGCGTGGACCGCTACCGCGACCGCGAAACCCTCACCCCCGACGACGCCGAACGATTCGAACTCGCCAAGGAAGGCCTCCGCCGCCTCCTCGCCTCCGGCGCGCACGACCGCCACGAGGCCGCCACCCTCGTCAAGCGCATCCGCCGCCTCACCCTCGACGGACGCGGGGCCGAAGTCCGCACCATGCGCGTCTGGCCCGCCGACGACGAGGAAAACGCGCGCCCCACCTCCGAATTCTTCGTCAACGAACGGATCGACCTCCTCGTCCGCGAGGCCGAGACCTTCCGCAACGATTACCGCAACGAAGGTCTCAGGAACGTCTTCCTCGCCCTCCGCAAGCCCCTCCCGTTCAGCGAGCGCGCCGTCGATCCCGATTCCCCGCGCGAATTCATCGAAACCGGCCCCTGGCCCAAGGTCGAAATCGAGACGCTTCGCTACTGCGGTGGCGTCCTGCTCATGTTCATCGCCGTCTTCCTCGCCCTCACCATCCTCGCCATCTCGCGCCAGAACCGCCGCTGCTGAAATCTGATCAACGCGCGTTCACAATCCCCAAACGCCCCTCCGCATTGCCTCTTGACGCCCCCCACCCTGTATGTATTAAGTATCCGTATGATATCCCGATTTCTCAGTCTCCTCGTCACCGCCCTTGCCGCCCCCGTTCTGGTTCTTGCCGAAGAGCAAGACGCGGACGCGCCCGCTGCCGCCGATATCGACGACAGCAGCTACGTCCTCCGTCCGAACGACGTCATCCGCCTCGATGTGTATCAGGAAGCCGATCTCTCCGGAGCCGTCCGCATCCTGAAGACCGGTGAGGCATCATTCCCGCTCATCGAAAGCGTCGAAATCGCCGGCCTCACCGTCAATGCCGCAGCCAGAAAAATCCGCGACCTCTACGCCAGGGACTTCCTCGTCGATCCCAATCTGACCCTCACCGTCCAGCAATACGCCACCGACTACATCTCGGTCATCGGATCCGTCCGCAACGCCGGCCAGATCCCCATCCCCGTCTCCGGCAGAATCGACCTCGCCTCCGCCATGGCCACCGCCGGCGGACTCACCGAAACCGCCGACCCCAGGCGCATCCAGCTCGTCCGCGAATCCGGCGATACCCGCACCTTCACCCACGACTCCATCGTCAACGGCTCCAATGGCCGCACCCCGCTCCGCGCGGGCGACCGCATCATCGTCAACGAAAGCAGCTTCGTTGGCGAAACCGTCACCATCCTCGGCAGTGTCGGCCGCCAGGGCCCCGTCGCATTCCCCGTCAATGGCCGGCTCGATCTCATCACCGCGCTCGCCAGAGCCGGCGGACGCACCCAAATGGCCCATCGCTCGCGCATCCTCATCAATCGCGGCGGCGAAACCATCGAACTCGATTACCGCGAAATCACCCAGCGCGCCCACGAACCATTCATGCTCCAACCCGGCGACGTCATCAACGTCCCCGAGCGGCTGTTCTAGCCCGTCGCGGATCCCAACCATTCTCCCGCCCCAGCCGCTTGCATTCACAGCCTCCAGCGAAAACACGACCCCGTCGCGGCATCCATCTGCATCTCATCGCCGTCCTCATCACGCTCGGCGTCATTGAAGCGACCGCATGGTGGTGGATGAATCCGGATATGGCAGGCTTCGATGGACAGGTCATCGAGTTGCCACCCCCCACCTCCACACCCGGCCGCGAAAAAGAGCCACCCACGCGCGAGACCTCCGCTCCAAGCCCGCCCGTCATCACGGCGCTGCCGGAGATCTACCAGCATTCGGCACCCATGCTGCGCTGCAGCCACGGCCACGTCCACCACATCGATCTCGGCGACGGCGCGGGCATCCACGTCGCCTTCTTCGCGTGGGACGGAGCCGATACCGGCAGTGTCCTCGAAGCATTCCGCCACATGCCCGAAGCGTGCATGGGGGCCATCGGCCTCCAGCTCGTCTCCCGCGAGCCACCCGTCATCCACACCCTGCCCGCACCCGATGGCCATCCACCGCGTCAGGGCGGGCGAAACCCCGCTTCCACCACACTCGTGTTCGATCACACGGTCTTCCACGACCCCCGCGCCACCACCGCCCACCCGTTCGCCCCGGCACAGGTCATTCATGCTTTCCGGGCGGTTTGGGTCGCCGGCGTCGAAAACGCCGACCCACGCGTCGGCATCCGCGGCCGGCAGTTCACCCACCTCCGCTCGATCCGCCTCGACGCCGCGCGCTCCCGCTTCCGCCCTCCCCACGCCCGTGTCATCCAGGGAGCCGTCCGCGGCATCCCGGACCCCTCGCTCGCCTGGCAAACCTTCGAGCAACACGTGCTCGGCCAGGTGCGTCAATCCCGGCCCGCTCCATGACATCCCACCATCGCGCCCCAGTCATTCCAGCCGCATCCGCCGCAAAAAAAATTCGCTTCCACCACGCCTGTCCATCCCCACCGGGCCAACCCGGGATGGCTCTTCAACGCGGGATGGCTCGATTACCGCACCCTTTCATGAAACCCGAAAAGCCCCGGCGCCCGCGGGTTGCCCGATTTCCCTGCCCGGATTTGCCAATACCTTTGCCAAAAGGATGAAACCAAGATAAATTGCACTGCCAGGGGTTTGTGATTGCCACAAGCCCCGGAGCGCTCCATTCACATCCGCAGGCAACACCCGATCCTCGGAAATGCCCCACCCGGTGTGCTTATCCCCTGTGCGCTCCTTCTCCGCCCGGCCCCGCCCCAGCCCCAGCCTCTTCCCTAGAATGAGACCTCAAAACCATCACCCCACGGAAATCCACGGCGACGAAGAATTCCACGACCCCACCGGCCCGCCTAATCAGCCCGCCACCAAAGCCAAGCGCCTGATGCTCGAAATGCTCGGCCGCTGGTATTGGATCGTACTCGGCCTCGTCCTCGGCAGCATCGGAGCCGCATATCAGCTCTCCAAGGCACCCGACCAGTTCAGCGCCACCTCCACCCTGCTCATCAAACACCACACCGGCGGGGTCATCAGCCGTGACCGCGTCGATGAAATCGACATGCGCTCGATGGAAGGCCTCAATACCGCCGCCGAACGCATCCGCCGCTTCGAACTGCTCGAACGCGTCGCCTCGCGCATGGACGTCCGCTCGCTCGCCGGCCTCATGCCTCCGCCGGTCGATTGGCGCCCCGAATGGCTCGCCTCATTGCTCGATGGCGAATCCGCCAATCCCGATGGCGGAGAGGAAAATCCACAGGCCACTTCCGCCCCGCCCGCCCCACCCCAGCTCGCCGGATTCATCGCCTCCCGAATGAATGTCTCGGTCCGCCGAGGCACCCGCCTCATCGATATCTCGTTCACCCACGAAGTGCCGGAGGTCGCCAAGGCCCTCGCCGACGCCGTCGCCCGCGAATTCCTCGCCGACCTCGCCGCCTCCGCCTCCGAGGGCCGCACCATCCAGTCCGATGCCCTCGTCTCCCAATCCGAACAGGCACGCGTCAGGATCCAGGAGGCCGAGAGCGCCCTCGCCTCATACCGGCGCGCCCTCGAAGTCCACGAGTCCCTCGAAGCGAAGGAAAACGAGGTCTCCCAACTCGAACGAAGATACCTGCCGCGCCATCCGAGGATGATCGAGGCCCGGAGCGAACTCGAACAACGCAAAAACCGCTTCATCAGGGAATTCGAAACCGCCATCCGCGCCCCCTCGGACCGCGAGTATTGGGAAACCGTCGCCGGCGAAATCGAAGCCGCCCAGGAGGACCCCGATCAACACCTGCGCCTTGCCCGCCAACTCCTGATCTCCCGCACCACCGTCCTCCAGGGCGAGATCAACAGCCAGATGTCGGTTTACAACGCCATGCTCACCCGCCTCCAGGAGTCCGATATCAACCGCCAGGCCGAGGAATCCAGCGCCGAAATCAGCAGCTTCGCCCGCGTCCCCGGCAGCCCCAGCGGCCCCAACGAGCGCAACATCATCACCCGCGGCATCGCCACCGGCGGCTTCGCCGGCATCGCCCTCGCATTCCTCCTCGTCCGCCTCGACAACAAATACCACTCGGTCTCCCAGGTCGAGGACGAAACCGGCCTGCCCGTCCTCTCCGCCGTTTCCAACATCAACCCGCGCCACCTCGAGAAGGCCACCAAAAACTACTACCAGAAACATCCCGATCAGGAACCCTCGCGGCACCACGCCGGCTGGGATTCCCACCTCATCTTCCGCCCCGGCACCTCCTCCACCACCTTCGCCGAAATGTTCCGCGTCCTCCGCGCCTCCATCTCCCTCCTCGGCGACGAATCCCGGCGCAAGGTCAACCTCTTCTCCTCCGCACTCCCCGGCGAGGGCAAATCAACTATTTCCGCCAACTTCGCCCTCGCCGCAGCCGGCCAGGGACGCAAAACCCTCCTCATCGACCTCGACCTCCGCAAACCCGCCCTCCACCACATCTTCGGCATCCTCGATGCCAGGGACTACCCGGGCGTCACCGACTGGCTCGCCGGCCAGGCCAGCTTCGACGAGGCCGTCCAGCGCGATGTCGGGGCCGAAAACCTCCACGTCCTCCCCACCGGCAAGCGCGCGCCGAATCCCGGCGAACTCCTCACCACCCAGCGCCTCCGCGAACTCTTCGCCCACGCCCGCGATCACTACGACGTCATCGTCATCGACTCCGCACCCCTCCTCGCCGTTCCCGATACCCGCGTCATCGCCTCGGTCGTGGATAACTTCTGCCTCGTCGCACGCGCCCACTACGTCCCGAAAGGCGCCGTCATCCGCACCATCGAGCTGCTCAATTCCTCCGGAACCCCGCCCGCCGGCATCGTCTTCAACGGCTTCAAGGAATCCCGCCGCATGATCGGATACAACTACTCCTACGGCAGCTACCGCCTCAACCGCTACGGCCAGGCATACCAATACGGATACGGCTCATACGGCTCATACGGCTCCTATGGGGCCGACGAGGAGGACGCCGACGAGGAAATCAAGAAACGCCGGTTCAGCCGCAACCGCAAACGCAAGGCGAAATCCAGCCGCAAAACCACCACCTCGGCCGCCGGATAACCCCCTGACCTCCGTCCAGGGCGTTGCCCTTCGCTACCTTAATGCACCCCGTTGGGCTTGATGCATCTCCATCGCCTTGGTATCCACCAAGCACCAAGCACCAAGCACCAAGCACCAAGCACAAAGCACAAAGCACAAAGCACGCCGCGCAGCGGCCTCCGCCCACCGCCAACCGATTTCAGCTTTCCGCTTTCTTAATTTCCACTTTTCTTCCCCCAACTTTCCACTTTCCACTTTCCACTTTCCACTTCCCTCCTCCCGCCGCTCAGCCACCCGCATGCGCGTCATTCTCCTGCTGCTCGCCATCCTCTGGATCCAGTTGTTCGCCTCGCTCGCGCACACCTGGCGGCACGGCGAATACTACGAGTTCGGCTGGTTCGTCCCGTGGCTCGCCCTCGGCCTCGCATGGCGTCGCTGGTCGCTCATCGCGCCCGAAGCGCAGCCCGCCGCCGCCACCACCAGCCCGCGCTCCGGCATCCTCCTCGCCACCGCCATCCTGCTCGCCGCCGCCGCCATCATCCCCCTCCGCCTCATCGGCACCATGGATCCCGGCTGGCGCCCGCCCATCCTGCTCCACGCCCTCCTGGTGTGCACCGGCACCCACGCCCTGCTCTGGATCCTCGCCGGCCGCCGCATCTCGCTCACCTTCATCCCGGTCACCATCTTCGCCCTCTCAGCCGTCCCCTACCCGTGGCGCATCGAGCAGGAGGTCATCCGCGCGCTCACCGGCATCGTCCTCATGATCACCCACGATGCCTTCCTCATCACCGGCCATCCGGTCGAACTCCTCGGCGAAAACCTCGTCCTCGGCCACGACGTCGTCGAGGTCAACGACGGCTGCAGCGGCATCCGCTCGTTCCAGACGCTCGTCATGGTCGCCCTCTTCTTCGGCGAGCTGTTCCTGCTCCCGGTCACCCGCCGCATCGCCCTGCTCGCCGTCGCCGCCGCCAGCGCCATCGTCTTCAACACCATCCGCGCCTACTGGCTCGCCAACACCCACTTCTTCCACGGCGTCGAGGCCGCCAACGCCGCCCACGACCGCATTGGCCACACCACCTTCCTCCTCAGCGCCGCCACCCTCTGGCTCGCCGCATACCTCCTCCTCCAACTCGACTTCCGCCGCCGCACCCTCATCCGCCGCTCCCACCAAAAACCCGCTCCCTGAGGCCCCCGCCTTGACATACCCGCAAAATACGCGCATACAACCGACCACAAGGTATCCAACCCCTCATTCTGCATTCTGCATTCTGAATTCTGCATTCTGCATTCTGCATTCTGCATTCTGCATTCCAAACTCCAAACTCCAAACTCCAAATCCCCCATGGCCAAATGGAACAAAGACAGCACCATCGCCGATGCCAAATCGTTCGGCGAGGACCCGAAGCACCGTAAAAAAATCCGCCGCCGCAGGATCCTGGCTGCCACTTTCATCCTCACCTGCCTCGCCATCGCCGGCTTCGCCGCCAAACCCGCATACCACAAGATCCGCGACATCCGGCTCGACCGCAACCTCAGCGACGCCCAGGCCGCCGCCCGCACCGAAGACTGGGCCACCGCACGCAACCTCGCGCGCAGCGTCCTCATCGCACGCCCCACCGATTTCGAGGCATTCCGCGTCTGGTTCCGCGCGCTCTCACACATCGATGAGCCCCGCACCTACCTGGTCGCCGCCAGCCTCTTCACCCACCCCGATGCCAGCCGCCAGGACCGCCTCGACGCCCTCGCCGTGCTCGCCCGCCAGGGCCCACACGCCGTCGCCCTCAGCGCATACGCCAGCATGGAGGAATCCATGCGCGAGGAACCCGCCGCACTCGCCGCCATCGCCCCGCTCCTCGTCATGCGCGGCCAGGGCGACCACGTCGTCCGGATTCTCCGCGACAACCCCGGCGACCCGCCCCTCCCCGCCGCCACCCTCGAACTCATCCGCGCCCTCTGCGCCGATCCCACCCCGGAACGCGTTGACGAAGCACGCGAACTCTTCGCCGGCCTCATCGAACAGGATGCATGGCAGGCCGCGCTCGACGCCCTCCTCATCCTCGGCGAAACACCCAAAGGCCTCGCCCACGGCAAACCCCTGCCCCCGCTCCCACCCTGGGTCCGCGCCCAGCCCAATACCACCACCCGCCACCACCTCGTCGCCCTCCAGCCGGAAATCGACCTGGCCGGCGGCCCGCAGCACGCCGACTCCATCATCCAGCCCGCCATCGACCGATACCTCGATGCCGACCCCGCAACCCTCGGCACGTGGCTGATCGGCCTCGACCGCGCCGACATCGCCAATGTCGTTCTCGAGCAAGCCGCCGAGTCCTGCCCGGAGTCCTTCATCGCACACGTCAACTCGCTCATCCGCCTCCAGCGCCTCGACGAAGCCACCACACGCCTCGCCACCCCGCCCGACGCCATCGACCTCGTCGATCTCGAACTCACCCGCGCCGCCGCCTTCCGCATGCTCGGCGACCGCTCCGCCGAAGCCACCGCCTGGACCCGCGCGCTCAACAACGCCGCCTTCGACCAAACGGCCAACCGCTTTCTCGAAATCGCCCGTTTCGCCACCGCCATCGGCGTCCCGGGCGGCGTCGCCGAGGACGCCTGGGTCGCCGCCGTCCGCGTCGGCTGGGGCCCCATCCCCCTCTACGGCGACCTCGTCCACATCTACGCGTCCCTCGGCTCCATGGGCCGCTCGGAGGATCTCCTCGCCATGTCCAGGACGCTCCTCCGCTTCGAACCCCAAAACCCCGAACTCATCAACAATTACCACTACCTCGCCCTCGTCCACCAGGTCGCCGAACCACGCGATGTCCTCCCCACCCTCGAATCCCTCATCGAAGATCACCCCGAACGCACGGAATTCCACTCGGCGCTCGCATTCGCACACCTCATGAACGGTGATGCCGCGGCCGCCTTGGAGCAGGCCGCCAAACTCCGGGAAATCACCGAGCGGCCGCCCCCGCTCACCACATCCGCCATCGAAGGAACCGCCCGCATCCTCAATGGAGAGGAAGAACAAGGCCAGTCCATCCTCGGCCAAATCGACTGGCGGCGCATGATGCGCGCCGAAACCGTCGCCTTCCGCCACATCCTCACCCGCGCCGAATTCGACGACATCCCGCTCCCGGAAATCCGCGAACTCACCCCCGTCCTCGATCCCGAGGACATCCCCGCCTGGAGGCGCGCCGTGGAACGGCTCGAACGGGATCGTGCCGAGGATTCCTTGCCACCACTCGCCGCCCCGCTCATCCCTGCCACCGAAAATTCCCTTGAAAACGACAATTGAATGAGCAAAATCACCCCGGAAAGATGCTTGAAGAGGCCAGAGTCGCCGAAATACGGCAGTATATACCGAAGAATATCAAAAAAAACTTGATCCACCCCCCGGATTTCCGTATTCCTCACCTCGTCACAAAACCAACCGAAAAAATCCAACGATAGGATACACCCGTTAGACACCCCCAACCACAATCAACCAACAGACCCTCCAAAATCATGAAAACCAAGAAATCCCCATTATTAACCGCATCAATGGCACTCGTTGCATCGTTGGCGTTTTCCCAATCTTCATCTGCAAGCATTATCGTGCTGGCAGGCTGGTACGAGTTCGAAAACCTTGAAAATAATCCGGACCTTCCCAACAGGGCCTTCCCTGATGTGAATGAAGATGGATTCGAAACTTCGACCGCAAGATCCGGATTCTCGAGTACGTTCTCAACCGGTGGTGATATGACCACTGGCATGGACAGCACCTATGGTAATAGTGATATTGTCACAGGTTCCGATGGACTTGACGGTTATCTGCGTGGAACTGAAGGTAACAACGTTGTATTGAATTTCTTGAACAATGGAACTCAATCATGGCCGCTTCGCAACCTTTATTTCGATGCAGCACGTTGCTGCGAGCTGACTGTTTTGGAAATTATCCCAACATATTACCCTGCGGCTGGAGGGCAGCAACCATTGGATCGCATGTTTATTAATGATTTGGTGCAGACCAGCCTACCCACAGAACCGGTTGTAACCGATGCTGTTTATGATGGTAGATCATACAATCTGTCAGGATTAAGGTTTGGTCCGGGAGATCGACTTAATTTCCAAATGGTCAGTACGCTCGGCTCAAGTGAATTAAGGTCTAATTTGTTTTTAGACAATGTTGCGTTGACTGCAGTCCCCGAACCGGGAAATTTCGTTGCTGTCGGACTTTTGATCGGCTCTGGACTCATGCTACGGGTTCGCCCCCGCCGCAAAACGGTTTGAGTTAACGATATCAATTTCAATCAGTTACAATGCCAGGATCGCAAAATGCGGTCCTGGTTTTTTGTTATGCCGCAATGATTGCTTCCATGGCACCGATTCCTTATCTTCATGCTGCAATCAAACCGCCGGATTGCATTAAGCATACGCTATTGATCCGTGTTTGACTAAAAGTGAGTCCATGCAAAACTTGTTTTGTTGATTGCATCCGCGAAAAAGGATTGCAGGAATTTTCGTCGGGATACGTGGCTACGCACATTTGCTGCATGTCCTGCCCGCACACACAACCATTGCTCTCCCACCATGTCCATCCGACTTCTCGCCTTCATCGCCATCGCCATGCTCCTGCTCGGCGAAATCGGCCTCGCCATCTGGCGCAATGCGCCGGTCCCCGCCACCGGCCCCATCCTCACGTTCCCCCCCGCCGCGGCGAAATTCGACAACCCCGGCGCATTCGCCAGCTCGATTGCCGCATACGGGGCCGACCGCGGAGCGGAATTGCACAAAACCACCCCGGACGACATCCGGCTCACCACGTTCTATTTCGAGTGGGACGAGATTCGGAAAAACTGGAGCAGCGAGATCACCCGGCACCAACCCGAAGTCTGCAACGTCGCCGCAGGCTTCAATTTCGTCGGCAACCTCGAACAACGAACCTTTGAAATCCCCGGCTATCCGCCGCTCGTCTTCGATGCCACCCGCTTCACCACCCCCGGCGGGCGCGACGTCCATATCTTCAAACTCCCATGGGTCCAGGGCATGGATTCCCTCGAATTATTGCGCGATTACGACCACGGTTCCCGCCTGCGCGGCGCCTTGTCACGCCACACCGGAGCCGCCCGCGTCCTCCAGACCGGCATCCACGATGCCGACGACGCCGACCACGCATGGCAGATCTTCGAGGATCACGTCCTCACCCACCTCGAATGGCAAGACCCGTGAGGCGTATGCCAAATGCTGAATGCGGAAAGCTGAAATCGGTTGGCGGTTGGCGGAGGTCAGAGGCCGTTGGGCCGTGTGCCTTGTGCTTTGTGCTTTGTGCTTTGTTGTCCCTGCGCGGTGTGCATTGTGCATTTGTGCTTGGTGGATGCCAAGGCCATGGAGAAATGCATCAACCCCAACGGGGTGCACGATGGTAGCGAAGGGCAACGCCCTGGACGGAGGGCAGAGGTCACGGACCACGGACCAAGGACCACGGACCAAGCACCAAGCACCAAGCACCAAGCACAAAGCACCAAGGACAACGGACCAAGCACCAAGCACACGTTGGCGGAAAATCTGTTCAAAAAAGATTGAACAATCGCCTCCCGCCTGATTCCCTTGGCCACGCCAAACTGATCAACCGCCTGTCCTCCCCGCATTCCCCGCATCCACATGGTGGAAAGCGCGACAAGGAGGCCCACCAGACCGGTTTGACCAGGCCGACGCCGAACAATCGCACCGCATCCCGGGGATCCGAAATCCCCGCATCCCAACACAACCGACCTCCCATCCATGGTTTTTCCGGCCGAAACCCGGAAATCGACCAATGGCGGCAGCCTGCCGACCCATTTCAAAGCCCCCCGAACCCTAGCCGGAACATCGGGAAACCCGCCGAAGCTCCCTCATTTCCACACCCTCCGCGTCCTCCTGTTCAATAAACAGCAGAACCCCGGCCCCTTCGCAGCGTCCGTTGTCCGTTGTCCGTTGTCCCTGGTCCCTGGTCCCTGGTCCCTGGTCCCTGGTCCCTGGTCCCTGGTCCCTGGTCCCTGGTCCCTGGTCCCTGGTCTCT
>SLAV01000301.1 GCA_007126655.1 Haloferula sp. | reverse complement strand
GCTCCATCCGATGCTTGGTGTGTCGGCTGGCATCGGGGATGTGGTGACGCTGGTGGGCTTCGGGAGGTCCGGGTTTGGCAGCTATGGCTACACGACGTCTGCCAGCCTGGTGAACCGCCGGATCGGGGAAAACACGCTGGAGACGATTTCGACCGACGCGAATGGTGGCCAGCTCTTCCGCTACACGTTTCACGACCCCGGCGATCCGAACAGCCTCGGCAACGACCGGGAGACGATCATCGGCCCTGGCGACTCGGGCGGGCCGGTGTTGGTACCGTGGGGCGAGGGGCATGCGGTGGTCGGGATCAATACGTTCGTCGAAGGATTCGGTGGGCGGTTCGGCGACATCGGTGGGGGCGTTTTGCTGGATCAAGGGAGCGTGGATTGGATTGTGGCAACGACCGGGATTCCGGAGCCGGGTGTGCTTAGCCTGCTCGTTCTGTCCGCCTTGCTCGCCATTCGGCGCAAACGGTCGTAGCGGTCTTGATACCACTGGAGCGCTGATTCTCCCGTAGCGGGCGCCTCCGGCTCCTGGCTGTTTGGAAAAGGGCCACAAGAGGCACAAGATTCACAAAAACCCGGTCACCGTTCTTGCCGCGAAAGAACGCAAGAAAACGCAAAAAGCAGTCCAGATGTGGGAATTATGTGATCCTTTCGGATGCCATTCAAATGACGACGAGGTGCCCGGGCGTGGCTTTTGGCACGGCATTGAGGGGGATGTGCTGGTCGAAAGTGACGAGGCAACCTTCGTTTTCGACCGCAAGGGCGAGCAGGTAAAGGTCGGTGAGGTGCTTGGAACTGAGGATTGCAACATGCTGGAAAAGTTGCGTGTCGCGGATGCTCAGACAGTCCGGCCAAAAGGCATGATCGGAATGTTCGACGAACGCGCTGAGACGCGCGGCGATTTCCGCCACGGTGAAACGCGTGGCTTTACTGTAGCCCGCCGAGGCCATGATACGAACAACACCGTTTTCCGTAAGCGGGCAAGATGCCCATGAATGGCCATGCCCGCCCCACCATGCGTGCGCACGCTGATGAAACGCATGATCCGGGTCCAGTAGCGCGATGAGAACGTTGATGTCCAGCAAGCAGCGCATCGGACTCAGATTCCCTCCTCTTCCATGATTCGCTGAATTTGTTCAGTCGTGACTAATTCTCCCCGCGAGGGCAGGATGGGAATGCCATTCTTGAACTCAAATGGCTGGCCGGTTTTCATTCCAGAGGAAGGATTGTCAACCGATTGGATGCCGCGGCGGAAGAATTCGGAGAGGATTTTCCCTGCGGTTTTCCGCTCCTTGGCGGCAATTTCCTTGGCGGCGAAAAGCACATCGTCGTCGATGTCCAGTGTGGTTCTCATGCACCTGATGATAATGCATCTGATGCGCTCTGCAAGGTGAAATCCGCTATTTTCATGGGGGAGCACACGCGCCCCCGCGTGTGGCGAAGCGCGCCCTCGCGGTTCGCTGGCTTCGCAGGCGCTTGGACGCCTCCATTCGGGAGCGGTCGCCCATCGGCCTGAGACGCCATGCTTCCAGCGGAAGCGTTGGAAACGGCACGCGATGGCGCGTTCGCCCCCCCATCCTAGCGGCTGCCTCCGGCTCCCAGCCTTCTGAAAAATGGCCACAAGAGGCACAAAAATCACAAAGGGAAGAGATTCCGAATCTCTGATTCTGTGCCTCTTGTGCCTTTTGTGGCCAATGGAATCATCGCCCCCGTAGCCAGTGCCTCCGGCTCCGGGTTTCCCCCACTCACCCCCAATCCAGCCCGCCCTCGGAAATATTCGACCATCACGGGTCGTTTTACTTGCTGTCTGGCACACGATTTTCCACATCCGTGGATTTTTCTTCCGTCACGACAGTCTTCTTGTGGCTGAGGCAAAATGGACGCGGCTGACCCAATCCGAGCGCCAATCCATCCTGCACAATCTCAAGGCCAAATGGAGCCGCAGCGCCCTCGCACCAAGGCACCCGGTCGTCCGATTCGAGGTTTTTGATGCATCGGCCATCGGTTCATTCCATCAGAAGTAGCCGGTGCCTATGGCTTGCCAGTATCGACTTCAGCGGTAAAAAAATGACGTAAACACCAGAGTCACCGAAATAATATTTGATTAATCATTCAAATAAGCCACATTAAGTCTGTTTAATCACCCACTATGCCAAAAACCCCCACCATTCTCCTCCCCGCACACGAACGGCTGCTCGTAGAACTCGGAGAAAACCTACGCCTCGCCAGGCTGCGGCGTCGCCTCAGCGCGGAGCAAGTCGCCGAACGCGCCGGGATCAGCCGCTCGACCTTGCACCTCATGGAATCCGGCGCGTCCGGCACCGCCATTGGCAAGCTCCTCCAGGTTCTCGCCGTGCTAGGACTCGAGCGCGACATCACCCGCCTCGCCTCCGATGACGTCCTCGGCCGCAAACTCGAAGACGCCCGCCTTACCGAAACCCGTAAACGCGCGCCAAAATCGCCGAAATCACCGAAAAAATCCCCCGCATCCCCCAATCAACCATGAGCCGTGAAATCACCGTCTGGGCGGATTGGCAGCCGCCTTGCCCCACCAGAATGGGCGACCTGCGAGCCTCCCTCGTCCGTGGCAAAGAGGTCTTTTCCTTCACCTACGATCCGGCCTGGCTCGCTGGCAACCCGTCCCGCCAGCTCGACCCCGATCTCCGGCTTTTCGGCGGCCCGCAATATCTCGCGGATGCGGATCGTCCGAATTTCGGGATTTTTCTGGATTCCTCACCAGACCGCTGGGGCCGCTTTCTCATGCGGCGCAGGGAAACGGCGCAGGCACGCATCGAAGGACGCGAGGCACGCCGCCTGCACGAAACCGACTACCTACTCGGCGTACACGACGAACAGCGATCCGGCGCATTGAGGTTCAAAGAGCCTGCCAGCGGCGATTCCTGGCTCTCCGATGAACCGACCATGCGCACCCCGCCATGGACCTCCCTGCGCGAACTCGAACATGCCAGTTGGAAGATCCAGGACGATTCCGCGAATGACGCCCCGCAATACCTCGATTGGCTTAAGCTCCTCGTCGCACCCGGATCGTCCATCGGTGGCGCACGTCCGAAAGCCGGAGTCCGCGATGCCGCAGGCGACCTGTGGATCGCAAAATTCCCCGGCCGATCCGACACCCGCGACATGGCGGCTTGGGAAATGCTCGTGCACCAACTCGCCATCAAGGCGGGCCTGCGGGTGGCGGATGCCCGCCTCGAACCATTCGGTCCCGGCCACCGGACATTCATGACCCGCCGCTTCGACCGGGTGCCAGGCTCGGGCGGTGGTAGGCGCATCCACTTCGCATCGGCCATGACCCTGCTCGGCCGCAGCGACGGCACCGATCATCTTGAGGGCGCGAGCTATCTCGAAATCGTCGGCTTCATCACCCGGCAATCCGCCCGCCCCGATGAAGACCTGGCGGAATTGTGGCGGCGCATCGTGTTTTCCATCGCCGTCCGCAATACCGACGACCACCTGCGCAACCACGGATTCCTGCTTTCCGATGGCGGCTGGCTGCTCTCCCCTGCCTACGATCTCAACCCCGATCCCGACGGCACCGGCCTGAGCCTCAACATCTCCGAAAATGAAAACTCGCTGAGCTTCGATCTCGCCCTCGAAGTCGCACCGTATTTCAGGCTTCAAGCCCGCAAAGCAGAATCCATCCTCACAGAAATCCGCACCGCCGTGCGCGGCTGGAAAGATCACGCCCGCCATCTGGGCATCTCAAATGCCGATCAAGAACTCATGGCCCCAGCCTTCGCAGCGGTGCCATCGTAGCCGGTGCCTCCGGCTCCCGGTGCTGAAAAGTGGCCACAAGAGGCACAAAGTTCACAAAAAGAGAATATTCCCAAACCAGCTCCAAGCCCCCCACGCCTTCAAACTCGTCATCGACCGCGATTTCGTCGCCGCCGATCCCTTCACTCGCCACCAACCCACCCTCGTCCCCGCCCGCACCCTCCTCAGCCAGTTGCTCTAAGAACCCAACCTCCGGAGGTCAGCCGTCCCGGCTGTCTCGGAAATCGGGCTTCCAGCCTGATGCCTTCATGGAACATCCCCCCAACGAGGACTGACCTCAAGGCCTTGGATTGGCGCAGACGCTCCCGCCACGCAAAATCCTCTGGCAAAGCCCATTCCATCAATTATAATCACTCCATGCCTCTCACCTTGGAAATCCCCGACGACATCCTGCAGGCCATTCCCGGCAGCAGACCGGACGTGGAGGCGCGACTGCGGCTCGAGTTCGCATGCGCCCTCTACCAGAGCGAGCTGGCTTCATTCGGCAGTGCCGCACAGGTCGCAGGCATCCATCCGTTTGTGTTCGGTCACGAACTGTGCCGCCACGGCATACCACGGCATTACGGCGAAGAGGAAACAAGCGACGATCGGGCCTATGTCGAAAGCCGTCGATTTTGATCGACGAGCGGAAAGGCCGCAGAACCGCCCGGCACCTCGGCGTGCAGGTCACTGGCGCATTGGGCATCATTGCCGCCGCCAAACGCGCGGGTGCGATCCCTTCGCCATGGAATTGATCGAGGCCCTGAAAAACGAGGCGGGATTTTTCGTTTCGAAGGAAGCCGAGACCGATGCTTTGCGCCTTGCCGGAGAAGCTTCGTAAATCGAACGGGCCTCTCACCACGCGCACGCGCCCCCGCAGACCCATGGATCCCGAGTCGGGAGAACTTGCCGTCCACCGGCCCCAACCGCCCGCTACCGGGCGATTTCACTGGAAACAACACTCGATCACTCCGACTGCCGGTGCCTCCGGCTCCCGGTCTCCCAGAAATCAGCCACAAAAAGTACAAAATTCACAAATGGAAAAGATTCCACTCCGCATCGAACGGCAGGCCGTAGTAGAGGAAAATGTCCCGCGTGCGGTGGTAGATGTCCATCTCGCTCATCCCGGCGCGTTCCATCATCGCATTGAGCGGGCCGAAGTTCTTTTCGATGAAGCGGACGAGGTCGAGCGGGTCGTATTCGACGGCGGCTTTCGGTTCGCCGACACGCTTGAAACCCTTGAGGCTGGGCAGCAGACAGAGGGTCATCATCTGGAGGGTCTCGGTGTGGAGGTCGCAGAAGAAAAACCAGTAGGGCCAGACTTCGTAAAAATGCTGGTAGAATTTCCGGATCTCCGGGATCGCGTAAATCTCGTCCGGGACGTGGTTCCAGCCATCGATGAAGAACTGGAACTTGCCCATCATCGCCGCAAGTTCCGTACCGTCGGGCAGGGCATCTGTGCCGAATGTCTTGAGGAAATGCGCGAGCTTGCGCTGGCGCACCTGCTCTTTGCTGAACATCACGGCGATGGCGTCGTCTGGTCGGATCATGGTTTCTCAGTTCAAGCTGGGATCGAAGCCCCGGTTTTCGATGTTGAAGCCAAGCTGTGTCAGGATGGACTGAGCTTGGGCGGCTTCGCGGGCGCTGGGTTTGTTCTGCGGCATGAGGCCGGCGAATCGTCCGGCGGATTCTCCGAACTGCAAAGGGCCGGGGTCGCCGAAATCGGTGAACACGCCGTTGGCATCACGCAGGATCGGGAGCAGGCTGGATGCGCAGCGGGTGTGATCCTCCATCATCAGAGCGACGATTTCCCGGCGGCCGGGGGATTCGGAGGGCGGGGTCTCGGTGTCAAGGTGGCCGCTGGCGTCCGGGAGTTTGGCCCATGCCTCGACGACCATCACCAGGGACCGGGCACAGTGGGCG
>SLAV01000280.1 GCA_007126655.1 Haloferula sp. | reverse complement strand
GGCTTCGCGGGGGTGCTGATGCGGCGGGTGAGGTATTTCACGGGTGGCGCGGTCATCGGAAGCCGGGAGTGCGTGGAGCTGTGCTTTGCCAAGGCAAGGCACCGGTTCGGTCCGAAGCGCAGGACCGGGGCACGCAGGATGCGGGGAGCGGGGAAGGAGGCGGCCGGAGTGCTCTGGGCGCTGCGGGACTGCGGTTAGAAACGCGTGAGGCAGGACGGATCAGCGCCCGCGGACGCCGTTGACGAAGGCCAGGCCGAGGCGCTCGGTGGTTTCGACAATGCCCTGGGCGCGGCGGCTGAGGAACGCGTGGAGAATGAGCGCGGGGATGGCAACCATGAGGCCGAAAAGGGTGGTGACGAGCGCCTCGGAAATGCCGCCGGCCAGGGGTTTTGGATCGCCGGAGCCGAACACGGTGATGAGGTTGAAGGTGGCGATCATGCCGGAGACGGTGCCGAGAAGACCAAGAAGCGGCGAGGTTGCGGCGGTGACGGCGATGACGGGAAGCAGCGAGCCGGCGCGGGATTGGACGGACATGAGCTGTTCGTAGAGGGTTTCCTCGGCCTGGTCGGCGCTCGCCCCGGCGGGCAGGGCGATGAGTTTTTCAATGACGGGACCGACGGGGTGGGAGGCGTCGCGGGCGAGTCCGGCGGCTTTTTCGCGGTCGCCGGCATCCAGCGCGTTCAGGATCGCGTTGATCCATGCGTCGCCGGGTTCGCGGATGCGGATGAGGGACAGGAATTTCACACATCCGAAGGCAAGGCTGAGGGCGGCGAGGAAAAGGATGGGCCAGATCCAGAGGCCGCCCTTGCGGATGAGGTTGACAAACCCGCCTTCGACTTCAGCGAGAACCTCCGCCTTGCCGCCGGTGACGTCGATGCCGAGGTCGGCGGGTTCGCCTGCGGTGAGGGCGGCGACGGGGGCGGCGGACGGCAACGGGTGGATGCGCGGGAACTCGCCGTTGCGCGAGGGCCGGGCCTCGCCGGCGATGCGGCCGTCGGCGGACGCGAACCAGGAAACCGGACCGACGGCGGCGAAGGTGCCGTCGAGGATCTCGCCATCGGGCGTGGCGGCGCGCCCGGATTGCGTGGAACCGCCGAGCAGGGCTTCGAGCTGGTCGATGGCGGCGTCGATGACCGGGAGGCGGGCGTCGAGCGTGGAGGCGGGGTCCGCCGTGTCGGGAACGACGGCCTCCGGGGCCAGGTCCAGCATTGGCTGGCCGGGGGTGGCGAGGGTGTCGGTGCGCAGGGCGTGTTCCTTGAGCAGGCCGGCAAGATAGGTGGCGTCCTGGCGGCGGGTGGCGAGGTCGCGCTCGAGCTGGCGGACCTCGGCTTCGCGGTCGGCCAGGCTGGTTCGTGCGATGCGCACGAGGCGGCGTTTTTCGCGCAGTTCGAGTTCGGTTTCGGCGAATTCGCGGGCCAGGCCGGGTTTTTCTTCCGCGATCCGCTCCCGTGTTTGTTCGAGGGCTTCAAGGGCTTCGGCACGTTCGGCGCGCGCGGTTTCCAGGGCTTCGGCAAGGGCAGCCTGGCGGTCGTCGGCAAACGCGTCCGGAGCGATGGTGAAAAGGACGGCCGCGAGGATGCAAAGCCCGCGCCATGACGCGCGCGAACGCCGCCAGCCGCAGGCGGGTTGTTGTTGGAGCGCGGGGCGGATCATTCGATTTGTAGTGGCAGTTCGACGCGGGCGGGCGGGCGTTTCTGGTCGAGGATGTCGAATGCGCGGAGCACCCGGCGGTTGAGAGCGGGGTCGGCTTTCCATTCCCAGCCACCGGCCCCGGGCAGGCCGATGCCGGCATTGCCGGAGCGGTCGGCATAAAAGGCGCGGGCGAGGCCGAGGTAGAGCACATCGACCTCGCGGTCGTCCACGACTTCGAGAGAGCGCGTGAAGCGGCGGTTGAACCGCGCGGCCTCGGCGAGCACGCCGAGGAGCGGCTGGAGCGCCTCGCGCGCTTCGTCGCCCGGTTCCCAGGCCGCGAGGCGGGCGAGATCCTCGCTGACGTCGTTGGCAAGCGGCTTGGGAAAACGTTCGGAAAGTGCGTGCAGGCGGGGGCGTGCCTCGCGGATGGCGGCGGTGAGGTTGGCCCGGGTTTCGCGCAGGTCGGCGATCTCCGATTCGGCTTCGGTGACGGCGTCGTCGTGTCCGGGGGCGGAGCGGCCGGAGGTTTCGAGTTCCTCGGTGAGGAGTTCGATTTCGCGGCGGTGGACGTCGAGCAGGTCGGCCATGAGGGCCTTGCGGGCCTCCCAGTCGTGCAATTCACGGGATGCGATCGTCTGCGCCTCGACGATGCCGGCGATGGTTTCGCGGAGTTCCTCGACGGTGACCTCCTCGTCCGCCCCGTCTTGATCCGCGTGGGCAAAACCCGCGGTCGCCAGGCAGGCCACGGCGGCGGCGAGGATTCGGTGGCGGATCGAAAACACGGACATCACGCCGGGAACGTGCGGGAGGGTTCCGGGGATTTCCAGTGCTTTTTGAGAATGAGTCTCGAAAGCGCGCTCACGGCGTGTTTGTCATTCGGATTCCCCGAGGTATGCGGCTGTGCGGTCGATCTGGAACGACCATGTGAGGGGGTTTTCCGGGCGTTCGCCGTCGTTGTCGCGCCATTGAATTTCGATGCGGTAGATCTGGTGGCGGAGGCGGCGGTTGGGGGTCCATGAGAAGCTTCCCGATGCGGCGTCGAATTCGGCGGGGACGATGCCGAAGCCGGGAATGGTCATGGTGAGGGAATCGGGGTCGAGGTTTTCGACGCCGGAGAGATCGGCGGAGATTTCCGGGGTGCGCGAGTTGACGACGGATCCGGGTTCCGGGCGCACCGGGTGGGATGTGGTTTCGAGCATGCCGGTGATGGCTCCATCCGGGGCGACGATGGCGTCGGTCGCATGGCGGAAGGTGGTGGCGAATTCGAAGATGCGGTCGTAGTTGCCGAGGATCATGTAACGCGGCAGGGCGAGGTCGGGCGAGGCGCGGCTGACCTTTCCGGGTTCGACGGTGAAAAGGTGGGTGTAGCCGAGTTCGGGTGCCAGGGCGAGCATTTCCTCGGTGAGGAAACCGCCGGGGTAGGCGTAGGTGGTGACGGGGACGTCGAATTTCTCCTCCAGAAACTCGCGCGACTGTCCGAGTTCGACGCGCAGATAGGCGTCGAACACCTCCGGGCCTTCCTCGCGCATGCGCCGGACGTGGGATGGGCGCGGGTGGGTGACGGAGTGGCTGCCGAGGGTGGCCCCGTGTTCGAGCATCTCGCGGATCATGGCGGTGGTGAGCGCGCGGCCACCACCGTCGATGTAATCCTCGTAGAGATAGAGGGTGAAGGGGTGGCCGAATTCCTTCAGGACGGGGAAGGCGTCGGTATAGACGGAAAGCCAGCCGTCGTCGAAGGTGAGGAGGACGCATTTCTCCGGCAGGCTGAGGTCGCCGCGTTTCCAGGCGATGAAGTCGTCGAGGGAAATGACGGTGATGCCGAGCTGATCGATGATTTCGAGCTGCTTGCGGAACTTGGACGTGCGGATGCGCATTTCGGTCTCCGGGAGAGTTTCGGAGAATTCGTGGTAGCCGAGCACGGCGACGCGGACTCCGTCGTCCTCGACCGTCGGATCGTCCGGCGGGATCGGGAGGTCATTTGCTCCGGCCGGCACGCCGAGGCCCATGATTCCGAACAGGAGCGCGAGGCTGACGTTTTTCATGAATCGCTTATTAGCAGCACGAGGCGTGTGTGGCAAAGCGATTTCGCGGCGGGGGCTGTTAACGATGAGGCCCGGGCACGACCACCACGTCGTCTTCGCGGGCGTGGAGTAGGATGGCGTCCTCGCCGGGTTCGTGGATGACGTGGGGGTTCATCTCGACGACCTGCTGCCGTCCGATCTCGGTTTCCACCCAATACTGGATGCGCTGGCCGAGGTAGGTGCGCTCGGCGATGCGGCCGGCGACGGGATTGTCTCCGGATTGCTGGTGAAGCCGCCATGCCTCGGGGCGGATCGAGACGCGGGCGGTTTCCCCCGGGGCCGGCTGCCAGTCGGGGTCGGTGATGCGGCCGGTGATCGTGCCGCCGGGCATCCGCACGGTGCAGAGTCCGTCGCGAACCCCGGCGATTTCCCCCTCGACGATATTGGTCTCGCCGATGAAGCCCGCGACATACGCGCTGCGCGGGTTGCGGTAGATTTCCTCGGGCGGGCCGACCTGGCCGACGCGGCCGCGGGTGAGCACGGCCATGCGGTCGGCCATGGCGAGGGCCTCCTCCTGATCGTGGGTGACATACACGGCGGTGAGGCCGTTTTCCTTGACGATGCGGCGGATCTCGCGGCGCATCTCGATGCGCAGGCTGGCGTCGAGGTTGGAGAGCGGTTCGTCGAGGAGCAGGCATTTCGGCTTCACGACCAGGGCGCGGGCGAGCGAAACGCGCTGCTGCTGGCCGCCGGACATCTGGTCGATCGAGCGCTCGTCGAATCCGGGCAGTTGGACCATTTCGAGCGCCTCGCCGACGCGCCGGCGGATCTCGGCCCTGGGCACCTTGCGCTCCTCAAGGCCGAAGGCGATGTTCCGGCCGACGGTGAGGTGGGGCCACAGGGCGTAGCTCTGGAAAACCATGGCGGCCTCGCGCTTGTGGGGCGGCAGCCTGGTGACATCCCTCTCGCCGAAGCGGATGGTGCCGGATGTGGGGGTCTCCAGCCCGGCGATGCATCGCAACAGCGTGGTTTTTCCGCAGCCGGAAGCGCCCAACAGGAAGAACAACTCGCCGGGGTGGATCTCGACGTCGATGCCGTCGAGCGCGCGGACATCCCCGAATGACTTGGCGACGGAATGGACGTGGATGGCTTCCATGGGCGGGGGATCGTCACCGCATCGGGGAGGCTGGCAAGCCGGAATCGCGCCCGATCGGGTGACGATTCCGTGCGGAACGAGGCCCTCCGGGCGCTCAGGCGATGACCTCGGGCCAGGCGGTGTGGAAGAACTCGCCGCGCGGCTTGTCGGTGCGTTCGTAGGTGTGCGCGCCGAAGAAGTCGCGCTGCGCCTGGAGGAGGTTGGCGGGGAGCACGGCGCTGCGGTAGCTGTCGTAGTAGCCGAGCGAGGCGGAGAACGCGGGCACCGGGATGCCGGCGAGGGTGGCCATGGAGACGACCTCGCGCCAGTTCTGCTGGAAGCCGTTGAGCAGGTCCTTGAAGAAGGGGGCGAGCATCAGGTTGCTGAGCTTGGGATCCTTGCGGTAGGCGTCGGTGATATCATTCAGGAAGCGGGCGCGGATGATGCAGCCGCCGCGCCAGATGGCGGCGATTTTTCCGAGGTCGAGGTTCCAGTCCTTCTCCGCGCTCATGGTGGCGATGAGGTCGAGGCCCTGGGCGTAGGAGATGATTTTCGAGGCGAAGAGCGCGTCGTGGACCTTGGCGACGAGGGCGGCTTTTTCGGCGCTGAGTTCGGGCTTGGGACCCTGAAGTTCACTGCTGGCGGCCACGCGTTTTTCCTTCATGGATGAGAGGATGCGCGCTTCGACGGCGGCGTTGATGGTGGAGATGACGACGGCATTTTCGACGGCGTTCATGATCGTCCATTTGCCGGTGCCCTTCTGGCCGGCGGTGTCGAGGATCATATCGACGAGCGGGTTGCTGGTCTCGGGGTCGGTTTGTTTGAAAATCTCGGCGGTGATCTGGATCAGGTAGCTCTCAAGGTCGCCGTTGTTCCACTCGGTGAACACTTCGGCCAGCTCGGCGGCGGTGAAACCGGCGGC
>SLAV01000378.1 GCA_007126655.1 Haloferula sp. | reverse complement strand
GCCGATGTTGATGCGGTCATTGGCGCCGGGTTGGCCGTTGCGTGCCAGCACGCGGCTGCCGAGGATGGTCGGAAATCCCAATGCACTGGCGGCGATGCTTCGTTTGAGGAACGCGCGGCGATTTAAAGGAGTAGGATGTGAAGTAGGATCTGTGTTTTCCTCGTGCAGGTTCATGTCCAAATCAGAATGGCTTGAGGCATGATGTCAAATGTTAATGGGGAAAGGATGAAGGCTGAGCGTGCTTTTTGCACCCGCAGAATGACCGCGTCACCGACTACAGCCGTGCAGCCGCTTCCTTTTGGAGCTCGATCATCGCATCGGCGTAGCGTTTTCCGAGTTCCAGGGTGCCCTCGGTGTCGAAGTGCGAGCGGTCGTAGGTGGTGAGACCCTCGGCGCTGACGAAGCGGGTAAACGGAACCGTCTCCGGCAGTCTGGAGATCTGCTCATTGAACAATGGCGCATCGGTCACCTGTCCGGCGATGAATGGTAGTTCAGGCAATTCAAGGTCGGCGCGGAAGTTTGCGATCAATTCGGTGAGTTTCACGAGGTATGGTGGAGTATTGGTTGAACGGATGGGTGGCGGGTTCCCAGTTGTTTTCCGCGTTGAACAAAGCCGTGCGTGGTGGGATCGCCTTTTCGGCATCTGTGATTTGCGCACGCCCCGACATGTTCGACTGGCCGATGAGCAGATAAATGTGCAGGTGCTCCGGCGGTCCGCCGTAGCCGGCGGGCACGGCGGTTTCGGCGAATGCAGATGAAAGCCCAACCGAGGCGATGGCAAGCAGGGTGAGGGTGTTTTTCATAAAATGTAAGGTCAGTGTAACAGCGCACGCGGCGCAGACAATGGGGACCGTTCGAAAGTCTGAGAATCTACAAGCTGATCGAATGATGATCCAATGATATTCATGGCATTGCCAAAAGAAAAACCACCGGCAGTTTTTTGTAATTCTCACGCGGTTCCGGCAGTAATCTCCTCATGAAAATGCAAAAGCGAAGTCTAACTATCTCCAACATGGCATACCCCGCGCGTGTTTTGCTCGCCTCGGTAATGATCGCTTTGAGCGCTGGCGTGCGGGCGGAGGCGGAAGAAGCGAAGCCGCCCAACGTGCTATTCATCGCTGTGGACGATCTGCGACCGGAGCTGAAGTCATTCGGGCAGGAGCACATGGTCACGCCGCACATGGATGCCTTGGCCCAGCGGGGGCGCGCTTTCAGCCGGCATTACGTCGAAGCGCCCACCTGCGGGGCGGCGCGCTATGCCTTGCTGACCGGGCAATACCCCAAGCGCAATATCACCTACAGCAACGCCGCGTTTCGCCTTTACCAGGATGGCGTGGCACCGCCTTCGTTTCCGCAGATTTTCCGTGAGAACGGCTACCACACGGTGCAGATGGGCAAGGTGAGCCATAGCCCCGATGGCCTTCGCGACGACCAGGATCGCATTGCCGAGGTGGGCATCGACAACACCTACAACAACGCGCCGCACAAGCACTTCACCAACCCTGAGGACCCGGAGCTACCCGGAGCGTGGGATGTGCTGATCACGCCGGTTGGCAAGTGGCAGACGGCATGGGGGGCGTTTTTCGCCTATGACCGCGGGGAAACGCGGCGGCGTGGGCACAGTCCGCCCGTGGAGGCCGCAGACGTCGATGACACCGGCTATCCCGACGGGCTGATGGCCGATCGGGCGCGGCAATTGCTTGGCGAACTGGGCGAGCGGGATGAGCCGTTCTTTTTTGCGGTGGGTTTTTACAAGCCACACCTGCCGTTCAATGCCCCGCAGAAATACTGGGATCTTTATGAGCGTGATGCGATTGATATTTCCCATGTGGATCCGCTGCAACGGCGCGGGGGTGAAATGATCAACAGCTACGGCCACTCGGCTGAGGATTTTGATGACGAGGCACACGTGCGTAAAATCCTGCACGGCTACTACGCGGCCACCAGCTACGTGGATGCCCAGATCGGCAAGGTGCTCGATGCGCTGGATGAAACCGGCCTGGCGGAGAATACAATCGTCGTGCTCTGGGGCGACCACGGTTTTCACCTGGGCGAGAATGGCATTTGGGGCAAGCATTCGCTGCACGAGCAATCGCTGCGCTCGCCACTGATCGTGCGTGTGCCGGGGATGCCCCGGCCGGGGGAGATGGCGGATGGGATTGTGGCGTCGGTGGATATCTATCCGACGCTCATGGAGTTGGCGAATTTGCCCATGCCGGAGCATCTCGACGGGCAGTCGTTTGCCGCGATGCTGGAGGACCCGAAGGCCGATCCGATTGGTTTTGCCGTGGGCTTCAATTTCCCCCGGGGCGGCCCCACTCAGGCGCTTCGCGTCGATGGCTGGCGTTACATCCAGGGCGATGGGCTGTATGACCGCAAGAACGATCCGAACGAACGCGAGAACGTCGCCGAGGCACATCCCGAGCTGGTCGAGCGGATGCAGGCGCAGTTGCAGGAGATTCTCGACCGCCGGAAGGCAAGGTGAATTGGGCGGTCAAATTGAAACCTATATTCAGAAGTCAGAGGATAGATATTGATAATCAATGCCTTACGGAAGACTTGGAGGCTCTTCGCGATTTTGAGTGGAAGACACTAGCCGTATGGCTCGAGCTCGCTCGATGCCGAGTCGAGCAAGTGCTCCCGCAAAGACTCCGCGGCCTCAGCAAGCTGCAGGCCCTACGTTTGAAAGGTTTCAAAGGCGAAGACCTTCCTCCTTCGCCAAGGCTACGGCGGACATTCCGGCTGCGTGGTGGCTTGGTGAGAGTTTTAGGGCAGCCATGAGAGAGGCATGGGTGTCCTTTAAATTCAATCTCACCTCCCCACAAAGGCAAAGATGTCGCGCACGTGTTCAATGTCATCTGTGGCAACGCGGAAGGTGGCTCCTTCCGCACGTGGCTCGGCATCTGGAGCCGCAGTCACAGTGACCGCCTGGGGGCTGTCCCAATTGGAACTGTCGAAGGAAAGCGTCATGCCGCTGCTGACGGCGAGGTCGGTATGACCGCTGAAGTGGTTGACCTTCACCTTGACCGCCTTACCCGGATCGGCGGAGAGCGCCACCTCAAAGCTTGCGGTTTCACCCGGTCGGATATGCAGATTCTCCGTCGGGATGCGGACTTCGTAGTCGGTGAATTCGCCAAGCGGGATGCTCTCCGCCGCGAGTGAGTCCAGGACGGCTTGACGGGCGGCGACCAGTTGGGCAACGGCGGCCGGCTGGGCGTCGGCGTGATTGGTGGTTTCCTGGTCGTCCACATCCCGGACATCGAAGAGCTGGCCGTCTTGTGTGAGCTTCCAGCGGTCCTGCACGATGGCCGCCAAGTCGCCGCTGTTGGGGGCGAAATGAGCATAGCTGCGGGAAAGCGCCGCCGACTCGCCCGACCAAACCGGCCACAGGTCGATTCCATCGATGATGCGGTCGGCAGGGGGCGCACCGCCCGCCAGGCCGACCAAGGTCGGGAGCATATCCACGACACCGCCGACCTGCGCGTCGATCACGGTCTCCGGCGCGATTTTCCCCGGCCAACGGGCGAGAAAGGGCACGCGGACCCCACCCTCTTCGATGTTGAATTTGCCGCCGCTCAAGGGATAGGCGGATCCCACTGAGCGTTGTTCCATGTCTTTTTTATACAAATTGAGCCAGGGACCGTTATCGGAGGTGAAGATGAACAGGGTGTTATCGGCAATCCCGAGGGCATCCAGCTTCTCCAGCACGCGACCGACGCTGTGATCGATTTCCTTCACCACATCGTAGTAGTAGCTCACGCCGCTGCTCCCCTGGAATTTCGGCCAGGTCGTGCCATCGGCATTGGTGAACTCGCGGTCCGAGGGCCAGCAAGGGATATGGGTCATGATGTGGGCGAGATAGAGGAAAAACGGCCGTTCGGCATCATGTTGACGGTCGATGAAAGCGAGGGCCTCTTCGGTGTAGCGCCAGGTCGTCTGCGCCTGTTTCTCCGGTGGACGGAAGTTTGGATCGAGGATGGTCTCGTTCCGGATCAAGGCGTAGTGCCCCATGTCATTGCTATGAGGGTGGCCGTAAAATTCCTCGAAGCCCTGGCGCGTGGGCATCATCTGAAAGGGGCTGTGCGCACGGGGAACATGGCCAAGATGCCACTTGCCGACCATCCCCGTGGCATAGCCAAGCTCGCGCAGCATCGCTGGCAGGGTGACTTCGGTGGTGTTCAGCCCTTTCACGCGATCGCCCTGGCCGCCGGGAAAGAAGACGCCCTTCACACCCACACGCTTGCTGTAACGCCCGGTGAGCAGCGACGCGCGTGCCGGCGAACAGATGGTATTCGTATAAAACTGCCTCATCGACAACCCCTCGCGGGCCAGCGAGTCGATCTGCGGCGTGAGGGTCCGCGCCTGATTCGGTGCGGGGATAAACTCGCTTTCCTGCATCGGCCTCGGCGGCGGGCCGCTGTTGGGATAATGGTCGGGCGGCGATGGATAGGTGTAGGCCCCCACATCGTTGAATCCCATGTCATCCATAAAAATGAGGACGATATTCGGCTTCGCCGCAGCCTCGGCGAAAGATCCGGCGAGCAGGAGGGCGAGCAGGTGTGTGGTAAGGAGTTTTTTCATGGTATCCATGTGTGGTTGGAGCTTTCAGGAGGTTGAATGTTCCTTGGCCGATCATCGCTGTGGCGACACGGAGAAAAATCTGCCGATGGAAAGACGCGCTGTAAAGGCTGGTCAAAAGACCCCCGCGAAAATCTCAGGCATCAGCGTCAATTCAACGCAGATCAGCGGCATTTCTCAACTGCACCCATAACTGAAACAGTTCTTCATTAAAAAAACCCAATTTCTCCTTGCATCCCTGGCTAAAAAAATAGTAAATTTGTCTCAAATGCAGCCGTTCTAGGCAATCATACCCTCGCTGCAAATTCCTAGAAACCAACTCCAAAACAACCATCAACATGAATACAAAGAGTTATAGCACCCTACTACTCCTCTCCGCCGCGCTGGTCTTCGCCGCATCGGCCCACGCGGCTGTCCTTCTGCAGACCGACTTCGCCGAACGCACTGTCTCCGGTGACACCGCCAGCAACATCACCTGGACCGAAAACTCGCTCATCGGCCCGTCGAGCATGACGGTGAATGACGGTTTCAACCTGTTCGACACAACCGCCGCCCAAGGTTTTTTTGCGGTGGAACGGAACCTCGCCACGGGTGGACCGTGGGACACGACCTTTACCATCAATCCGTTGGCCGACCTTACGTTAGGCAGCGTTGACATCACCCAAGGGAATTTCATAAACAGTGGAGACTTCCAAAATTCTAACCGAAGCGTTACTTGGACGGTCGACGTGGTCGGATCGCTTTCCGGGCCTATCGGAAGTGTTTCTGGGACGAGTTCTAATTTTAAATCTAAACCGCTTTAATACTTTATGTTAGATAATATTTTGACCGCAAATTTCTCAAAACCACCTATTTTTTCCCAGACACTACTTAAAGAAACACAACCCATGCCATTATGATCATCCATGATGACACAAAAACATCCGCACCGAATCTGTGGCATCCTCGCCCTCATCGCGCTGGCATCGTTTTCCGCACTGGCGTAGGAAAATGCCGTAAAATCCGCACCGCCCGGCATGATCCTCACTTGGACGGGCGGCCCGACCACCTCGATCGTCATCGATTGGCACCGCCTCGCGGATAACGAGGAAACCCCCGCCGCCATCGAGGCCCGTCCGCGCGGCACCGACGAGTGGCGCGCCTTCCCCGCCGAGCGGT
>SLAV01000205.1 GCA_007126655.1 Haloferula sp. | reverse complement strand
GGGCGCTTTTGTGAAACCTCCCGATCGACCGGGGTCAAGGCCAAACCAAGCGGTGCAAGCAGCCGGGTTCGTTCAATCCCGATTGGAAGAAGCCCATGCAAGCGCTGGCCGCTGCCGTCCTCGCCGCAGCAATGCGAACGCGCTTGTTGCACCCAGCAAGAGCAATCCGGAAGGCTCTGGAACCAAGGAGTAGAATTCCAGGGAGCTGCTCCTGCCCACGGCAAATCGCTCGAGATTCATGGTGATTGGAATGCCGTCAATTTCCTCGGAAAACAATGTGAAACTTCCACCGCTGTATCCGAGCAACTCACGATCAGCATAATCAACCGAAATCGGAAAATCGCCCACCCCGATCATCGGCTCGCGCGAGTTGTGGTCCCTGCGGAATCCGATCAGATCAACAATGGTATCGAAGTCTCCGGAGATCGAAGCTCCCGAATCGGACGTCAGCAAATATTCTCCTCTAAGTGTCACGGGGGAATGCTCGATGCGCGGGAAGAAGGAAAGGTTTCCATCCTTGGAATTCTGTAGCAGCGCGCTGTCGGCAAATGCCGTCAGGGAGAACTCGGTGAACGTGACGGAAAGGGAAATGGAGGATGTCTCGAATGTTGTCGGATTTGTGATCATCTGGCTGCCGCTGACGATCTTGTTGTCCAGAAGATAAAACTCATCCGCAACGATCTCCGCGGCCACCGATTCGATGGACAGGGTGGTGGACCGTCCATAGTTGCTGAAGTTGCGGCTCCCGCTGAATACCTCGGACCGATAGATCATGCGGAATTCCGACTGGCTCGTCTCCCCTTTGAACAGCGTGGCGGCCGCTTCGGATTTCGAATGGATGCAGACCAGGAAAACGGCGGCTGCGGCCGCCAGTTTGGCGTGGTGGGTGCTGACAGGTGCGGTCGCCCGACCGACCGGCCGGCAAAAAGGGGTGGGGGCAGGCGTCATGTCCTTTGAGGGCGGAGGAGGATTTAAACGGCGTTGTTTCAACGAGAAAGAACCAATCCCGATCCGATGTGAGAAGAATTCCTGAATGCGCAATGACATGCTCATTCCGCACAAAAACAGTTTTCAATACCGTGTTGGCAAGAAATTAATCTTTCCAAATACCAAATTCTCCGGATTCGTTTGGTCCGCCCCCTTGCGACCATGCCCATGACGAAGACGAGCCTGCGGTTTTCCGTGGCCAGGTTGGTGATGCCTGGCGGGCGATGTTTCATCCGTGTCTATTCCGGACCACCGCTCTGCCAGGAAACCGTTTCGCGCCCGATGCGGTCAAGCACGCCGTTGACAAACCTGCCGGATTCGCTGGTGCCGAAACGTTTCGCGAGTTCGATCGCCTCGTTGAGCACCACCTTGAGCGGCGCGGATCCCGTCATCAGCTCGTGAACCGCCAGCCGCAGGATCGCCCGGTCCACCGGGTCGATCCGCTCCGGAGCGAAGTTCTCAACGACCGCCGCGATCCGTGCGTCGATCGCGGGCTTGTTGGCGAGCACCCCGTCCACCAGGCGGTCGGCCCGTTCGCGCAGCTCGCGGATTTCGCCGGCGGACTCACGCAGCTTGGCCACGTCCGGCCGGTCCGGAAACCGCTCGGGATCGGCGACCATGCGCACGCGGTCGGAAACCCTTGAGAGCCGGCGCACCTCCGCGACCACCGGCTCCAGCCGGCCGCGCAGCGACGGCTCCTCCGCCGCGGATGCGAGAAACTCGGACCGCGCTTGTTCCAGATCCCGGTCGATGCCAAAGAGGTGGTCCAATGCCCGGGCGAAACGGCCGGCGGATCCCTCGTCCGCTCCATCCGCAGGCAGGCGGCTGAGCGCATCGAATGCGGCGCTCCATGAGGACTCAAGCTCCAGCAGCCGCCGCAACCCGCGTCTCAAAGGTTCATGCCGGAGGTCACCCGCCAATAAACCGTCCGCAACCGCGGCGCGTTCGGTGAACCGTGCGGCCCGTTCGTCGCGCCCCTGCGCGAGATGCCGCAATGTGCGGAATGCTGCCAGGTTCAGGGCCTTGCGGTCCGGCTCGCTGATGAATTCCCAGAACGGCCCGCGCAGAGCGAGCGGATCCGCTCCTCCTTCCAGATCCGAACAATACAGGAACTGGATGACCGCTTCGCGGATCTGGCGTCTGCCTGGCATGGCGATTGGGGGCTAGGATCAGCGTTTGAGCGAAGCAATGGCGGGCATCGAACGGTTCATCTCGGCGAGAATGTCGATCACAGAGGCGGCGGAACGCGCCGCCTCCCGGCCTCGGTTCAATTGCTCGCCAATGCACCGGGCGTAGGCCTGCTTTTCGTCCCCGCACAAGAGCACCTCGTGGATCACCGGCACCCGGGTCGCCACCGCGATTTCCTGCAGCGCGTTCGTCACCGAAGCCGCCACCAGGTCGGCGTGGGCCGTGGAGCCGCGCACCAGCAGCCCGAGCGCAATCACGCAATCCGGCTTCACCCGCTCGATCACCTGCGCCACCATCACCGGGATTTCGAAGGCTCCCGGAACGCGCACGATGTCCACGCGGCCCTGCGGCACGAGTTCCTTCATCTCCCCCACCGCATTCTCGAGCAAGGCATCGGTGAAAGTCTCGTTGTATTTTGATGCGACGATGCAAATACGCGCCTTGGGAGTGAAAATCCGTGGTTTCGGCTGCAATGCGTTGGCCATGCGCGCGGATATGCCCGTGATGCCGCGAAATGTCAACCGGTGCCAAGAAAAACCGCACCCGGGTTACCGGGTGCGGCTGTGAAGCGCGGGACGTGCCCGCCGGGAGTCGTGACGGCTCAGCTCGTCGGAACGCTGGAGATCGTCTTGAGGATCCGCGAGGCGATCTGATAGGGGTCGCCCTGGGAGTTCGGACGGCGATCCTCAAGGTATCCCTTGTAGCCGTTGTTGATGAACGCGTGCGGCACACGGATGGAAGATCCGCGGTCGGCAACGCCGTATGTGAACTTGTCGATCGACTGGGTCTCGTGGAGACCGGTGAGGCGAAGGTGGTTTTCGGGGCCGTAAACGGCGATGTGCTCCTCCATGTTCTCCTGGAACGCGGCCATGAGCTTCTCGAAGTATTCCTTGCCGCCCGTCTCGCGCATGTATTTGGTGGAGAAATTCGAGTGCATGCCGGAGCCGTTCCAGTCGCCGCGGATGGGCTTGCAATGGAACTCGACGTCCACCCCGAATTTTTCGCACAGGCGGACGAGGATGTAGCGGGCCACCCAGATCTGGTCGGCGGCGTTCTGTGAACCTTTGCCGAATACCTGGAATTCCCACTGGCCCTTCGCCACCTCGGCGTTGATGCCCTCGTGGTTGATTCCGCACGCAAGGCAGATGTCCAGATGCTCTTCGACGATCTCGCGGGCGATGTCGCCGACGTTCTTGAAGCCCACTCCGCAGTAATACTCGCCCTGCGGGCCGGGGAATCCGTCGGACGGAAACCCGAGCGGCTTGCCGTGCTGGTAGAGGAAATATTCCTGCTCGAATCCGAACCATGCGTCCGGATCATCGAGAATCGTGGCGCGGGTGTTCGAGGGATGCGGGGTGGTCAGGTCCGGCATGACCACTTCGCACATGACAAGCGCGCCATTCACGCGGGTGCTGTCCGGAAACACGGCCACGGGCTTCAGCATGCAGTCGGAGCTGCCGCCAGGAGCCTGGAGGGTCGAGCTGCCGTCGAATCCCCACAGGGGAAGCTGTTCGAGTGTCGGAAAGCTGTCGTATTCCTCGATCTTGGTTTTGCTGCGGAGGTTCGGCACCGGCGTGTAGCCGTCGAGCCAGATGTATTCCAGTTTGTATTTGGCCATGGTTGGTAGGATGGATGGGTTCGTGTGGGTGGGTCATGTTTGCTGCTCGATGTGCCTGGAACATGGGAATGGCCATGCCGGCCAACGCAGCGACGCGGCATTTCTAAGCATCATGCATGCCAAGCGCGAATTCAAATTTTCGGAATTTCTCGAAATTCCCGCTGTCATCTTGTTTCACGGCGGCATTTCCCATGATTTGCCATGCGCCTGTTGCTATGGCGTTGACAGGGGGGTACTGTGAATCCAAGTTGGATTCCATGCCATCCGCCGCTTCATTGCCCACCACTGTGGATGCCGGAAATTTCCCCCCGATCATCCAGGGCGGCATGGGCGTGGGCATATCCGGATGGAAACTCGCCCGGGCGGTTTCACGATGTGGGCAGCTTGGCGTCGTTTCCGGCACCGCGCTCGATCTGCTGCTCACCCGGCGGCTGCAACAAGGGGATCCGGGCGGTGACCTGAGGCGGGCGCTCCGGCATTTCCCCCTTCCCGGCACGGCGGAACGAATCCTCTCCCGGTATTTCATCGAAGGCGGCAAGCCGGCGGCGGCCCCGTTTCGGACACCCCCGATGATCTCCCACCGCCCCGCCAAAGCCACGCGCGAGCTTGTGATGGCTTCGGCTTTCGCCGCAATCCATCTGGCCAAGGAAGGGCACGACGGACTGGTCGGCTTGAATCTGCTGGAAAAAATCCAGACACCCGCGCTCGATGTGTTGTTCGGGGCGATGCTTGCCGGGGTGGATGTCGTGCTGGTCGGCGCAGGCATCCCACGACAAATTCCCGGGATCCTCGACGATTTCGCCGAAGGACGGCGTGCGGAAATGCGCCTTGATGTCACCGGAAGCACCGAGCCGGTTCTGATCGATCTCGATCCCGCCCGTTTCATGACGCCACGCCAACCGGGACGCCCGCTTTTCCTCGCCATCGTCTCCTCGCCCGTGCTGGCGGAAAACCTGCGCCGCAAGGCTTCCGGGCGGGTTGATGGCTTTGTCGTGGAATCCGCCACCGCCGGCGGCCATAACGCCCCTCCACGCGGCCCCATGCAGCTCACCGACGAGGGTGAGCCGGTCTATGGGCTGCGCGATCATGTCGAACCCGGGAAATTCGCTAAAATCGGCCTGCCTTTCTGGTTGGCAGGCGGTTATGCAGATCCGGGAAAGCTGCTTGAGGCGCGGGCGGCCGGTGCGAACGGCATCCAGGTGGGAACGGCATTCGCGCTGTGTGAGGAATCCGGATTCGAACCCGCCTTGAAAGCCCGCATCATCTCGTCCATCCTCGACCGGAAGCTGAGTATTCGCACCGCCGCCAATGCCTCACCCACCGGATTTCCTTTCAAAATCGCGCAAGTGCCGGATACCTTGGCCGATTCCGCCATTTATCGTGACCGTGCCCGCGTCTGCGACCTCGGGGTGCTTCGCGAAGCCTACCGGAAACCGGATGGCGGCATCGGATTCCGGTGTTCAGCGGAACCCGTGGATTCCTACCTGGCAAAAGGTGGGGATGCGGAAAAAGCCCTTGGTCGAATGTGTTTGTGTAATTCCCTGTGCGCGTCGGCAGGGATTGGTCAGATGCGCGGAGGATGCGAGGAACCACCGCTGGTCACACTCGGTGATGATTTCGAAGTGATCCGCCGCTTCATTCCTCATGGACGGAGCACTTACACCGCCGCCGATGTCGTGCGGGTGTTGACCGGCGAATGACAAGTGCCGCCAGGGAATCCGCGGCAAGCCCGGACAAACTACCGTTGCTCCGATCAAGGCCTGGCGGGGTTCGCCTGCCGGACCTCCACGGCCCCTGACGGCGCGCGAATCAAAACCCGGAGGAACGTCCGATGCAACACGGATTTTTCACAGGCCGCCGGAACGCAGCCCCGGGAAACGCGCGCCGAGTTCAACCAGCGCATCGATCAGGCGCGAACCGGCCCGCGACGGAATGTAGTGCTCCATCACCCTGCGAAAACCGGCCATTCCCATGGATGCCAGGCCGGGATCCTCCATCGCTTCCAGGAGTTTCTCCGCCAGTGCCGTGTCGTCGCCAATCGGTGTCAGGTATCCGGTTTCACCGTCCACAATGATGCCGGACGGGCCGTTGCAGCGCGTCGCCAGCACCGGTTTCCCCCGGGCCATGGCCTCGATGAGGACCAGCCCGAACGACTCCTTCACGGACGGCAGCACCAACAGGTCGAGGGGATCGATGAAATCATCGGGGTTCGCATGCCAGCCGGTGAACACGACCCGGTCGGCGACGCCGAAACGTCCCGCCAGCGACCGGATGTATGCCTCCCCATCGCCGCCGAAACGGACTTCGATGCGGTGGCCTGCGGCTTTTAATGCCGCCACGGCCGCCAGCAGCGTGTCGATCCCCTTGCCCGCCACACCGCGGCCGAGAAAGCCAACGGTGAAACAGTCTTCGTTGCCGGAAAATGGCGGTGGCGGATCCGGTTCTTCGATCAGGCAGTTCGGAGCCCAGGACACCTTTCGGAACCCGTGCAGCGAGTGATGCTCCGCAAGGTACCCGGCATAGCCGGGAGAGAGCGCCAGCCATCGCCGGAAAAAACGATACGGACGCACCAGCTCCCGGTGGAATATCTGGACCTGCGGAATTCCCGCGAAAAACAAATGCCCCCACAGCCACGTCCGCCCGCTGTGGTGGACCAAGCAACGCACCCCGCCCCGCATCCGCAGCCTGAGCAGCTTCATCCAGAACCGGGGAAACAACAGCGGCTTCACCGCGTTGTGCCAGACCGGTGAGACATCCACCTCCGCACCCATCCCGGCCGCGCGGTCCGCGCACGGCTCGGACGCGGTGAGCAACGTCACCTCCACCCCGTTCGCCCGCAGCGCGGCGATGTGGGCGAGCACCGCGCGGTGGATGCCGCCCGCTGGCGCGCCGCGCGCCTCGCGCGAGGCAAGCACCATCACCACGCGGTCCGGAGTTGGCGCCCGCCCGCTCATGGCCGGATCACTTGCGAGAACAATGATTCCTTCTCCTCCGGCACCGCCACGATGTCTCCGTTGCCGGATTTCCACCGCGCCAGATGGAAACTCCGGCGCTTGATGTCACCGATGCGGAAAAACCGGTAGCCGCAGGGGAACAATTCCATCAATTCCCGCGCCACATCGGGCGAATCGTCGAGCAACTCGAAGACCACCAGCGGCCGGTCCGCCGTGAGCGTCCGGGCAAGTCCTTGCAGCACTTTTTTCTCCGCCCCCTCGGTATCGATCTTCACCGCCGCCACCGGCATCTCCCCGTCGCCACCGAGGAGCAGGTCGCCGGTGGTCACCGGCACCTCGATGAGGTCCCCCGCGGCATTGCCATGGTCATCGACGATGCTGCCGGTGCCCAGGTTGGATTCTATCGGCACCTTGAAGCGCACGGTCCCGGCCGCATCCGCCAGCGCGGTGCGGTGGACCCGCACATTGCCAATGCCGTTGGCGCCCAGCGTGCGCTCAAGCCGGTCCGCCACCGGCGGATACGGTTCGCACGCCACCACCTCCGCATAGCTTCCGGCACAGCCGAGCGTGTGCACTCCAATATTCGCCCCGACATCGAGCAACCTTCCTCCGCGGTGGTGTTGTCCCCAAATCCGCAGCAATCCGGTCAGGCCGGGCTCGAAGGCCCCGCGCGAGAGGATGTGGTAATCAATCATGTTCGCCGCGTCGCCCTCGATGCGGAAACCATGGCACCGCCCGGCGAACGGCAGCGCCGTCAGCGACTTGCGCCGGATCAGTGCCATCACCACCGGCCTGCGAAGCCACACCGGCCACAAGCCGAGGCGCATTCTCCCGGTCAGGAACGACGGCAACGACATGGGCACCTTGATACGCACGCATGCCAATCCCTTGCCAGAAAAAAGGCGGAAGGGCCGCGCCGGCCGGGAACGACTCCCCCGGAAATCCGCCGTGTCAGCCGCCGGGCAGGGCGTCCAGTCTTTCAGCAACCGCGGCCGCCACCCTATCCACCGCAAGGCGGTCTTGGCAGCGCATGTCCATCGGACACTTCGCCATCAGGCAGGGCGCGCATTCGACGTGCTCGGAAACCACCGCGTGGTGCTTCCCGAGCGGCCGCTTCCAGGCCGCGTCGTTCGGACCGAAAAGCACCACGCACGTCGCCCCGGCGAAGCCCGCCACATGCGGCAGCGATCCATCCGCCGCGACCACCAGCGGATAGGCCGCGAGGCTGCGAAGCGCGACCCCCGGATCCTCCGCATCCACCACCGCGTCCGCGACACCGAGCCGCGCGGCCAACGCACGGCCCAATCGGCGCCCGCCACTCCCGCAAGCCACCGCCGGCCGCACCCCACACTCGTTCCGCAGCCATTCCCCGAGTTGCGTCCAGCGCTCCAGCGGCCACTCGTGGCTCGGCCCGAAGTCCGAGTCCGGGCACAATAGCACCGTGCCGTCCTCCTTCCGGATGTCGAAGTCCGCCGACTTGAAATACGCCGTCTCACGCGTCGCGACTCCAAGCTCCTCGACTGTGGCGAGATAATGGCGGACGCGGTGCTCCAACACATGCACGCGCGGCTCCACCGGATGCGTCGCCCACCGGCGCAGCCTCCATCCGCCCCCCGCCGGCGCGATCCGCCGGGTCACGCCGGCCTTCCCCACCGCCTTCGCCGCCGCGCCAAAACTCCACGCCAAAGCCGCATCCCACTCCCCCGCCACATCCGCCGCCTTCGGCCCGCCGCGGTGCACGAGCACCTTCCGAGCCCCGGCCGCCTCCCAGAACTCCGCCCGCCCCGCCTCGCAGAAAACGCCCGCAAAAACCCCGGCCCCCGCAAGCGCCCGCACCGCAGGCACCGCGAAACACGCCTCATCCCAGCGTTCCGGCGCCACCACCAACATGCGGTTTGCTTGCGACATGCCCGCTTCTACCCGCCCCCTGCCGCCGCGCAAAGGCGGAATCCCGCGGCGATCACCGCCTCGCGTAATATCCGCGCAATCAATCGCAACGCGTGCGCGGCAGCCACGGCGACGCCCTGCTTTGATCCGTCTATGGACGTTCTTGCCCTCACCATTCTCGTCAGCTCGTGTCTGGCGGGCATTTTCGTCGTTTGTTTCGCCATCGAATCCCGCCGCGGCCGCCGCTCGAGCATCGAGCGCGACTCGCTGCTGCCGCTTGATGACGCTCCATCCAAACCCCGGAACCGCCCCTGACACCGAGCCCATGTCCGACGCCGCCAGATCCGCAAATACCACCACGATCACCTACGAGGATCGCACGGTCCGCCATTTCCTCGCAGCCTCCATGTTCTGGGGCATCATCGGCCTGTTCGTGGGTGTGCTCGCCGCCACCCAGCTCTCATGGTGGCAAATGAACGGGAAGTTCCTCGAATGGATCACCTTCGGCCTGATCCAGTCCGAAGGCCTCGCCTTCATCACCTACGGCCGCATTCGCCCGCTGCACACCAACGCCGTTATCTTCGCCTTTGTCGGCAACATGATTTTCGCCTGCGTCTATTACTCGACCCAGCGCCTGTGCAAATGCCGCACCGCGAGCACATTGCTGTCGCGCATCCACTTCTGGGGCTGGCAGGCGATCATCGCCGGAGCCGCCATCACCCTCCCCGCGGGCCTCACCCGCGGCAAGGAATACGCTGAACTCATCTGGCCGCTCAACATCGCCGTCGTCCTGATTTGGGTCGTCTTCGGCGCCAACTTCTTCTGGACGCTCGCGCGGCGCAACGAGCGCTCGCTCTACGTGTCCCTGTGGTTCTACATCGCCACGATCGTCACCGTGGCGCTCCTCTACATCGTCAACCACCTCTCGATCCCCACCTCGCTCACCCACTCCTATCCCATCTTCGGTGGCGTGCAGGACGCGCTCGTCCAATGGTGGTACGGGCACAACGCCGTCGCCTTCTTCCTCACCACGCCGATCCTCGGCATCATGTATTACTTCGTGCCCAAGGCGGCACAGCGGCCGGTCTATTCCTACCGCCTCTCGATCATCCACTTCTGGGCGCTCGTCTTCATCTACATCTGGGCCGGCCCCCACCACCTGCTCAACACCTCGCTGCCGCGCTGGCTCCAGCTTCTCGGCATGCTCTTCTCACTGATGCTGTGGGCGCCCTCCTGGGCCGGCATGCTCAACGGCCTGCTCACCCTGCGCGGAGCCTGGGACCGCCTGCGCACCGACCCGGTCATCAAGTTCCTCGCCGTTTCCATCACCTTCTACGGCATGGCCACCTTCGAGGGGCCGCTGCTCTCCATCCGCGCCGTCAACGCCCTCTCGCACTACACCGACTGGACGGTCGGCCACGTCCACTCCGCCACCCTCGGCTGGAATGGCTTCATGATCGCCGGCGTCTTCTACTGGCTCGCCCCGCGCCTCTGGGGAACCAAAAAACTCTGGTCCGTCAACATGGCCAACATGCACTTCTGGCTCGGTCTCGTCGGTATCCTCCTCTACGTCTCCGCGATGTGGATCGCCGGCATCATGCAGGGCCTCATGCTCAGCCAGACGAACCCCGACGGCACCACCCTCAAATACGAATTCGTCGAAACCCTGCTCGCCATCCAGTTCCCATACATCATGCGCAGCGCCGGAGGCGCGTTCTACCTCGTCGGCTTCATCCTCTGCGCCGTGAACCTCTGGATGACCGCCCGCTCCGGCAAGGCTGTGGACGCCACCGCCGAGGTCGTCGTCCTCGAACGCAACAAGGTGGACACCATGCCGGCCCGTCAGGCGTTCCTCAACGACCCGGTCACCTACTCCGTCCTCGCCGTCGTCTTCATGATCCTCTGGATGATGCTGCCGCCGCACGCCGACAAGGTCGCCCTCGCCCTCACGGTCATCCTCACCGTCAAGGCCGTCATCACCTTCAAAAGGGATTCGCAAACCTGGGCCGGCTACTTCGACCGCCTCATCGAGAACTACATCCCCTTCACCGTGCTTGTCTTCATCGCCGTGGCGATCGGCGGCATGGTGCAGATCATCCCGTCATTCTTCGTCAACCGGGCCGAGAACATGGAGGAACGCCTCCAGGAACTCTACACCCCGCTCGAACTCGCCGGCCGGGATGTTTACATCGCCGAGGGCTGCTACAACTGCCATTCGCAGATGATCCGCACCCTGGTGCCCGACGTGCTGCGCTACGGCCCGCGCGACGACCAGGGATACTCGCGCATCGGCGAGTCGCTATACGACTTCCCGCACCAGTGGGGCTCCAAGCGCACCGGGCCGGACCTCGCCCGCGAGGGCGGCGCGCTCGTGCCCGACTCCGAAGTGATGCGCACCGGCCTGCGCAGCAATGTCTGGCACTTCCAGCACTTCGTCGATCCGCGCCAGACATCGCCCGGATCCAACATGCCCGCATACGACTTCCTCTTCACCAAGGAGGCCGACATCAAATCCCTGCCGGGGAAAATTCACGTCCAGCGCCGCCTCGGCGTCCCCTACCCGGCCATGACCCGCGACGAAATCGAGCAACACGCCCTCGACCACGGCATGGAAATCGCCCAATCCCTGATGGCCGCCGAGGTCTTTCTCCCCGCCGAACCCGACCTCAGGGGCGACGATCTGCTGCGCACGCTCGCCTCCAGCGAGGGCGTCGCCCTCATCGCCTACATGCAGAAGCTCGGCGTTTACGAGGAGATCGATCCCGAATTCCGCCTCGATCCCACCCCGCTCAACCCGGACACCCAGCGCCGCGCCATCCGCAGCCGACCGCCCGTGCCGGAGGAAACCAGCGCAATCGAAACCGGCCGCTGAGCCGCCGGTCCGCCAGAAAGCCACCCGCCATGTTCCAACGCATCATCCATCACGACTGGGCCGCCCTGATTCCGATCATCTCGTTCATCATCACGGCCGGCGTCTTCATCGCCGTCTCGATCCGCGCCATCCGGCTCAGGAAACCCGAGCGCGACCACCTCGCCAACATCCCGCTCGACGACGGCACCACGGATCCCGATTCCAAATCACAAACCCCGAACTCCGCGCCATGAGCCAGGAAGAACCCAAAATCACCCGAGCCGCATACGCCTCGAAAAAAGGCGAGATCGCCCTGCGCGAACACGAATACGACGGCATCCAGGAATACGACCAGTTGCTGCCCAACTGGTGGCTCTTCATTTTCTTCGCCTTCACCTTCTTCTTCTTCGCCTACTGGATCATTTACTATCAGTTCGGCCTCACCCGCACCGACGTCGAGCGGCTTGAGGACCGCCTCGCCGTCATCAACGAGGCCAAGGCCGCCGCCCTTGAGGAGCTGCTCGCCAATCTCGACGACGACGTCCTCGTCACCCAACTCGCCACCGACCCGGAACAACTCGCGGTTGGCCACCAGGTTTACACCACCCACTGCCTCGCCTGCCACGGTGCGGATCTTCACGCCCGCATCTCGATTGGCGACGGCCAATTCGTCAACCTCCCGGGCCGTTCCCTGATGGATGGCGAATGGGAATACGGCGACACGCCGATGGACATCTTCCGCATCATCAACGACGGCAGTCCTCCCGGCAGTTCCGGCTTCAACGGCGCCCTCATGGAAGCCTTCGGCCAACGCCTGCCACCCACCGACATCGCCGCCGTCACCGCCTACATTCTCCGGGAAAACGCGGAACAATTCGACGTCCCGGAAATCAGCGGCCCCTGAGCCGCGTCCTTTTCCACAATTCCCGGGGAATCGGCCGCATGGCACTCCCGCACATGCGCCACTGCCGCCCGCCGGGGCCGCGCAAGTGTCACCGGGAGTTTTGCGTAAGGACCAGCACGTCACCCTCCTTCAATTCGAGATCACGGATCTCTGTTTCATGTCCGTTGAGTCGGGCGGCGTGCGGCTTGCCATCGAAAACCGCGAGGTCGAGCTGCCTCAGGCGGAGTGTCCCGTGAGTGATCGTGATGGATGCGCTGCCATCCTTCTGCTCGTAAGTGCCCCAGGCCCGGCTTGTCGTGAAAGGCGCGCGGAAGTTGTCCTTACCGATCACCGGGTCGAATGCGAGGCGTCCTTTGGATTGATCGTATTCAAACCCGCACAACGCGAGAAACACGGCGTATGAGGAGCCGGCGCGGGCGTAGTGGTCGGAGCACTCGATTTCATTGTAGGGATTGCGCCCCAAGCCGGCGTCGTAGCGGTCGTGTATCGCGCGGGTGATGGCCAGGCCGTTTTGCACTAGGTCATCGTCGCGCTCGGCGACCATGTGGGCGGCGGCCTGGTATTCAAAGCCGGTCATGAACTCGTTGAAATAAGCGTATTGCCAGTGCTCCATGAAATCGTCGCGCAGACCACCGTTCGGCCAGGTACACATGAGCAGGCCGGCGTCGCCACGGGATCCGTAATGGCGACCCAGCGGAAAACCTTCCCGAAAGTCGCCATATTCGGGGACGAAGTTGTATTTCCACAACGCGCGCAGGGCGGACTTCTGGTGATCCGCGTTGTAGATGCGCCCGAGACCGAGCTGGTTCGCCCAGAACTGCCCCATCACCTGATCGATGTAGCAGCCGGGACCCACCCCGATTTTATCCAGGTGGTCGGGATCCTCGATCTGGATGTAGTATTCGCCGTTGTAGAGTTTTTCGATGTTACGCGCGCCTTTGGCGTGGATGCGCGCCATTTTTTCGCGGTATTCTTCATCGCCCATTTCGCGGGCGAGTTCTTCGGCGGCGCGGAGTGCGGCGATGTAAAGCGAGCAAAGCACATGGACTTTGCCGAACCACTCGGCGTCGAGCGTGTTGTGCTGCTCGCCATCGAGCAATCCATCGAGCCCGCCGCGCTCGTCGGCGCGGTCGAAATCGACGAGATATTGCATCGCCTTGCGGGTGGGCTCCCAGACGCGCTTGAGAAAACCCGGATCGTCGCTGAGCTGATGGTCGCGGAGGGTGCGCAGGATGTATGTGGCCTGCGAGTCGATGGCGGAGATCTCATTGTTGAACCCCCGGAAGTGGATCCGGCCGTCGGGCTGCTGGGCGATGGCATAGTCGGTCTTTTCGCGCAGGTTGCGCTCGATCCGGGGGAACAAACGGGCGTGCCCCTGGGAGTATTGCCAGACGTGGCCGCAGGTGCCCGGGCAGCAGCCGATGCCCTCCCACGCCCAGAAGCGCCCGTCGTCGAGCATCAGACAGTTCTGTGTTTGCAATGTGTTGGCGGTGAGCAGGGTGCGGTCGAGCAGCCATTGCGGCAGCGTCGAGTCGTTCCATGTGGCGACCCATTTGCGAGTGAGCGCGGTCAGCCGCTCCTGATGCGAGGCGTAGTGGTCGAGCACCGCGCGGGCGTCATCGAAGTCGTTGAGATAATGGCGTTTCGCCCCGTCGGGCATGTGCCTCGGGTTCAGGTTCGGGAAATGCCAGGTGATCACGAAGCGGAGGGTCGTGCTGCCGTTGGCCGGCACGGTGGCCTTGGCGGTGACGGTGTTGGCCGCGGCATCTGCGGCGGCATCATCCGCGCCGAGGACGGCGAGTGTCATGCTGCCGGAGTCCAGCGCGTCGCGGATCTCAGCGCCATCTCCACGCAGACCATGGAAAAGACCGGTGACGCCGTCGCTCTTGATGGCCTCGGTGAAGCGTGCCGCCTGCTGCTCGGAAAACTGTCCGGCCGGGTTGTTGAGGTGGCCGGTCAGCATGATTTCCGCAGCCTCGCCGGTGGAATTGGAAATGGTGTATTCCATCACGGTCACGGGCAGCGCGGACGAATTGAGATCGAGCGGAATGAATGGACTGTGGCTTTCCAGTTTGACGGAGAGCGGAGTCCTTTCCGAGCGGTATTCGACCGTGCCGATCGGCCAGCGCCCCGTGAAAGCCACCTCGTCCCAGCCATCGGCATCCAGCGGATATTCGTTTTCCCCATGGATGAATGAGAAACGGGCATCCACACCGTTCCCATGATCGCCCGCGCGCGGAGGCGACAGGAAGTTCGCTCCGTCGCGTTCGCGGACGACGTTCGCGTATGAGATGTTGCCGAGTCCCTCGGGAATCGGCACCCGGTTGGCAACAACGCCTTCATGATGTTGGTTGAAGATGTCCCAGATCCACAGCCTGCCGTCGCCGGAGAGATAGACCGTGCCGCAGCCGATGCCGCCGACGGTCATGCCGATCACGTCGAGGTTTCCTTGTGTCTTGGTCCGGGTAATCGCGGTGTCGAGGCGATGACCGCGCCCCTTGAGCGAGGCGATCCAATCGGCTGGCAGCCCTTTGTCGCGGGGGACGAATTTCGCATACAGGGCGGCGGCATTCATTTCGCCTCCGGCCGCACGAATTGCCGGAAAAGCGGCACCGAGCCCGGCGAGGCCCGTCATTTTGAGGAAAGGTCTGCGTTTCATCAGGCGGATGTGAATCAAAAACGGATACTGGTCCGGGGCATCCGGTTTATCATGAGGTCACCCTGTTCTGTCGGGAAGGCGCGGTGCGGGGTTGATGAACTGAAACCTGTTTTTTCCCTTGCGGGCACAGGGTGAATGGTGACTATCGCCGCAGTGCAAATCCACCGCGCAAGCGGATTGGATGGATTTCATACCCAACCCAGAAAAACCATGCAAACCGGACTCCCTCTCGTGGTGCCCATCCTCGGCCTGATCGGTCTTTTCCTCGCCTTTCTCACCTATCGCGGCATCATGCGCCGGTCCGGCGGCACCGGTGTCACGGCGGACATCGCAGAACAAATCCACCGTGGGGCGATGGTTTTCATGCAGCGCGAGTTCAGGATTCTGGTGCCGTTCACGATCATTCTCGGCATCGCCGTCTTCTTCAAGGACCGCCAGGAGTCGATCGCGTTCTTCCTCGGCGCCATCTGCTCCGCGGCCGCCGGCTACATCGGAATGTACACCGCCACCAAGGCGAACGTGCGCACCGCCGTGGCCGCAAAGGAGGAAAATGCGGCGGCAGCCTTGAAGACGGCCTTCTCCGGCGGCTCGATCATGGGACTCACCGTGGCCTCGATGGGCCTCATCGGCATCGGCGGGCTGTTCCTCTTCTTCGGCGAGACCGAGCACGACATTCACGTCATCCACGGGTTCGCCATGGGTGCCTCGGTGATCGCGATTTTCTTCCGCGTCGGCGGCGGCATCTTCACCAAGGCCGCCGACGTCGGAGCCGATCTCGTTGGCAAGGTCGAGGCCGGCATTCCCGAGGACGACCCGCGCAACCCCGGAGTGATCGCCGACAACGTGGGCGACAACGTGGGCGACGTGGCCGGCATGGGATCGGACCTCTTCGAAAGCTACTGCAACGCGCAGATCGCCACACTCGCGATTGCGGCGACGCTCGGCGCGGCGGGCGCGGCGGAGCTGGCCGCCAGCGCGGGCGACGAGGCGCGCGGAGCCCTCATGTTCCTGCCGCTGGCCCTCGCGGCCGTCGGCCTGATCTGCGCCGTGCTCGGCATCGGCATCGTCAAGCTCGCCTCCGCTGCCGAGCCGGCCCGCGCGCTCCGCATGGGTACCATCGGTTCGGCCGTGCTCTTCATCATCGCCGCCTGGCTGACGATGACCGGCCTCGGCGTGGGCACCCGCGTCTGGCTCGCCGTGCTCGCCGGCTCCTTCGGCGGCATGATCATCGGCCTCTCCACCGAATACTTCACCGGCGGCAGACCGATGCGCTCGATCGCCAAATCCGGCACCACCGGCGTGGCCACGGTCATCATCAGCGGCCTCGGCGTCGGCATGCTCTCGGTCGTCATCCCGCTGCTCACCGTCGCCATGGTGATCCTCGTCGCCAACCAGAGCGCCGGCCTCTACGGCGTCGGCATCGCCGCGGTGGGCATGCTCGCCACCATCGGCATCACCATGAGCATCGACGCATACGGCCCGATCGCCGACAACGCGGGCGGCATCGCCGAGATGTCCGCCTTCGGCCCCGAAACCCGCCGCATCACCGATTCGCTTGACGAGGTGGGCAACACCACCGCCGCCATCGGCAAGGGGTTCGCCATCGGCGCGGCCTCGCTCGCCGCGCTCGCGATCATCGCCGCCTACATCGCCGTGATCCGCAGCAACAACCCGGATTTCAGCCTGGAACTCTCCGACGCAAAAGTCATCACCGGCATCTTCCTCGGCGGCCTCTGTCCGTTCCTCGTCAGCTCGATCTGCCTGTTCGCCGTGGGCGATGCCGCCGGCGAAATGATCGACGAAATCCGCCGCCAGTTCCGCGAAATCCCCGGCCTGCTCGAAGGCAAGGCCAAGCCGGATTCCGCGCGCTGCGTCGATATCGCCACCGCCGCGGCCATCAAGCGCATGATGCTGCCCGCGGCCATCGCCGTCGGCGCGCCCGTGCTCGTCGGTTTCGTCTTCGGGGCCGCCACGCTCGGCGGCATGCTCATCGGCGCGCTGCTCGGCTGCGTGCTGCTCGCGCTCTTCATGGCCAACGCCGGCGGCGCGTGGGACAACGCGAAAAAATTCATCGAAAACGGCAACTTCGGCGGCAAGAATTCCGAAGCGCACCACGCCTCGGTCGTTGGCGACACCGTGGGCGACCCGCTCAAGGACACCGCCGGCCCTTCCATGAACATCCTCATCAACGTGATGGCCATCGTCTCGCTCGTCATCGCCCCGCTGCTGAGCGTCTGAAAGTGTTTCCCCGCGCCTTCGGGGCGGGAGAGTACGTCTTTTCATTTGAGGGTGGTCATCGTCCCGCAGCTCACGCCGGAAAGCTCCGACGATTATCTCAGGGTTGTTGAGACCGCTCAATTTACAAGGGTGCCAAAACGCGTGCCATCCATGGCGCAGGGCCGCTGCTGGATTCCGGCCTTGGCCTGCCCGGCATGCTGGATGCACTGGCCGATGGCAAAGGGCTGCTGCTCGTCGAGGGCGTGAAGCGCACACCACCGATCCAATCATCCTCCGGGTCGAGCGCGAGTCCGATGGCGCGATCATGGCGGAAATGCCGTTCCACGTCAGCATCAAGAACGTGAAAAGCATGTACCGCGAAAAAAACCTTCGCCCCTACGCCTCCGCCTACGAGCCAACTGTCCCATCCGGCATAGACCACATGGACGAGCCATACAACCTCCCGGACGAACTCTGCAACGAGGACTAGCTGGTCTTCCTCCATGGCTACAATGTGAACGAAATGCAGGCCAGGGGATGGCATGCCCAGGCCTTCAAGCGCCTGTTCTGGAGCGGCAGCAAGGCGAAATTCGTCGGCGTCAGTTGGTTCGGCGACGAGACACAGAACCTCCTCGGCGTCACCTCGAAATACCACAGGAACGTCTTCAACGCCCTTGAGACCGCCGGATACCTCTCCTCGTTCGTCAACGACCTCGAAGGGGGCGCGAAGTTCCTGGCCGCGCACAGTCTCGGCTGCCTCGTCACAGCCTAGGCCATCGCCAACGAGGGCATGGATGCGGAGATGGCGTTCATGTTCAATCCAGCAATACCAACAGAGGCCCTGCTGCCGGAGGACTTCGTCTCGAACGACCCGCACATCGAGCCCGCCGCGTGGAGAACCTACCCCGAGGAGATCAAGGCATCCGATTGGCACCGCGTGTTTCCCGAAAGCGAGGACCGGTCCAAATTGACCTGGCGCGGACTGGTCCACGGGGCCGCACCGAAATTGAAAATTTTCTTTTCGGAGGGCGAGGAGGTGCTTGGCGCAATCCCGATCAACGTGCCGGCTGATCCGGCACTGGCGGCCAACGCGCCGCACGGGCAGTATGCCTTCTGCATCCAGGCCATGCTCAAGGGCGAACTCGGCAACGAACCCTCCGCGTCGCAGCAATCCTTCAGCGGCAACCTCGCATCGTTGTTGATCAGTGCATTCGACAGCCTATCGCCAGCCACCGAGCACGGAGGCTGGCGATGGACGACCGGGCTGCAAAACCCGTTTTATGGAATCCCCGATTCCGACGGCGGCATCACAAAAACATTTTTTCGACTTCTGGTTCTATGTAGTGTCTGGGAAAAAAAGCTAAATCCTTCTACTTCATGGGCGTTTTTCTATTGATTGATGCGAATCCGAACGGGTTGTAACGCAGATTTAACAAATCTGGATACAAAATATCCATCATTC
>SLAV01000249.1 GCA_007126655.1 Haloferula sp. | reverse complement strand
CGCCGCGCCAGCGCCGCGCGCACCGCCCCGCAGGCCGCCTCCCACGAAAGTCCGCCCCGCGCCCACGCCGCCAGCGGGTCCAGCGCGCACTCCGCCGCCTCGAACGCCATCGACATGCCGTTGCCCGTGAACGGCGGGATCATCCGCTCCGCATCGCCGATGCACAGCTCCCCCTCCCCGCCCGGCTGCCGCCCCGTCTCGAATCCCGCCACCGCGCAAAACGACCCCTCGCGGATTTCCGCCCCGCGCACAATCTCCGCCAACCCCGCGTTTCCGCCCGCCTCCAGATACCCGGCCAGCAGCTCCGCGCCCCGGCCCCTCACCCGCCGGTCCACCCGGAATATCCCGCACACGTTCACCCAGCCGTCCTCCACCTCCACCATCCCTGCGTGGCCGTTCGTTCCCGCGTGCATCTCCAGCTCCGCCCGCAACGCCACCCCGCGCGCGTGCGCCTTCAACCCGATGCGCGATCCTGCTCCGCGCTTGCCCCGCCCTGATGCCCGCACCCACCCCGCACCCGCCGCCGCATCCACGCGTCTGCCCGTCCGCAGCTCGCCGCCCGCGTCCCCCAGCATCCGCGCCAGCCGCCCGTCGAGCCGGTGCCGCGATACCGCGCGCGCCGGCTCCGGCAGCTTCCCCTCGAAAACCACCCGCCCGCCACGCGTCCAGCGCACCCGGCGCGGCCGCCGCGACCCGTCGAATGCTTCCCCCACACCCAGCGCCTCAAGCGTCGCGTCCGCCACCCCGGAAACAAACTCGCCGCACACCCGGTGCCGCGGGTAGTCCCCGGCCTCGCTCACCACCACCCCGATCCCGCGCTTCCGCAGTCCCAACGCCAGCGACAGCCCGGCAAGCCCTCCCCCCGCAATCTGGATCTCCCGTGATTTCAACGTGGCGCAGGCTAACCCACATTCCCGCCCGATCAAGCAACCGCGCATCGCCCAACCCGCGCTTGCGCCCGGCGGGCCGCCGGGTTATCCGCTGCGCATCGCACGCACCTCGTTCAGTTTCCTGCTCGCGCGCCGTTACCTCAACCCGCGGCGGGCCATGCTCTCGTCCTTCACGCTGATCTCACTCGTCGGCGTGATGCTCGGCGTCCTCGTCCTCGTCGTCGTCATGGCCGTTTACGCCGGCCTCGAACGCGAGGTGAAGGACCGCCTGCTCGGGTTCACCCCGCACATTCTGCTTCAGGAACGCTCCGTGCCGTTCCGCGACTACGACGGCATGCCCGACCCGCCGCGCAACTGGCGGGACGACGCCGAAATGGCCCGCGGCCTGCCCGGTGTCGCCGGAGCCACACCGTTCATTGCCGACAACGTCATTGTCGATTTCCACACCTGGCAGCGCCCCGTCCAGTTCCGCGCCATCGACGGCCAGGACGAGGCGCAGGTCGCTGGTATCGACGCAATGCTCGACCATGCCAACCACCCAGGCTCCAGCGCCGACCTGGGCATCGATGACGCCGCAGTCGTCTCATCCCACCTCGCCGAACAACTCAACCTCCGCGTCGGCGACGTCGTCCGCCTCTACTCGACCCGCAATTTCGAGGAGGTCATGGCTGCATACCGCGCCACTGAGGAGCCGCCCGTCCGCGAGGCCCACGCCGACGCATGGCTCGCCGCCCGCGCCACCCTCGAAGAAGGCTGGATCACCACCGGCGACGGCTCCCATGCCATTCCCAACGAAGCCTACAACGCCTTCCACTCGCACATCGATTCCATCCTCGCGGAAACCATCCGACAGCCCGAGCGCGAACTGCTCGAAGACGTCCTCGACCGCCTCGCCGAATCCGAAAACGACGCCGAAAAGGAAATCTCGCGCTTCTCCTCGGAACAGCGGCGCGATCTCGAATCCGCCATCGCAAAACTCGAATCCACCGACCCCGCGGAAATGGACGACGACATCCTGCGCGGCCTGCGCCGGTTCGTCCTCCCCCGCGAGGTCGAGGTCATCGGCGTCTATCAGGCCTCCCAGCTCGCCATCACCCCGGACCTCTTCCTGCCCATCCCCCTCTCCCAGGCGCTCGCCGGCCTCGACGACGGTGTCCAGGGCATCGCCCTGCGCCTCGAGGATCCCTACACCGCCGAATCCGTCCGTGCCGTCATCGCCCGCGAGATCGACCCCGACGCCTGGGGCCTCGTCACCTGGGGCGAGCAATACCAGGCGTTCTTCGCCCTCATCAGCCAGCAGCGCGTCATGATGTATTTCGCTCTTTCGTTCATCGTCCTCGTCTCCGCCTTCTCCATGATGGCCGTCATGTTCACCGTCACCATCCAGAAGCGGCAGGAAATCGGCGTCATGAAGGCGCTTGGCGCCGCCCCCGGCCAGATCGTCCGCGTCTTCCTCTACCAGGGCATGCTCCTCGGCGTGCTCGGGGCCATACTCGGCGTCGGCCTCGGCCGCCTCGTCATCCACTTCCGCGGCCCGGTCCAGTCGATGATGCGTGCCATCGGGTTCGACCCGTTCTCCATGCAGTTCACCGGCTTCGAGACCCTGCCCGCCCACAACAGCCCCGGCGAACAGGCCGTCATCGCCCTCATGGCATTCGTCCTCTGCTCGCTCGCCGCTCTCGTCCCCGCGTTCTTTGCTGCCCGCAGCGATGCCGCCAAATCCCTTCGCAACCTCTAACCCGCGCGACCCATGCAGATCTGGCTCATCCTCGACGGCGAGAAACACGGCCCCTTCTCCGACTTCGACGTCCGACGCGACATCGAATCCGGCCGCTACGACGCCGACACCCCCGCCTGGCACGAAGGCCTGCCGAATTGGTCCACCCTCGGCGAAATCGCCATCTTCCGCAGCGAGTTCAATGAAGACAATCCCCCCGCGCCCCAACCGCAACCCGCCGACGCGGAAACCCCGCCCCCACTACCCGACACTGCGCCGTCACAAGCACCACAACCCGCTCCCGCCCCCGCGCCCGAAGCCGCCGGAAACCTCCACCTGCTCCGCCGCTTCTGGGCGCGCTGGACCGACCTCCAGCTCTACATCGCCGCCTGGTGGCTCTTCCTCTACTTCACCAACGCCGATGTCGGTGCGCTCTTCAGCAACCCCTGGTTCCTCCTCCTCCAGCTCCTGCCATGGCTCCCCATCGAGGCCGCCATGATCCGCCATTATGGCACCACCCCCGGCAAATGGATCCTCGGCATCCACGTCCGCAACGACGACGGATCGCACCTCGACGGACGCCAGGCCGCCACCCGCACCCTGCGCGTGCTCGTCGCCGGCATCGGTCTCGGCTGGGGTGTCATCGCCCCCATCTGCCAGGCCGCCAGCTACTGGATCACCCGCCGCATCGGCCGCACCCTCTGGGACCACCTCGGCGGCCACCGCGTCGGGTTCAGCCCCGTCCGCGGCACCCGCTACCTCGCCGTCGCCGCCCTCATCTACATCGCCCTGCAGCTCCAGTTCGCCGTCCTCGCACCCCACATGGTCCCCATGTACCAGGAGCAGTTCCCAGCCCTCCGCGAATACTTCGAGAACAACCCGCCCCGCCACTTTCCACCACGCCACGAACCCGCCTCACCCTGACGTCGCAACTGCGGTCGCCGTCCGGAAATTTCCCATTGCGACCCGTCGCCCCGCACTTATCCTGCCGACGTGAATACGCTTGTCCGCCTGATCATCACCGCCTTTGCCGCCGGTTCCATCGCTTCGGCGGGCGAGGACCTTTCGCCTTCGGATTTCTACCAGTCCGTCCTCCGCATTCAGACCGCCAGCCAGGTGCCCGATTACTCGACGCCCTGGAGCGCGGGCAACTTCGGCGGGGGCAACGGCACCGGCTTCATCATCGGCCACAATCGCATTCTCACCAATGCCCACGTGGTCTCAAACGCCCAGTTCATCCTCATCACCGTTCACGGCAGCCCGCGTCAATACCCGGCACAAATCGAATACATTGCCCACGATTGCGACCTCGCCCTGCTTTCCATTGAGGACTTCAGCGATTTCGAGGACTTCCCCGTCTTCGAGTTCGGCGACATACCAAGACTCGAATCCGAGGTCAGCGCCGTGGGATACCCCATTGGGGGCGAAAGGATCTCCGTAACCCGCGGTGTCGTCTCCCGCATCGATTTCCAACCTTACTCGCACACCCGGATCGATTCGCACCTCGTCATCCAGATCGACGCCGCCATCAATCCCGGCAACTCCGGCGGCCCCGTCCTCCAGGACGGCAAAGTCGTCGGCGTCGCCTTTCAAGGCCTCCGCCAGGCCGACAACACCGGATACATCATCCCCACCCCCGTCGTCCGCAGATTTCTCACCGACATCGAAACCGGTAGTTATGACCACTACGTCGATCTCGCCATCTCCGATTTCGACCTCACCAACCCGGCCATGCGCCGCGCCCTCGACCTGCCCGACGACGGCATGGGCATCCTGGTCACCAACGTCGTCCCGACCGGTAGTTGCGACGGCTACCTCGAACCCGGCGACATCCTCATGTCCATCGACGGACTCGACATCGACAGCGTCGGCATGGTCGAACTCGACGGTGAAAAAGTGATCTATCAGGAGGTCGTCGAGCGCAAGTTCGCCGGCGACGTCGTCGAACTCCGCTTCATCCGCGACGGCGAGCTGCACGAGGCGTCCGTCGAACTCGTCCCGCTCGAATGGGCGCGCCGCATGCAGGCCATCCAATACGGGGAAAGGCCCCGTTACGTCGTCTTCGCCGGCCTGGTCTTCCAGCCGCTCAACACCAACCTGTTCGCCGCCGCCAAGTTCTCCGATGTGACCGTCCGCCGACTTTATACCGATTATGTCCGCCGCGGCCTGTTCCAGGAAAAACGCGACGTCGTCGTCCTCTCGCGCATCCTCAGCGACTCCATCAACAGCCACCTCGGCGAGTTTGAGGGCCGCGTTGTCGAACGAATCAATGGCGAAAAGGTCACCGACCTCCCCCACGCCCTTGAACTCCTCGAACGCGAGCCGGACGAAGGATTCCACATCATCGAACTCTACGGAGCCTCCCGCCCCGTTGTCCTCCCGGCAGAAAAAATCGAGGCTGCGAACGAGCGTATTTCGCGCAACTACGGCATCAGCCGCCTCCACCACCTCGGCGATTGATGGCCCGCTCCGGCATTGCCCTGGGCTCCAACGTTGGCGACCGCGCCGCCAACCTGCGCGCCGCGCTTGTCGGCCTGCGCGCCATCTCCGCCGCGCCCCCGCTCGCCGCCCCCATCTACGAAACCTCGCCCGTAGGCTGCCCCGACGGCGCGCCCACCTTCCTCAACACCGTCGTCGAAATCGACTGGCCCGGCACACCCGCCGCCCTGCTAGCGGAAACCCGCGCTCTGGAATCCCGCATCGGCCGCATCCCCTCTCCCGTGCGCAACGCCCCCCGCGTCATCGACATCGACATCCTCTACTGCGGCGACGCCGCCATCAACCTGCCCGACCTCGTCCTCCCCCACCCGCGCATGGCCGTCCGCAGGTTTGTCCTCATGCCGCTCGCCGACATCCGGCCCGATTACCGGCCGCAACCCGGCGGCCCGACGATCGCTCACATCCTCGCCACCCTCGCCACCAAAGAGCCACTGCCGCGCCCCTTCCTCTCTCCGGAATGGCCCTCAGTTCCAGCGAAGCTTGAGGCAAAAAACTCGTCTCCTTCAACCTGAATTGAATGGCCAGGGTCAACGTTGCTGATGAGCCATGCCACGCACCCACACAATCGGACAAGGAAATGAAAAACCCCGGTCCAACTGCCGTATGCTACTCGTGTTACGCCGTCTTCTCGCCATCTCATGGATCGCAGCTCCAGCGCATCTTTTCGCTGACGTGCCGTCCTACAACCGCGACGTGCGCCCGATCCTCTCGGAAAACT